>JAUUWG010000215.1 GCA_030589165.1 Desulfobacterales bacterium
ATACACCCAACAATCGAGTGTCCAGACCAGTTTCCTTCCGGCCGCCTGCATCGTTCATTTCCAGAATGGCACCGCACGGGGGACTGTAAGGATGATTTATCAGGAGGTATGCCAACGCTGGGCGGGTATGAGAGGCTTCTTGGGCGAAGAGGGGATTGAGGCAAAAGCCAGGTTTGATCCCGAAAAATGTCAAAAGGAAATATTTGCCCTTGCCCGCCGTTCTACTGGCGGGCCGGCTCACTTCCGCAACTTAGTTTCTTAAGGGCGGCCCTCTTCACGTCCTCGTCACTCTTCATTTTCCTCATGGTATTTCCTTAAGTAGGCGTAAAGTATGGAAAATGTAAGTACGGGTAAATTTGAATAGGGTTCATGCATCTTGTCAAAGGTCCAACTATCAGCTTTTAGGATTCGAATTTAATAAATCAAAGATAAAGGTTTGAGCCCAGTTTGCCCATTAGGGATCAATAACGGTTACTGAAGGATCCTGCTTGTTACTGCATTCCTCAACCTGTTTGCCGTATCCCAACAGTTGGTCCGCCTGGATGATAAGGTTCGTTAAGACATTTCTTTCTGCAAAGGCTCTGACCATCTTATGCAGCAAGTTACTTCGTTTATTCCAGGGGCAAACCCTGATGCAGACAGAGCAGTGGGTTCCGTTCTTAACCCAAAAATCGAAGCATTTCATCGCCTTGATCGGCCATTTCAACATACCCGGAGAATTGGATGCATCCCAGGCACTATCGGTCCTTTCGCCGGTCATGAGGGCTCGTCCCGGGCAATACTTTGCGCAAAGCGCGCATTTCTCACAAAATTTCTGAACACCAATATCTATTGGTGAGTCGGGAATGAGCGGAAGATCCGTAAACACCTTGCTGATCCGCACCCTCGGACCATAGTCTCTGGTAATAAGCTGCCCGCTGCGCCCCATCTCCCCCAACCCTGCATCCACGGCCATTGGAATGCTGATCCCCAACTCATTGACGGCAGGAATGGCTCTGAAGCCCAATTCGGCGATAAACGTTGCCAGAGAACTGGCAGACCACGATGCTTTTGCGTAACCGATATCAGTTTCCGGCTCAACGCCGGGTGACTGTTGGATCGCGGAATATCCCATTTCATGAATCATTACGATGACCGTCTTATACTCCGATGGAATTTCTATGGGATCCCCCGCTTCGGCGGCTCTAGAATATGTTACATTTTGGATTCCCCAGTGTGTATAGATCCATAGAGGATTAAGTTTTGCCACTCCGACCTTATCAGCACCAATCCAGCGCGCCTTCTCCTTAATGATTTTAGTCATTGTTGCAGAATCCGGATGCTTCAATCTGTATTTTCTATTGTAAATAGGAACGATATCCCTTCCCAACAGGTTTCTCCGAACCACGTAGTCTACGGTCCGTCCGGCTACCCATGTGGCATGATCCAGTATGGTCTTTCCGGTAGCTTGCTTCTCGATGTTTAAAACACTGTTGTCATGCATGAGGGTGTATTTGTCGCCCTCTACCGCTCCTCGGCTGAAACCCGTATTGCGATCATCGAACCGTTTTAGTTCACCGGTGATATGCTTGGTGTATGTGGGTTCATTAACAATTTTCATACCCGACTCGTTTCATTTTACTACAAACCCCTTGAACTATCTTGCAAATCCGAGGCAGCAGTAAGTTTCAGTGAAAAAACTGAGAGAAGGGTCACAGCCTGTCCCAAAAATCTTTTTTTCTTAGGGGTTTTCCGTATCCCAAAATGTCGTCAAACCATAAAATTCGTTTTTATCTAGGACGGATAGATGAACAATCTCTTCAAGTCGGTCGGATAACTTCTTCATTAATAGTGCGGCATGGGCTCTTACATCAAATTGGCTTAAAGCACGATTTGCCAAATCGATAATTTTCAGACCGAGACGGTATTTTTTATTTTCAGGATTTTTTTCGACAAATCCTTCTGAAGCCAACGTAAGCATTATTCTGGAAGTGGAACTTTTATGAGCCATCAGGCGTTTGCTGATTTCTGTGAGGCTCAGTTCTGGCTCTTCCACTGTGAAAACCTGTAAGACTTCAAGTGCTTTTTTCACGGAGGATAACATAGGAATTGTTGTCTCATTATATGAAACAGTGTTTCTTTATTTTGATACAGAATGAGTTCCATCTTGTCAAGAACTCTGTCGAAAATCTTTTTTGAAGTTTCATGTTCTCTTCAATAATAGATGAAGATATAGAGCTCTTAAATAGATCAAACGCTGGCACCCAAATTGGGAGGGAGCTACGGTCGCTCATTCCCTCCGCTCGCTCCCAATTTGGAAAAATTTGCCTTAGTCAGGTAAAAGTGATGAATTGGCGGTAACGGATATTTTTTTGTTCAAATTA
>JAUUWG010000235.1 GCA_030589165.1 Desulfobacterales bacterium
TTGCGGGTCACGCTCAGTGAGATAGAAATCATGGAGTTTTTTTAATTTTGGATAAATTTCCTTTAAGAATGACAAGGTCCTTTCTTTATCAGGATCAAGCTTTGCTGACGCAACGATCATGGTGGCATGTACAGGGGGCTGGCTGACACCTGAAGTAAAAACGCCGGATGGAACTTTTCCTGAATTATCTGCCTTCCAGTAGTTCGATCCCGGAAAATGATGGGTATACTCAGGGTTGAAAATAATATGCGGAAGAAAGCCGTCACTCCATTGTCCCCTGAAAAGTGATCGAAGTTCGGTGTATGCTCTTTCAGGATCGTAGTGAAGATACCCGCGTGAAATAAACCCTGAATCCCAGTTCCAAAGATGGGGATAAAGTCGATTCGACGGCATGGTCCAGCCATTAAGCCGGTTTTTATCAAGCACGTTTCTGGCATTCTGATAAATTTTACTGAGCCGGCTATCAGTGAAATGGGGAATCAGGTTCCGGAAATCTGATTTTACCATCTTCTCGGCGTCTGCTGAAATTCCAAGAAGGTTTTTGAGACGATTTTTGTCCAAGCCGTTTATGATTTCTCCTTTCACCACAACGACAGGTATGGACAGTCTGCCGGTAAGTCTTTCTACATCCTCCCGGGCAGATTCGGTTTTCGTCACATCTTTGCCCAAATATTTGATTCCATTGGTGTCCAGATATGAAAGCAGTTGTCTGCAATGAGGACAGGCCGGAGAAAAATAAACGGTAATTTCAGAGTCTTCTTCGGGACTTGATGCTTTTTCAATCTTCGCCTTTCCTAATTGTATGAGGGATGTATCATTTAAAATTTTCCCGATTTTTGATAAAAGTTTTGGTATATCTGGCACTTTGCCCTGAGAAAACACCTTTTCGTTCACAGTCAGGATAGGGGCATGCCACCCGCCACGCCAGATAACCTTCCAAAAATTATCCAGCCAGGGGACAATCCGCAGGGAAACCGGCTTTCCACGAAGCTGTTCGTTCATAAGCCTCTGAAGGATTGCGTAGGAAATATCACACTCATTGCAGCGGTTTTTGATGCGGAAAAAAAGAAATTTCCCTGCATACCGGTAAAGGGTTAATCTTACAGTTTTCTTTTTCGTCATGGTATTGCCATTTTAATTCTCGCCCTTTATCTTTTTTATGATTTTGGGAATGAAAAACGAGAAGATAAAGAGTCCTATTGAGAAGAAAACCTTAAAGGATATCAACTCTCCCCAGTTGCCGGAGGCCCATACATCTTTCAGCGTCCCGATAAAAAAGGTGAAGATAAACGTGCCGACGATAATCCCCAGACCGGTTCCCGTAACATAGTCCCAGAATCGGACCTTGGTCAGCCCCATGCCAAAGTTCATAGGCGTAAAGGGAAAATAGACTAACCTAAGGTACAGGACTGTGGCAAAGCCGTTTCGTTCGATGGCATCGTCATATTTTTTCAGCCTGTCACCGATTAGCGAAGCGGCAAATTCCCTTCCCAGAGTTCGTCCAATAAAGAAGGCAGCGCTGGCACCGATCATTGCACCAATCCATACATATAAAAATCCCCAGTAGGCTCCAAATATGGCAGCTCCCAGGCCGGTCAACAGGGTGCCTGGCAAAAACAAACATACACCCACCACGTAAATTACAATATAGACCAGCGGCGCCCAGAGTCCGGCGGTATCCAGGAAACGGCCAAGAGCTTCGGCCGTAAGATAATTTTTGATCGGTGTAAAGCGGATCAATAAAATGGCTCCGATAATAAAGGCTGCAAAAATAATCGCCTTAAACACCGCTTTCGATGGTTTTTTTGTTGGTTGTTGTAAGGTTTCTTCCATTTTCATTTTCCTTTTAAGCGAATGCCCTTTGAATGCATACAACGCTAAAACCCTATTCCGGAGTAGCGAAGTTGTGT
>JAUUWG010000109.1 GCA_030589165.1 Desulfobacterales bacterium
AAGGGCGAAATGTACTCGCAGGCGATGGGCACTTCCCCATTTAGTTTCTTTTTTAGATTAGAGATACCTTTTAAAAATCGTTCCATTTGATCGGTGTGAACGTTGGACTTGGCGACGGTGTCTATATCGGTCGGAGATCCGACAACGGTCTGCTCGATAACGGGAAAGGCATCTTCGGGATAACTGACTTTGCATCCCATGGATTCCGGGATGATTCCGCCGATGAGTCCCATGCCCACCATGACCCAGTCGAACTTGAACTCGTCCAAAGCTGTCAGGTGGGCGTCTGCCATGGCCTGATCCTCAAGCAGGGCAGCTGTGAAAGTGGAACCGAAATAGGTGCAGATCGGGGCTTCATAAAACGGGGCATTGGGAACCCGGTCCACCGGTTTCAGGTTGATGGCCGCCTCCATTCTTTCTCTGGAATTCATTTAAAATTCTCTCCTCTTCTTTTATTACTCATGGTAATCGATCAACTGGGCAGTATGAACATCATGTATTTGGCCACAAAGATAACATCCTATCCTGAGCGAACGGCCTTGGTAATGGTATCCGATTTCAGTCAAGTACCGGAAGATAGCCTGCATAACAGGTCTCTACCGGACCGGTCATTACCACCACGCCGTCCTCTTTCAGCTCGATCTCCACCGATCCGGCCGGCATGATGACGGTCATGCGCTTTGCTTCCGTAAGTCCCCGGCGATGGGCCGCGCCTACGGCTACACATGCGCCGGTCCCGCAAGCAGTTGTCAGCGCACCTGGGCGTTCCCAAACGGAGAGTTTAAGGGTTTTCGAATTGATAAGCTGCGCTGCACCGATGTTGGCCTCTTCAGGAAAAAGGGGATGTTTCTGCAACTGCGGTCCATAGGTCGTCAGATCAACGGCATCCAGATCGGCCACAAAGAAAACAGCGTGGGGATTGCCGATATTCATGCCGACAGGGTCCTGGAGGGGACCGGCACCGATCCCGAGATGAAGTGTATCCATTTCCTGTGCCAGGGGAATGTCCTGCCAGCCGGTTCGCAGTTTGCCCATATCTACTGCCACCTGATGTTCACCTGCCCGACGGCACGTTAGCAGTCCGCCAAGGGTGTCGATCACCACCTCTTCGCGCCCGCTCTCCTGCAGAAAGAGCCACCCCATGCAACGGCTGGCGTTCCCGCAAGCCTCTACTTCGCGCCCATCCGGGTTGAAGATCCGTAAAAAAGCGTATGCCTCGGTGTCTGCCGATCCGTGTCGCGGGGGGGCGACGATCAGCAGTTCATCGCCCCCCACTCCTTCGCGCCGGTCGCAGATCCGGACGATCTCTTCAGAAGTCGGCTTGTAAGGTTGCCGGCGCCCGTCCACGACAATAAAATCATTGCGCAGGCCGTGCATCTTAATAAACGGTCGACCGCACCCGACGATTCCAGCCTCCATTTCGGTAAAAGGGATATTTTGACTCATCGATTCGTTTTCCTCCTGCACAGCATTTAAAAAGGGGCCTCCAAAACGCGGGCTAATTCGGTCGACATCCTAAAATGCGGATTAAATCGGCAAGGACCGACAAAGGCCCGAAGAAGGTTAAACATCGATTTCTTCTGAAACCATTAACCGGTTTTGCACATTTTCCAACACCTTATCTGCGTTGTTTCTGATGTTATGGATATTTTGTCAAGTAATAATTTTGTTCAGTTCCACTCTTTCTAAGGATAGGGCTTCCAACATTGTGGTAATCGGTGATTTATTTGGAAGGTTTTTCTAACTGCGTTCATCTTTTCGCTTGACTTGAATATAATTTCAAAATAATAGCCGTCTTCGGGATATAGAGGTAATCCAAAGGACGGATTATCTACTTCAGTCATGTTTTCAAGGGCATTTGTTGAAAACAGGTTCCGCAGCGGCTTTGCACCCGTAGAAAACGAAATCGTATAAGTTTTCAAAAAAAATATGGTATAATACGCATTCCAGGCGCTTAATAATTATTTCTGTGATATTCTGTGCTCTTCCGTGGTGAGCTTTTAAAAAAGGGGGATATGCCGAATGCAACCCTACGAATTGTTGACGAACGAACAGGTTGAGCAGGTTCATGAAACCGCTTTGCAGATATTGACGCAAGTCGGGGTGGAGTTTGGCTATCCACCGGCTCTGGCAGTGCTGAAAAAAGGAGGCGCCAAAGTCGACGGTGAGCGGGTATTCTTCCCTGCCCGGTTCGTAGAAGAGCAAATTAAAAAGGCGCCCGGCGTATTCAGGCTCTATGCACGTAATCCCGCAAAGGACGTCATTATCGGCGGTGATCATATCACTTTTACTCCCGGCTACGGGGCGCCTTTTGTCACCGATCTGGATTCCGGCAGACGAAAAGGAACTTTGCAAGACTTCGTAAACTTCGTTAAATTGACCGCAGCCAGTACAAATCAGGATATCTGCAGCGGCACGGTCATCGAGCCCAACGATGTACCTCATGAAATCCGCCACGCCCAGATGCTTTATACCGCCATTAAATATTCCGATAAATGTTTCATGGGCAGCGCTATGGGGGAGCAGGGCGCCCGAGACAGTATCCGTATGGCATCCATCCTGTTCGGCAGCCAAGCGCAATTAGCGGAAAAGCCTTGTCTTATCAGTATAATGGGTTCTCTGACACCATTGAAATATGACAGCAGAATGCTGGGAGCGATTATGGAATATGCGAAAGCCGGTCAACCGCAGCTTGTTACCTCTCTAGCCATTGCCGGGGCAACAGGGCCGGCAACGCTGGCCGGCAACCTGGCTTTGCAAACCGCAGAAATACTGGCCGGGATCGTTTTAACGCAGCTGGTACGGGAAGGAGCACCGGTGGTTTTTTCCGGCTCTTCCTCCAACGCTGAAATGCGCAGCGGCGCCCTGAGCATCGGGTCTCCTGAAATGGCCATGAATACGGCTGCAACCGCCCAGATGGCCCGTTTCTACCACCTTCCCTCGCGCAGCGGCGGTGCGGTCTGTGATGCCAAGGCACCCGATGCCCAGGCAGCCTATGAATCCATGATGAGCCTTTTAATGGCTCAGGTCAGCGGCATCAATTTCGTACTCCATACGGCCGGGATCCTGGAATCCTATAACAGTATGTCCTATGAGAAATTTATCATCGATGATGAAATGTGCGGAATGGTAAAAAGGATTAAAAAAGGCTATAAAGTCAATGACGATACCCTGGGCTTGGATATAATCAAAGAAGCGGGTCCCGGCGGTCATTTTCTGGACAAGGACCATACCTTTGAACATTTCCGCAGCGAATTTTATCAACCCGCCCTCTCCAATCGTGACAACTACGACGGCTGGCACGCCACAGGATCTCCCCAAAGCATAGAAGCGGCAAATAAAAAGTACAAGCAGATCCTGGAAACCTATCAAGCACCAGAGCTACCGGCGGATGTGGATAAAGATCTGATAAAATTTATAGCAAAGATGAAATAAATCGTATGATTTTAGCGTGTTCCGAAAGGGACACGGATAAATACGGATTGCACAGATAAATGAATAAGAGATTTCGGACATCCTCCCACAACAACTTAACCAACAGCCGTGAATTGCACCCCATTACCCCCCAATTAATATCCAATAGTCCGCCGCAGCAGATTGCAACCCCAATCAAATAATTAAACGTCTCGAAAATTGTACAACTTATTTAAAATAATGATATTTCGTCGAGGCCTGAGCTTTTGTCTCGTGTGATGGAATAATGGAATGGTGGAATATTGGAAAGTCGAAGATCCCGTCTTTAGCGGAATTGGTTTTAAACTGAGATTAACCATTTATTAGCTGTATGCTTCCATGTCAAGAGGAACTTTGCCAATAACCCAATATACCATCATCCCAAACCCCATTATTCCATCATTCCATTATTCCACTATTCCAATTGTGAGCGGAGCGAACTAAGTTCAGAATTCTCAAAAAACACCTAATATAAAACCAGGCGCTCATATCAATGCCATTGGTTCTTTCACCGCCCACATGCAGGAGATCGATGAACGGACAGTGCTCCGGGCGGATAAGATCGTCACCGATGCAGTGCAAGAGGCCTGGAGGTATGCCGGCGATCTGATCGTTCCGTTTGAAAAAGGTCTGATCTCCAAAGAGGCCATAAGCTGTGAACTTGGGGATATCGTCCAAAAGCAACACCCCGGAAGAGAAAACTCTGAAGAAATCACCCTTTATGAGAGTGTCGGGTTTGCGCCATTAGATCTGGCCGTGGCCATCGAAGTATACGAGAGAGCAGCAGCAGGTTAATGGGATGAGTGATCCGCTCTTGCGAATTCAATTTTAGCTGTGCTCGTTTTTATCCGAAAAGTCGAAGACTACCTTGGGCACACCGCCGCCATCATCTGTCGGGCAATTGGGGTTGGGCCAAGCTAACCATTTGACATTATGTGACAAACAGCATAGAATCAAGCCATTTTAGGGGTCTTAGCCGGCTCATTTTGGGGTCAAAATTAGCCTTCTAAGCAAAGGATGGTTAAATGGCACGCGCAAAAAGGCATTATCTACCCGGGCACGTCTGGCACACCCCAGATAAATAGGCTTCGCCCCGATGGAATAAATTCCGTATTCCATTGGGCGGGCATTTAACGGGGTAAATAACCCACCGATGCCACAAAAAAGAGTTTCTTTTAAGACTTGTCAAACACAGGCAGAGGTGACTTTACTGGCTGCTTGAGGCAAAAAAGCGATATGGATTGCGGATACTGAATTATATGGCAATATACACCTTATAGTGGTTGATGGCGGCCCCCGCGATACAATACCGAAGTCAATCCAAATTATTGACTTCAAAAGCTATATGAGTTTAGACCAAATTGAAACTCATGATGAAAATACATTTGCTTGGAAATTATTAAATTAAATAGCAATTCCCCATATGTGTCTTAGAAAGCCCATTTTACCCCCAAAATGATAGTGCTAAGTCCATCGATTCGTAAATGCGATGACGTATTTACTCACTCAGGACTTAGTGCTGAGTAAGCAATTATGTTGGATTGGTCAATAATTATATGTCACTGTAATTGCAAATCGAAGCACTAAGCCTCATAAACGGCCTATTTTTAAGCGCGTTTCATGAATTATCAACCATTTACCGTGGCCCCTTTGGCAATTATTCCCATGGGTCCCTTTACCGCTATCCGGATCGATGTGCGCACCATGGTCAGGCGCAAATACAATGGCACGATTATTTCGATGGCGCGGTGGGTAACAGCTTGATCGTCAAGCTCAGAAAAATATTGGATTTTCCGCGCTTCAATGGGTTGTTTTTGAAAGTGACATAAACAGCCCGGTAATAACGACCCAATGCTATAATAGTTACAGGATTACCGTATATACCGCTGTATCATCTTCCTCAGATTTGCCATGATCGTATCTTTATCTGAATCGACTTCCAAAGATGCAGTCACATCGGGAACAACATGGTGCAACGCTTCAAAAATAGCATCGAATTTGATATTTCCCTTTCCCAAAGGGAGATGTTCGTCCAATCGACCCAGATTGTCGTGAATGTGCAGATGAACCAGCCGAGAGTCCATTTTTTCGATCCAGGCAGCAAGCGGCAATTTTGAAAAGAGATTAGCATGACCGACATCCAGACATAGCTTGAAATGGTCATGATCCACCCGATCGTGTAATTCGATCAGAACCGTCGGATCAGACTCAACGGCGTTTTCCATGACCACAGTAATACCCTGTTCAGCATACCGGGAAATCTCTTTCCTCCAGAAAACCGCTGTGTCTTGGATCCATTTATCCAAAAAATCAAACATAAGG
>JAUUWG010000062.1 GCA_030589165.1 Desulfobacterales bacterium
CCGCTGCAAAACCGTGAGAGCGGTTCAAATTGTCGTAAATTTTCGGCAAATAGGCTTGCTATTCACCTCAAATTTGCAACAATTTGTCCTCGCTCTCACACTTTTTCACTTCGATTCCCTAATTTTTAAACAGGCTCTAAACAGATGATTGCTTTGGAAAAAATAAAAAAAGTGTATGAAACAAATCCTCAAACACCCTGAGGTGTTGGTGGCGGATATCGGCAGCACGATCACCAAGCTCAGTGCATTCGGGGGACTGGGAAAACCCGGCAGTCCCTCTCCCCGGCAGTTACCTGTTTTCATGGGGCAGGGCATGGCACTGACTACGGTGAATCAAGGCGATGTTATGATAGGTCTTGAGACGGCCCGAAAGGATTTGGAAACCCGGATGGGAGTGGATACTTCCGGTGCTATCCTGATGGCTGCATCTTCGGCAGCCGGCGGCCTTCGCATGACGGTCCATGGGCTGACCCGGGATATGACCCTGCGGGCTGCCCAAGAAGCCTCCCTGGGTGCCGGAGCCATTGTGACCTTTACGACGGCAGGACTGATCAGCACAGACGATCTGGAAGAGATTGCCCGGATCAAACCCAACATCATTCTTCTGGCAGGCGGGGTGGATTACGGGGATCGGAACACCGTTCTGGCCAATGTTCGGCTGCTGGCTTCGCTGGGTTGTGCGATTCCGGTCATTTATGCCGGGAATAAAGCCGCCAGGGGCGAAGTACGAAGGATTCTTCAAGGTGCCTGTATGCCGGTCTTTATTGTTGATAATGTGTATCCCCGAATTGATGAACTCAATATCGATCCTGTTCGTAAGGTCATACAGGATGTTTTTTCCAGGCATATTGTCAGTGCGCCGGGAATGGAAAAAGTAAAGAAGTTAACCATGGGTGATGTCATCCCCACGCCTGGTGCGGTCATGCGGTCAACCGAACTGCTGGCACAAGTACTGGGTGACGTGATGACCATTGATGTGGGAGGTGCGACCACCGATGTTCATTCGGTTACCGAAGGCTCCACAAAGTACGTGAAGATGATGGTCGCGCCTGAACCCCGATCCAAGCGAACCGTAGAAGGTGATTTGGGAGTGTACATAAATGCCGGCCATATTGTCGAGGCTGCCGGGGATGCCTTTCCTCACATTCAGGATGTCATGCCGATTCCTGATAACGATGAAGCACGGCGGATTTGTGCTGAACTGACCCGCTGGGCGGTCGATATTTCGATCTGGCGTCATGCCGGCCGATTGCAGGTGGCATATGGCGCCTATGGCCGGAATGAACGGGTTGAAGGAAGGGACTTGACCGCTATAAAATATCTGATCGGTACCGGCGGTGCCCTGACCGGGCTGGGGATGGGTAAACAGCTTTTGAAGAACATAAGGACCGACCCGACCAGGCGAAAGCTGCTGCCTCCGCCAGATGTACGAATTATGCTGGACCGGAACTATATCATGGCCGCTGCAGGTGTTTTGAGTCAGATATATCCGGAGGCAGCGAAAGAACTCCTTCTGGAAAGCGTTGGGTTCACCTGTTAGGAAAAAATGTACGGACCGTACGTAACCATCGACCTTGAAAAAATTGAACACAATGCCCGAACCATAACCCGGCTTTGCGGAAAATACGGTATTGAGGTCACCGGTGTCACCAAGGTAACCTGCGGCATGCCTCAGGTGGCCAAAGCCATGCTTCGGGGTGGCGTTTCTTCAATCGGTGAATCCAGGATGAAAAACATCCACCGTCTCAAGGCAAGTGGTGTTAACACTTCCTACATGCTTCTTCGAATTCCTTCCATTTCCGCGGTGGATGACGTTGTTTCATCCGTGGATATCAGTTTGAATTCCGAATTGTCGGTCATTGCAGCGCTTTCCGAGGCCGCATGTCGCCGTGGCCGGGTCCATAACATCATCATTATGGTTGATCTGGGTGACCTTCGTGAAGGGGTTTGGCCGGATGATCTTTTACCTTTTGTTCGTGAAGTGATTGACCTTCCCGGAATCCGTATCACCGGTTTGGGAACAAACCTTGGCTGCTACGGTGGTGTGGTGCCGTCAGAAGCAAACATGAATCAACTGGTCGCGTATGCGCGCCGGATCGAAAAAAAATTCGCTCTTAAGCTGGAATATATTTCCGGCGGAAGCTCAAATTCGCTGAACCTGATCGCTTCGGGTAAAATACCCAAGGAGATTAACAACGTCCGAATCGGGGAGGGTATTCTCCTTGGCCGTGAAACCGTTCATCGAACACCCTGGCCCGGCACGTTTCAGGATGCGTTTGTGTTGTATGGAGAAGTCATTGAACTCAAGGAAAAGCCATCCATACCGATTGGTGAAACCAGTGAAGATGCATTCGGCAGGAAACCTGCCTTTGTTGATAAAGGCGAAAGGGACCGGGCAATTTTAAACATTGGGCGTGAAGACGTCTATATTGAAGGCATAAAACCCATTGATCCGCGATTTACCATCCTTGGCGCATCCAGCGATCATCTGATTGTGGATGTCACCCCTGCAGAAAAAACCATTGAGGTTGGGGATGAGTTGGCGTTTTCTTTAAATTATAGCGCTCTTCTTGCTGCCATGACTTCCGAGTATGTGGAAAAACGTCCTTTGAGGGGTGGTAAATCTATCTAATACTTGTTTTAATGTTTCTATCGTGGTTTGTAAATGCCGTGGAAAAAATATAAGCAGGAGGTTTATGAATTTGAATTATCGTACCGGCCTTTTAACACGAGCGTTTATTAACCTTGATCATTTAACTCACAATATGAATCTTCTCAAAGAGCTGGCAGGTAACCGGCCACTCTGGCCTGCAATCAAAGCCAACGGATATGGGCATGGTGCGGAAATTATCGGCCGGCATCTCATCCGCCTCGGGTACAAAACATTGTGTGTTGCCCATGTCCCGGAAGCCATTGATTTGGTAGAAGCCGGTTTAAAGGCAACGTTTGTCGTTCTCTCCGCCACATTACCTGAAAATAGCGAATATGTGGTGGCGTATGGATGCGAAATCGTTGTTTGTACCCTTGAAATGGTTGAGAGCCTTGCCCGGGCCGCTTCAAAGGCGGGGGAAAAAGTTGCATTGCACCTCAAGGTGGATACCGGTATGGGCCGTATCGGCATCCGGCCCGACCAAGTGATTGAGTTTCTTGAAAAATGCGGTGACTTTCCCGAGGTCTATGTCAAGGGGATCATGAGCCATTTTCCCCGTGCCGATGAAGCGGACAAAGCTTTTTCCCAAAAACAGATCCATATGTTCCGGCAGGTAATCAAAGCGTCCGAAAGCTACGGGATTGAGGTATATCATTTCGCAAACAGTGCCGCGATTTTTGATCTGCCGGAAGCCTGTTTTGATGCCGCACGGCCGGGGATATCGATCTATGGCTTAAAACCGTCTCTTACCATGTCGAATCCACGGGTAAATGATCTCAAGCCGGTGCTTGAGTTAAAAACGCGAATTACCTTTCTCAAGGAGGTTCCAGCCGGTACCGGGTTGAGTTATGGGCATACCTTTTATACAGAGAAACCGTCTTTGATCGCCACCATTCCATTGGGGTACGGCGATGGCATCAGCCGGCGTCTTTCCAATCAGCTTGATCTTCTGGTCGGCGGCGTCCGATGTCCCCAGGTCGGCCGAATCTGCATGGATCAATGCCTGGTTGATGTCACAGCCTTGCGAGGCAGGGTCAAATTGGGAGATGAGGTCGTCATTGTAGGAAGGCAGGGTAAAGAAGAAGTGACCGTTGATGAGCTTGCCGAAAAGCTGGGTACCATTAATTATGAGATTGTGACCCATATCGCGGAACGGATTCCCCGGATCGTGGTTTAGAGACTCGGAAACTTCTTTCGAGTTTCACCTTCATTTACATAGAGGGTACCCTTTCTTGCCCGAAAATATGCTCTTTTTCTTGCAAATCGTACATTTATGTGCGATTATTTTAAATCATTATGAATGGAGGCGAATTTATTAGAAGAGTCAGAAAGTTGGGAAAAGCTACGGGAACATCGGTACGCTTTGAAGCAAGGCAGGGAAATGGAAGTAACAGCCGTCTTTATTATGGTTCAAAATTTACGACGGTAAAGGACCGAAAGAAAGAGATCAGAGCAGGTTTACTCCATGCAATGCTTGACCAACTTGGATTGACGATTGAGGACATATCATGAAGGGGGAGGATTTTTATGAAACTCGTCTATCCTATTGATTTAATACAACAAGATGATGGAAGTTTTTTAGTTTGCTTTCCTGATATTCCTGAAGCCCTTACGGATGGTGAAACAAAAAATGAGGCTTTGTCTGAAGCTGTGGATTGTCTTATTGCTGCTTTGGGGGGCTACATCAACGACCGACGAGACATACCTGTGCCATCATTGCCAAAGCCAGGCCAGGAAACAGTTATTGTTCCGCCTTTGGTGTCAGCAAAGTTGGCATTATATCAGGCAATGCGGGAAACTCAAATTACACGTGTAGCATTAGGAAAACGTATAGGTGTAAGTGAAGGGGCAGTCCGTCGATTGCTTGATCTTGATCATAAATCGCATATTGGGCAAATTGACGCCGCTCTTTCTTTATTAGGAAAGCGTTTGGTAGTTGAAGTTCAAGATGCTGCTTAAAGGGCTGTTTTATCCGGTTTTTGATTGACCATTCTTAACGTCTTTGCTATTGGAGCAAACGAAATATTATACATCTATACTGTCTTATAATCCTTACCAAAATCCTTCGTTTTAAAACAAACTTTCGGAGGATTTAGCTGTTGCCTGTTCACACCGAATCAACATCCAACACCGCTTGGTTTATATCAAATCCTGGAAAAAAGCAGACAAAATAATTGTAACGGAGAGTAAACAAAAATGTCGCGATCTTATGAAAAATATATACCTTATAAAATTGAAAGTCCGGATATTGTTAAAACGGATATCCTTGACCCCATAGAATACAAATATGAATCCAGAAGGGATATCGACATTATAATCGAACAGCCGGAGTACACGTCCGTATGTCCCATGACGGGCCTGCCTGATGTCGGACGTATAACCATAAAATACAGACCGGATAAAACCATTGTCGAACTCAAGTCGTTGAAATTTTATCTGTTGCAGTATCGAAACGTGGGCATATTTTATGAACATGTGGTCAATCGGATTCTTGACGATCTTGTCTCCGTGCTTGCTCCTAAATGGATGGAAGTGACGGGTAATTTTACGGCAAGGGGTGGAATTACTTCCAAAGTTTCGGCGGTATATGAAAGGCCCGAGTCATGATCAACAATAAGAATGCAAGTTTTTATAGGATTTGCGCGTTATCTTTTTTATTCTGTTGTTTTGTGTTTGTGCCGTTTATCAATGGGTGTTCTTCTTTTTACGATATAAAAAAGAAGACAAAGCGGATCGTCCGGGACATTAAATTTTTAGATGAAAATTTGAAAAAAAAGGTCTGGATCACATCTTTTGATAACAGGTCTTGCTGGAAGGCCCAAAGCTTTAATGTGTTCTTCCGGGAAAAACTTGTCGAAACCATAAACAATACATCTTCTCAAATCCTTCTTATCGATCCAAAAGACGAGGGATATTCGGATCATCTGCCGACACTTTCATCAGGCCGGATCGATAATTTTGCACTGGCGGAACACGGGAGGTTGTTGGGTCTGAATGCCATTGTAACCGGTTCTCTGGTAGATCTGAGCGCTGAACAGAAAAAAAAGGGACTTTGGTGGTTCAGAGATACCCATTGTTATCTTCAGATGCGAATAATAATAGAGGTTTATGATACGGAAACTGCAGCAAAACTTATTGATGAGGACTTTGTGCATAAGGTCGAAGTTGATGAAACGACATATCAAGCAGCCGTATCAAAAAAAGGTGAGAATATACCCGAAATAGATAATGCATTTGTGCATGCTGCAAGTGTTCTGGGCGAAAAGATTTGCGATGCTGTCGGTATTGAGTCCTGGAAAGGATATATTATATCAAAGACCGACGACAGGATTACCATATCTTCCGGAAGACGATCCGGCCTTGGGCCTGGAGATATACTCAAGGTCTATGAAATCGGAACAATAATTGAAGGGGCGGGTGGTTATCGATTTTTCGGCTACGGCCATGAAACAGGGGAAATAAAACTGACAGATGTTTCTTCCGACATGGCTGAAGGGATACAGGTGTCAGGCGAGGTCAAAAATATCGGCTGTACGGTACGATTTAAGAAATAAGCCTATCCGATACATTTTTTGCTATAGAATCCTATAGCTTGCGCCATTTTATAAATGGCGGGGGTATCTCCCAAGGCATAGCCTTTTGGGCTATGCGCTTTGTTTCATCTGTGCGTGAAACGGCTTGGTTCTCGCCATTTTGTGTACGCACGAAACGTTATTACCTATAAGGTTTTACGTGTCTCAGGGTTGCGAGACACAACCGAATACCTTTGCCAAAGAACTAATCAAAATATAACAAAAAATGACTCTGGAAATCAATATATTTTCTCAGAGTCATTAAAAAACGCAAATCTGTATAGCAAAATACAGCAAATCGGATACTATCTATTAACCCCTTGGACTTTTTGATTATCATCCGTAGATTCCTCTAATGAATCCTTATATGCCGCTATCAGTTTTTTTGCTTTGTCTTCAGAGGAGATCTGTTTTATGGATTCACGGAATCGGCTGCTGTAGCGAAGCCCCTTTACAAACCAGCCGAGACGGCTGCGCATCATATAGCATGCGGTTTTTTCCCCTAAATACCTTACCGAAGCGTCAAGGTATTTTATCATACTGTCAAAGCGCTGGGAAAGGTCGATCGGCTGTATCTCCTCACCCCGCATAAGGGTAGAGACCTGAGAAAAAATCCATGGATTTCCTATGGCGGCTCTTCCGATCATAACGGCGTCACAGCCGGTTTGTTTGATCATTTGAATGGCATCTTCAGGGTTAACGATATCTCCGTTTCCGATAACCGGTATTGAAACGCTTTTTTTTAAGGCGGCGATCAACTGCCAGTCCGCTTCCCCTCTGAACCCCTGGCCGGCTGTTCGCGGATGTATTGCAACGGCATCAACCCCGCAGTTCTCTGCGATTTTGGATAGTTCAAGTGCCTGAAATCCTGATTTGTCCCAGCCGGTCCTGATCTTGATAGTAAATGGAATACTTACGGCTTTCCTGACTGCCGTGATAAGGGCTTCGGCCCTTTCAGGCTCTTTCATCAGGGCTACCCCTGCGCCGGTTTTGACCACTTTTCTAACCGAACATCCAAAGTTGATATCGAGTATGCTCGCTCCCGAAGCTTCAACTATTCTTGCGGCTTCCGCCATTATTGAGGGATCGGAGCCGAATATTTGAACGGACAGGGGTTTTTCATCCGGCCGACTGTCAAGAAGTCGTTCGGTTTTTACGGATTTGCGGATAAGTCCGTTTGCACTGATCATCTCGGAACAGACCAGGCCGCATCCGGATTCTTTGGCGATAATCCGCAAAGGAAGATTGGTGATACCGGCAAGAGGTGCCAGAACGGTAATATTGTCGAGTTTAACGGAACCGATTTTCATTATGATTAAGCTTTGATTTGTCAATAACTATCCAAATTATTTTGCCACAAAGTCACGAAGGCACAAAGGGATTTTTTAGATTATATTTTTCGTCCCTTTGTGCCTTTGTGCCTTTGTGGCGGGAAAAATTGTTTTTTTCATAAAAGTTCAAACTTCAGAATCAGGAGAATAAGATAGAGCCCTTCCCGGAATTTCTCTTTCCTGATGCGGGATTGGCATAACAGAAAAGGCAGTTGTGAAAACAGGGATGAAGGCGGTATGATCCTATATCTCTGGAAGTCATACATTGGCATCCTTTTTTTGTCCTCTGGCCGTAATCCTTTTTAAAAGAAAGATTGCCGCCGAATAATTCCGTAAAAAGCCTGTTGGGTATGCATGAACTCCTTTGAATCCCTGAATTTGAGGGAAGGGCATCCATCAGTTCTTTTTCACAGCAGGTATATAAATTGATCTTTTTGTCTGCAAGAACCTTTTCCATTTTCAGAATAATTTCCAGTTTTTTTTCAAGGGGAGGATCAATAAATAAAAAACCGGGAAAAGATGCAATCCTTTTTTGGATTTTGGGATATATATCCACAAAACTCGTTATGCATCTTGGGATGCCGCATTCGGAGACTTTGTCTGAAATGAGCAAAAAGTCTTGCAGATTGTTTTTGATTTGCCCTTGTTTTGTCCGGTAAAAACAGATCGGATCAAATCTCCAACTGATGCTGTTTTGGCCGAAACGGCTGCAAAGGTATTCGATTTGAGAAAGGCGTTCATTTAAAGGAGGAACGTTGGGCTCAAGCAAAGGAGAATCGGAATTTACGGTAAAATTAAAAAACAGATTGTATCCTGTCTCTAACAGTTTTTCTCCAAATCCTCCGTTTATAAAGGGCCCAAAATTTTTGGACCAGAAAACAATGGTATGGATTTTATCCGGTGTGGCGGGAACAATGGATACATGCCCGTTATAGGGATTTACGCTTTCAAAAAAACCCTTGTTTATCCGCTCCATAAACCACTTCATGTAAAATGCGGGGATGTCGGTTCTTCTGGAAGCAGAAATAGCGGCTTGGGTTACCGGTTTCAATTTTGATTTTGTTTAAATCCTGTTAATCTTTTCTTTTTTTTGCAAATGAGATTACTTTTGCGTTTTCAGGTGTCTTGGGTATTTCATGTTTTTCTTCCTCGTGGCCGGATTCCATTTGATCTTCCGGGCAGACCACCTTTTCCAACTGCATTTTTTTTCCGTTCATGGTGAATTCTTCGCCATCGATATAAACGTCACGCAAAATCCATGTGACGGTTTGAAGAGGTACTTGAAGCATAAGGAGTTTTACATGATACCAGTCCTTTTTTGAATCAGCGGCTATATCTTCGATTCGGGCAAAAACAAACGGTTTGTCTTCAAAGTATATCAGTACAATATCATTTTCGTGTGTCATATTTTATGATCCTTGACCTTTCCTTACTTAGGGACTCGGCACAAATAAACTATTCCATTTAGCCTCTCCTCTTCAGGCCATCTTTATCCGATCTTCAATCAAATCGTCCTCGAAATAGAACGACTATTCCTGTGGCGATTAGATTTCAGATCGAATAAATCTGACCTGAACATGAGCGCTATCTGGGACATTTTATTTGTGCCGAGTCCCTTGCGAAACCATCAAATTACGAGCCGGGTATCAGCATCTGGGCGATGGTTTTTTTAAACTTTTGGGTAATTCCCATCTCCTGTTTAAAGTTTTTTTCCAACCGGGCGATTTCAATATAAAAGGGTGTCCGGTCAAACTTGAAATAGCCTTTCTCTTTACACTGTTTTGTAAAAGCCTCACACCCCGGACCATAAACGACTTTTTGCCCCGGCCTTTGAAGTTCATGGGGAATGCCGTGTAATCTGCATATCATGGGGCGGTATTCATATAGTATGCACAGACCGTCAAAATTAAGGGGGCACATCAGATGAACCGGATCTCCTTTTTCATCGGCTGCAGCAGTTTTTTCACATACATCAAGTGCTCTGTTTGTTACTTCAATCCTTTGTTTCTCTTCAAGTGTATGGTATCCTTCAAAGATATAATAGTATTCCAGATACGTATGATGATAGAAACGCGTGAGGCAGCAATTATCAATGCATCCTGTGCAATTGAATCCATAATAATCGGCCGCTTCTTTATATTTGCGTCCCATGGCGGCATAAATGCGTTTTAATTCTTTGAAAAAAGGAGCATATTCATGATTTGGGTTTTGCAATTTATCTCCTTTTTATCAGACAATGGGCGAAGGGAAAAAGATTTTTCTGTAAAGCTCCAGAGCGGATCTGTCCGTCATGCTGGCAATAAAATCACAAACAACTCTCTCAAGGGGCTGGCCGTTAATATTGCATTCCCCAAGTTCCATATCCTTGAAAGCTTTTTTAAGCATTGTTTCATTGTTCAAAAAATAGGTATAAAGTTCGGAAATGATTTTTTTTGACTTTACAAACTCTTTATGCACGGCATGTGAACGATATACATTGTCATAAAGGAATTCTCTCAAGGTTGTCATGGCTGAGAATACTTTGTCGCTGATGTGCAGGCAAAACTCATTGTTGGAGATTTCGCTGGAAAAGATAACATCCTCTATCATTGTGGTTATACGTTCCGAATGGGTATGTCCCAAAATTTTTGAACAGGATTCAGGAACCTGGTCTTTGCTGATCACCCCGCTTCGTATCGCATCATCCAAGTCATGGTTCAGGTAAGCCATAATATCGGCGACCCTGACGACTCTCCCCTCAATGGTACATGGCATATCGGCAGGGTCCTTGGGGAAAATACTTCCAAATCCCTTGGAATGCTTCAATATTCCGTCACGTACTTCATAGGTAAGGTTGAGTCCCTTTCCATTTTTTTCCAGAACATCAACAACGCGCAGACTCTGTTCATTGTGCGAAAAGCTCGGGGAATATATTTCCTTAAGAGCGGTTTCGCCACTATGTCCAAAGGGGGTGTGTCCAAGGTCATGACCCAGTGCAATGGCCTCCGTCAGGTCTTCGTTGAGACACATGGCCCGGGCAATGGTTCTGGCTATCTGGGAAACCTCCAGTGTATGGGTGAGACGGGTTCGGTAATGTTCGCCCAAGGGAGAGAGAAAAACCTGGGTTTTGTGTTTTAATCTCCTGAAACTATTGGAGAATACAATTCGATTTTTGTCCCGCTGAAATTCCGTGCGGACATGGCAGAATTTTTCCTTTTTCATGCGTCCTCGTGATTCTGAACTCAAGCACGCAAAAGGAGACATAAAACTTTTTTCACGTTCTTCGAAATTTTTACGAATAGACATAATTTGAAACTAAAATCTTAAAAGAAGAAGTAAGGATTGTGATTACAATTTTTAAACGCAATTATTTTATTTATTCACAGGCAAAAATAATTGTAAAGAAGAAATTGGGCCTTTACATCCTTGAAAACCTCTTTTAATATTTTTTGAATCTTTATAGTGTAAAATATATATTACGGAGAGCACTTTATGGTTCACATGCTTATGTAGCCGCATCTCTTACTTTCATGCTGTTAAAAATAATGCAGAAAGTTAAAATTGCGAACTTTAAGATGGCCCCCGTAATATATTCCAATATAGTCTGTCGAGGTATTTTCTGAAAAAACATTGACCTGTTTGGATAAATTCGCTATTTTTTTAAAATTAAAAATTATTCTAAGAGGTTAAAATATATTTATTATGTCTGACCATCATTTGATTCTTGGCTCTCTTGTTGATTTTATTACGGGTGAAACACTACAGGATACCCACGACGAGCGATACAGACAAAAACTGGCTCGCCTGCTTGTTGAAAACAAAGGTTTTTTTAAAGAGGAGATAAAACCCCGCCACGATCTTATGGTAAAGGCCGGGAACAAAATCGCTGTGGTGAAAGTCGATTTTCTGGTTACCCTTTCCGGGAAAGTTTGTATGATCATAAAATACGGCCCCGGTTCCCTGGTAACACGACATCGCTTATCATTGGCTGTATCAAGGCTTGTAGCACCGTACCAGGTACCTGTGGTTGTTGTGACAAACGGAAAGGATGCGGAAATTATTGACGGTTTTACAGGCAAGGTGACCGGTTCGGGTCTTGATACCATACCTTCCAGGCAAGAATTAACAAAACAGGCCGCTGATAATCCTTTTGAAACGATTTCGTTAAAACGCACTGAAAAAGAATCAAGAATTCTATATGCTTTTGAAGTCGACGGCAGCTGTTTTTGCGATAAAGGTCCATGCAAATTATAAATGGGTCTTTTTTTGTCCGAGATTTTAGGAGCGAATACTAAATTTAGAGAAAGCAAACAGTCAACTACTCCTCCTGAATCATAGATTCAGAAGGGGCTTGTAAAAGCCTCGGTTGACTAGTCTAAGCGCCATAAGCGCTACGTTGGTTTGGTCAAGATACCTTGGAATATTCCGCACGTTCCAAGCTCTATCATTATGTTTTAAAAGCTCTGTTGGGGTAAGGAGCGGTGAGCATAGTCCAACAAGCCATTCCAACCTTGACGATGCGGCTCTAACTCCGAAC
>JAUUWG010000181.1 GCA_030589165.1 Desulfobacterales bacterium
AACCGGACCATATACCTTATAGCAGATGAACCATATCGAAAGATCGTTTACGACGGACAAAAAGTTCCAAGCATCTTTCAAAGTTATAATGAGAGCATCATTGCTACTTCATATTCAAAGGATATTTCCATTCCCGGGGAACGCATCGGTTATTTAGCTGTTAACCCCGAAGCCTGTTTTAAAAAAGAGCTGATCAGCGGCATGGCATTGGCCAACAGAATCCTCGGATTTGTCAATGCCTCGGCTCTGATGCAGCGGGTTGTCGCATCAGTTCAGGGGGTGAGCGTGGATATTTCAGCGTATGCCCGGAAAAGAGAGCTGCTGTGTAAGGGTCTGGCGGATTCTGGCTACGATTTCTTCACACCGGCAGGGGCATTTTATCTTTTTCCCAGAACGCCGATTCCTGATGATGTAAAATTCGTACAGGCGCTTCAGGAGGAATTGATCCTTGCTGTCCCGGGCAGCGGTTTTGGCGGACCGGGTCATTTCAGAATCGCCTTCTGCGTGGCCGACGAAACCATAATAAATGCCATCCCCGGATTTAAACGGGTCATGGAAAACTTTGTAAAGAATCCTGGCCCAAAGGACCAAGATTTGGTTTGCCCCTGAAAGGGGCTGTTTTTTAAAGCCGCACAAGTTAAAAGTGTCTAAAGTGATCTAAAGTGCCTAAAGTTATGGTGTCGCTTCGCTCCGCTGTTTTTATATAATTGACAGATTCCTTAACTTTAGCTCACTTTAAACTTTAGTTCACTTCAAACTCTTGCAGCAATTCTTCAGGTAGAGCCGGAAAACTCTGACCTTGGCCCAAAAGACCAGGTTTTTCAGGGTAAAATAAATTGAAAGGGGGGTTCTTATGAAAATATTAAAAATAGACCATCTCGGCATAGCGGTGAACAGTATCGAAGACGGTAAAATTTTTTGGACAGATGCGCTCGGGCTTGAATTTGAAGGCTCCGAGACCGTTGAAGAGCAGAAAGTTACCACGGCTTTTTTTCCGGTGGGAGAAAGTGAAGTTGAGCTTCTTGAATCCACTGCACCGGACGGGCCTATAGCTAAATTCTTGGAAAAGAAAGGCCAGGGGATTCATCACGTTGCGTTTCGGGTGGATAATATTGAAGCCGCTCTGGCAGAGTTAAAGGAAAAAGGAATAAGGCTGATTGACGAAAAACCAAGAAAAGGTGCCGGCGGTGCAAAAATCGCTTTTTTGCACCCCAAAGCCACTAACGGCATTCTTGTTGAACTTTGTGAAAGATAATACGTCATTCCTTGGTTGTAAATTTTTGCTTTTTATGGCAAATAATTTTACAACTTACAAAAAGTGTGAAGTGATCTAAAGTGATCTAAAATGCCTAAAGTTGTGGAATTCTGCCAATTTTTATATGAATAGATGGAGCGAAGCGACACCTTAACTTTAGGCACTTCAAACTTTAGTTCACTTTAGGCACTTTTCCGACTTGTACAGCTTAAAAGTCAAAGTTTTATTATAAGAATTAGATACATAGTAAATCAAGAGGAAAAAGGAGGATGCCATGTCTAAAAATCCTGATGTACAAGAATGGACAGAGCTTGCCACCAAACAACTGAGAGGAAGACCGCTTGAGTCTCTTAACTGGGAGACGGATGAAGGCATATCGGTAAAACCGCTGTACACCGCGGAGGACCTTGAGGGGATGGAGCATGTGAACACCCTGCCGGGTTTTGAACCCTATGTTCGGGGCCCCATGGCCACCATGTATGCGGGAAGGCCCTGGACCGTTCGCCAGTATGCCGGTTTTGCCACAGCCAAGGAGTCGAATGAATTTTACAGGAAGAACGTTGCTGCCGGTCAGACCGGACTTTCGGTGGCGTTTGACCTTGCAACCCACAGGGGATATGACTCGGATCATCCCAGGGTGGTGGGCGATATCGGCAAGGCCGGTGTTGCCATCGACTCTATTGAGGATATAAAAATCCTTTTCGATCAGATCCCCTTGGACAAAATGACGGTTTCCATGACCATGAACGGCGCGGTTCTTCCGATTATGGCCGGCTACATCGTGGCGGCCGAAGAACAGGGCGTAAAGCATGAGCAACTGGGAGGCACTATTCAGAACGATATTTTAAAAGAATATCTGACCAGAAACACGTATATCTATCCTCCGGAGCCCTCCATGAGGATCGTATCCGATATCATCGGATTCTGTTCCAAAAACATGCCCAAGTATAATACCGTCAGCATCAGCGGATATCATATGATGGAAGCAGGCGCCAACTCTGTTCTGCAAACCGCATTTACACTGGCGGACGGGCTGGAATATGTCAGGGCCGCTCTGGCGGCCGGACTGGATATCGACAAGTTTGCGCCGCGTCTGTCGTTTTTCTTCGGGGTCGGGATGAACTTTTTCATGGAAATTGCCATGTTAAGAGCCGCCCGTTTTCTGTGGCATGAAATCATCAGCCATTTCAACCCAACAAATCCAAAATCTACTATGTTAAGGACCCATGTTCAAACATCGGGCTGGAGCCTGACCGAGCAGGACCCGTATAACAACATCATTCGAACGACTCTTGAATGTCTGTCTGCGGTTTTGGGCGGAACTCAGTCTTTGCATACCAACTCTTTTGATGAGGCGGTAAGTCTTCCCACCGATCTTTCCTCCCGGATTGCCAGAAACACTCAAATTATCGTCCAGGAAGAATCCCAGGTTTGCCATGTGGTTGATCCCTTAGGAGGATCTTACTATGTTGAGGCTCTGACCGCCGGCATCATCAGAGAGGCCAGAAAGATCATGGATGAGGTCGAAAAACTTGGCGGAATGGCCAAAGCCATTGAAACCGGGATGCCCAAGATGCGGATCGAAGAATCCGCAGCCAGGAAACAGGCCCGCATTGATCAGGGCAAAGACGTCATTGTGGGCGTGAACAAGTATCAGATTGAAGAGGAGCCGCTGGAAGGTCTTCTTGAAGTTTCCGAGGCTGTCCGCGATGAACATATCGCAAGATTAAAAGAGATCAAAGCAAAACGTGACAATGATGAAGTTCGAAGGACTCTGGAAGCCATAACCAACGCCTGCGATTCCGGTGGAAACCTGATGGAAGCCTGTCTTCCGGCAGTGCGGGCACGAGCCACGGTTGGAGAAATATCCGACGCCATGGAAAAGGTTTTCAACCGTTATGTGGCCACGACTCAGTGTATATCCGGAGCATATGCGGACGAGTATGCCGACAGCGAAA
>JAUUWG010000211.1 GCA_030589165.1 Desulfobacterales bacterium
AATGGAAGGGGCTAACCAGCCTTTTTGCTTGTTGCCTCGATTTAAAAACCTGGGTTTACGATAACGGGTTTTACGATATCTCCGAAATCGCCTGTATTGCCGTCGTTCTGAATGAAGTTTAACCATATCCGTTCGTAATTGTACTTCTTCAGCATACAATTCCTGCTTTTCTGAAACAGCGGATAATCCAATTTGATTAAAACCGCTGTCAACGCCAAGAGTAACCGGCTGCTTATACCCTGAACTCCCATGAACAAGCTGGATCGTAAAGGGTGTACGTTGAATCACTTTTGCTTTGCCTTGTTTTAATAAAAATCTTGCTTTTCTTGGTTTGCACGGCATCAAAGGGTTTCCATGTTTGTTAAGTACGTAAACTAACATCAAGTTTACCTCCTTTCGGAGTTAGAGCCGCATCGTCAATGTTGGAATGGCTTGTTGGACTATGCTCACCGCTCCTTACCCCAACGGAGCTTTTAAAACATAATGATAGAGCTTGGAACGTGCGGAATATTCCAAGGTATCTTAACCAAACCAACGTAGTGCCCATAGCACTTAGTACATGACGGCACAATTGCGTTGCTATTTTTTGTGTTGAGATGTGAGATTTGAGGAATGAGAGCAAACATCTTCTCAAATCTCAATACTCACCACTCAAATTCAGAATCTTTGTTTGAAAAACCAGGTACGTATTTATGCCGCCATGTACTTAGACTAGTTAACCGGGGCTTTTACAAGCCCTTTCTGAATCTATGATTCAGGAGGGGTAGTTGACTATGACCGCATATTTTGTGGCGCAAATGAAAGAGAGGAGCTAAAATCCGGATCTGTTCGCAATCGCTCGGCCGGCCAGAATTCCGCTTGCCGAGGCCTGAATAAGGCCTCGCGTAATGCCCGTACCATCGCCAATGGCAAATAAATTGGTCACTTCCGTCTCCAGTTCAGGAGATACTTTAATCCGGTTGGAATAAAACTTTACCTCTACGCCGTAAAGAAGGGTATGACGCGAGTAAACGCCGGGAGCTAACTGGTCCATGGCCTGGAGCATCTCAATAATACTCATAAGGTGGCGGTAGGGAAATACAAAACTCAAATCTCCCGGGGTTGCATCGGTAAGAGTAGGTCGAGTAAGGCAGCGCTCCAGACGTGTCGGCGTGCTTCGCCGGCCTGACAAAAGATCTCCCAGCCGCTGAACGATTGCGCCTTTTCCTAAAAGATTTGCCAGTCCTGCAATGTAAAGACCGTAAGCAATGGGATCATCAAAGGGCTCTGTAAAAGCACTGCTGACCAGGATGGCAAAATTGGTGTTTTCACTTCTTTTTTTTGCGTAGCTGTGACCGTTTACGGTGATAACTCCGTTATTTTTTTCGGCCACAACCTCACCATAAGGGTTCATGCAGAAAGTCCGCACTTTGTCATCAAAGGTTTTGGAGTAATAGATCAGTTTGGATTCATAGATCACATCCGTGATTTTTTTGAGAACCGTTGCCGGTAATTCCACACGAACGCCCAGATCAACAGGGCTTGGATTGATTTTAAGCTTCAGTGCGTCCGCCTGCTGCTTCATCCAGGCCGCTCCTGATCGGCCCGGAGCCACCACAACAAACCGGCTGGAAAGGACTTGCCCGTCAGCCAGTTCTACGCCTTGAACCTTCCCGTTTTCAACCAGAAGATTTTGAACATGGCAGCCTGTGCGGATTTCCACGCGTCCGGCAAGGGATTCCCGCAAACGGTCCAGGACAATCCGGCAGTTTTCCGTGCCGATATGGCGGATAGGGGAAGGAATTAGCTCCATTTCAGCCAGCCGGGCACGATCGGCGATCTCTTCTATTTGAGGGGACAAGGCCCCAAAAAAATTATCCGGAGCCCCATGAGCCACATAAATTTCATCTGTTTTTTTAAGGAGCTGGTCAAGGGCTTTCTTTTCTGTAAATTCATTCAACAATCCGCCGACTTCGGCAGAAAGGGTCAATTTCCCATCGCTGTAAGCGCCGGCACCTCCCCAACCACAGAGCATGTCTTCTGAGTTGTGGCGTTGGCGCTTGCTGAGATCTTTTCCCTGCTCCAGCAGCAGGACCCGATGAATGCCTGAATCGGCCAGAGTCAGGGCGGCAAAGATACCGGCCGGGCCGGCACCGACAATAATCACTTCATAGTTCATCATAAACGCGGCAGGAGACCCCGCCTGAATCTTTGATTCAGGTAGGGAGGAATGCCGCCCTCCTTTCGGTTAATAAGTTTAGAAAAAGGTAGTTTTTGTGGAAAATAAAAACAATTTTCCCTGGAACTACCAAACCAGTAAGAGCCGCATCGCCAAAGTTATTAAGCGGTTTTTACAAGCAACACTATCTTTGCCCCTCTTAAAGATTGTTTAATCACTTGCCGCAGGGTCTGAGACGTGCGGAATATCTCAGA
>JAUUWG010000030.1 GCA_030589165.1 Desulfobacterales bacterium
AATGGAAGGGGCTAACCAGCCTTTTTGCTTGTTGCCTCGATTTAAAAACCTGGGTTTACGATAACGGGTTTTACGATATCTCCGAAATCGCCTGTATTGCCGTCGTTCTGAATGAAGTTTAACCATATCCGTTCGTAATTGCACTTCTTCAGCATACAGTTCTTGCTTTTCTGAAACAGCGGATAATCCAATGTGATTAAAACCGCTGTCAACACCAAGAGTAAGCGGCTGCTTATACCCTGAACTCCCATGAACGAGCTGGATCGTAAAGGGCGTACGTTGAATTACTTTTGCTTTGCCTTGTTTTAATAAAAATCTTACTTTTCTCGGTTTGCACGGCATCAAAGGGTTTCCATGTTTGTTAAGTACGTAAACTAACATCAAGTTTACCTCCTTTCGGAGTTAGAGCCGCATCGTCAATGTTGGAATGGCTTGTTGGACTATGCTCACCGCTCCTTACCCCAACAGAGCTTTTAAAACATAATAATAGAGCTTGGAACGTGCGGAATATTCCAAGGTATCTTGACCAAACCAACGTAGCGCTTATGGCGCTTAGACTAGTCAACCGGGGCTTTTATAAGCCCCTTCTGAATCTATGATTCAGGAGGGGTAGTTGACATTTACCGCCAGCATGAGTAGTTAATTTATCATCTCCATAATATATAAACAATAAATATAGATAGCAACAGGTGTGCCAAAAAAGGTTAAAAATCAAAAGCCTTTTAAATCAAATAGATAGCTGTGTGTTTCAATAAGAAGTTACCTTGGGTTTATACAAATTTGTTAAAAAACAAGATATTGATGCACAAAATTGAAAGGCAGGCAGGATAGATCAATAGATTTGATTTTAGAAAATCACGTTCATAAAATCTTTTTTACAATCTGTAAAAAACACAGACATGATCCTTTAAATCTTCTTTTTAAAAAACCTTCCTTTTTCTAAATAAATTTCATTATTTCAAATAGTTGGTTTGCTTTTTATCAGCCTTGGTTTCTGGCATAAAGGTTGCACTGAAGTATCCAACGCCTTTAATGTGACCTAATGATTTAAACGGGCAGCGTATGCGTGCCGTTTTTTTGATATTCATATTGAATCGTTTGTTATTTAAAACCATTTTAAAAAACAGGAGACAAATATGGAAGGAATGAAAATGATGTTGGTGGATGATGAAGAGAGATAGTTTTCAGCCACCTGATTCCCCTCTGTTATCCTGAAATAACCCGGATAAATTCAGCCTCCATCTCCTTGCGGCCGTTTTTTATGGCCTGAATGGTATGGGTGAAGTTCTCTCGGATAGCGGGGGGCTTTTTATTCAGATTCGCCGTCTGGGAGGGGCAGCAGTACCATGTACAGATCCAGGGCCGGACAATCCGGGGCAGGGTGCATCCTTTGGGTCCCAGGTAACGGCAGGTCTGTTTCAGATCGCTCATCATCTGGGCTGGTGGAATCTTCTGTGCGGAAAGATGCAAAAAAAGCAGATCCTGAAAATTGATCCAGACCTTGGCCGCCAGACAGCAGGGATCAGGACACCGGGGACAGGTGAGCCTGCACAATTCGTCGATGAGTGAAAAAATCGATTCCAGTTTCACCTGGACCTCCAGGGCCAGGGCCACAGCCCGGTCCAGTTCCGGCCGGTGAAGGAGGATAAGATGATCCACGGTCTGGTTGGCTTCACGCCACGCAGCTGGTGAACCCCACGGTGGAGCAGTGAGGTCAAAATCGGCTGGCATTTGAACTGCCTGCGCAATCTTAAGATGGCCAGGTGGAAGCATGATTTTTTCCCCTTTCCCAAATTCATTCACAAGCAGACCGCCCAAAACCACCCCGCTAAACATAATAGCTAAGGCATAAAGCCAAACCAATAAAAAAGGGATTCGGTTTTGTGCCGAACCCCCTAAAATCGTTTCCAGTGGCGGAGAGAGAGGGATTCGAACCCTCGATGCAGCTTTTACCACATACTCGCTTAGCAGGCGAGCGCCTTCAGCCAGCTCGGCCATCTCTCCGAAATACCGTATAATAGAGCTTTGCATGCTGCAGCGCTCCATTTGTATTGTTAATGGCGGAGGGAGTAGGATTTGAACCCACGGAGCTTTGACACTCAACGGTTTTCAAGACCGCCGCCTTAAGCCACTCGGCCATCCCTCCATAATTATAAGTATAATTTTATAACATTCTATAAATGGCAGGTCAATATTTTTATTAGGTCGTGTTTTCAAAATATCTTTAACCTTCTGTTTTTTGATGGAAAAGGTTATTTTTTCGGTTTTTAATAACTGCTTGATTTCACATTGAATGTCTGAATTTGAAAACACGACCTAAGCATTAATGCTGTTGGCCTTAAAAAAACATCGTTGCTTGTTGACATAGAGATTTTTTGGTTTAGAATAAAATTTTTAATGATAATACAACGGGGATATTTACATAATAATGTTGCATCTTAGAGGAAATAAAATATGAAACAAAAATATCTGATTTCAAAAAGCGATGATAACAAAGACCTCATAATCAAAGAACTTGCAGAGTTGGATAGAGGGGTTTTTTCGGTTATATATGAAGAAACATACGACGCTGAGGCCATAAGCTCTGCAATTGAAAAGGGGACGGAGGCTCTTGTTTCGGCTTTGAGAAACCACGCTTTGTATCCGGTACGTTTTGCCATGAAGAAAATAGCCGAAGCCGTGGCCGACTTGTATGCTTCCGGTACCCAGGAGTCTATTGAGATCTTGCTCGACGACATGGATTTGTTAGGGCAAGAAGAGATTGATGAGGAAGAAGAAATTCCTGAATCTATAGGCGAAGTTGAAAGCAAATCCGTAAAAATTGATGAGTTGCTCGATGATAATCTTGAAGACGAAAATTATGTAGACGATGATGAATTAAAGACTATTGCCGCTTCTCCTGCTCCTTCTTTTAAGGCCACTTCGGATGATTCGCCTGATGTTGAAGATTGAGGACAAATAAATTGAGCAATGTTCTCCGTTTTCTGCGCTACGTCAAAGGGCACATGCGGACACTATGCGGCCTTTAACGCACCTTGTGAACCAAAATCCTTCGTTTTGATCAATTTATTTATTTAATCTACGATCTTAATCCAATTTTTGGTGTTTGTGCGGAGATGCGCCATGGGAGTGTAAATGATAATGACAGTGAAGTTGTTCATCAGCATCCCGGATGATTTTTCCGTTTTTCATTGTATAAATGGAATCGGTCGTTTTGCCAAGAAATTCACTGTCATGGGAAATCACGAGGCAGGGAAGATCAAGTTTATGTAGTATATCGATAAGCCTTGCTTTTGTTTTCTCATCAAGGGCGGTGGCCGGTTCATCAAGCAGAAGAAATTCCGGCTGCATGGCAAGGACCGTGGCAAAAGAGACCAGTTTTTTTTCTCCTCCGGAGAGTTTGTGGGTTATTCGATCCTCAAATCCGGCCAAGCCCAAAAAATCCAATGTGTCCATGGCGATTTTTTGGGCTTCGATATTTGACTTGCCGATATTCAAGGGGCCAAAAGCAACGTCTTCCAGTACCGTTGGGCTGAACAACTGGTCATCGGCATCCTGAAAAAGGAGACCGATTTTTTGCCGTACAACAGCAAAGTCTTTTTCTTTACTGACATCTTTTCCAAAAATTTCGATTTGGCCGGCGGAAGGTTTTAAAATGCCCATGATAATATGAAACAGCGTCGTTTTTCCGCTTCCATTGGGTCCCAACAATCCCACCTTGTCTTTTGAGTATAATTTTAAGTTGAGCTTATCATGGACCGGCTCTTGGCCTGGATAGCTGAAGCATATGTCCTTGAGATTTATAATCGGTTCATTTTTATTCATTATTTTAGGCTATTATTTTAGTAGTTCCAGAAGGGCCAGCCCGATTATTACGGATAGCATAACAGCCGAACAGATCCAATCGGTCCTGGAGATCGAAAAATTGTAAAGGGAGTAAAATTTTCCCTGAAAACCCCGGCAAAGCATTGCCTGGTGAACACGCTCCGCCCTGGCCGAGGCCCTGACAAAGAGCATCCCGATGAGATAGGCATATGTTTTATACGTATGCATGTTGGTTCCGGATCGGAAACCACGGATTTTTGCCGACCTTACAAGCCGCTGATATTCCTGTTCCATTACGAACAAGTAGCGGTAAGTAAGCAGGAGAAGCAGAACCATTTTCTCAGGAATAAACAAGCGGTTCAGAGCGTGTCCCAATACGGTCAGAGGCATTGATGCTATCAGGGCGATGAATGCCAGTAGAATAGCATTTGACTTGACAGTAATTTGCAGCGAAATGAGCACCCCTTCGCGGGTAACATTGAATGGACCAAGATGAAACAACGGTGCACCCTCAATGGTAAACGGCAGCACCAGCCAGAGAAAAAGGATTAAACCGTTGACGGCTGCCACTCTTTTGAAGACTTCCCGAACATCCAGTCGTGAAAGAGCGATCAAAACCAGTGAAAAGACAATTGCCCCCAGAAGGGTCTCGATCTTTGAAGAAAGGGCTACAACAAAGGAATAGATCGTTGCCAGGATAACTTTAAGTCTCGGATCCAGCCGGTATATCAGTGAGTTTTTGGGTGTAAAAGGTTCGCTAATCATTATAATTCAGTCGGGTTCTAATTTTTCCGTCTATACTTGAAATAAGCGGCAATACCCATCAGGCCTATGATGTAACCGATACCCCCGAAGATTTCGGTGACGGTAGGGCCCTGCTTCCGGGATTCGGCCAACATTTTATAAATAGGTTTAAGCTTTTTGTCCAAAGCCTTTTCCATTGCCGCCTGAATCTCTTCGGTATTAATGCCGGACACCGGCTGCATCTGATTTTGAGCTTTTTCTGCTTCGGTTTCAACAGGCGGGGCCGCTTCGATCTGACTGGAAGCTGCCTCTTCGATCTCTTCTGCCGGGAGCGTCCATTCGCCTCTATGCCCCATTCCGGCCTGAAGAACGATTTTAAGCGTCGTTTTTTCAGGCACCTTGAAAGAAAATTCTCCTTTTTGATTTGTTTCTCCTTTAAGGAGCTGGTTTCCCTGCTGATCGTAAACTATGATTTGGCCTTTATTAACTTTTTTTCCGCCGCTGAATTTACTCTCCGTATAAACAGTGTTGCCTTCCACCCAGGCAAAAACCATAACTTTATGGGCAATCGCCGTACCGACGGCAGAAAAGGAGACTACCAGAAAAATTATAAGTCCAGAGATTCTTTTTATCCAATTATTTTCATAAGTTGTGCTATGTTTTTGCATTTTCCGATCCAATACTTTAGAAAAATTTCATGGTAACTATGTCGTGTTTTCAAAATAGCTTTAACCTTCTGTTTTTTGATGGAAAAGGTTATTTTTTCGGTTTTTAATAACTTCTTGATTTCACATTGAATGTCTGAATTTGAAAACACGACCTGCTCAGGTATATTGCCACAAAGGCACTAAGTACACGACGGCACAATTGCGCTGCTATTTTTTTGTATTGAAGTTTTAAGTGTTGAGATGTGTGAGGAATGGGAGTAAAAAACATCTTCTCAAATTTCAATACTCATCACTCAAACCCAGAATCTTTGTTTGGAAAAACCAGGGACGTATTTATGCCGTTACGCACTAAGACACCAGGATTATTCGGAATATCCGGGAAGCATGGCGGGTTGAACTTTTTTCAGGAATGCTACGCAAAAGGCGGTGACAACCCCTTCAATAATCATCACGGGAAGGTGAGCGATCACTAACATTGCGGCGACCTCAAAGAAGTCCTCTTCCGTAAACATTAAAGCGAAGCCCGCGATAAGTGCGCTTAGTAAAACAGAAAGAAAGCCGCAGGCAAAAGATGATACAAGCGCAATGGAAGACTTCTTACCGGTCATATTGCTGAAAAGAGAATAACAGAAAACAGCCGGCAATGCCATGATCACCGTGTTGATCCCAAGCGTGGTAATGCCTCCGAACTGGAATAATACGGCCTGAAGGGTGAGCGCCACCAGTATGGCAGGAAAGGCGCCCCATCCAAGTATAAGACCGACAATTCCGTTGAGGATGAGGTGAACGCTTGAAGGACCTACTGGGACATGGATGAGCGAGGCGACAAAAAAGGCGGCGGAGAGGATGCCTGCATGGGCGATCTTGTCATAATCTATTTTTTTAAGGCCGATTGCCGTGCCGGCAAAGGCGAGAGCTGCTCCTGAAATCAGGACCGGGCCGGACAAAACTCCTTCGGATATATGCATGGGAAATTCCTTCCATGAGTGCGGGCCTTCGGATTTTTAATAGCCGAGGGCCCGCAAATAGAAAACAATAAAATGTATTTTTAACTTATTTTACCCAGGTAGAGATGTGTCGCGGACACGTCTCTACTATTTTCCCCACTCATGGAATTTAACCCAGATGACCGCGCCCAATTCAACGTCTTTATCTTCACTCTCGTGTTTAAGCTTGAAATCCGCTGTGTTCAGGGCTGCAAATCCCCACCAGCCCGCGGCAGGCACTGCATAGGTGAAGACACCGTTTTGGTCCGCCTTGATGGTCTGGGTAATCATGTAATCCGTTGGCGCTTTTACGGTTTGGTCTTCGTTATAGTATTCCACTTCTACTTCGGCATAGGGAACGGGCTTGCCGTTGAGCTTGACAATTCCCTGGAAGACATTGCCGGCGTAAAGGCCGAAGGACTTTGAAAGGGGGACGATTTCAGTCTTCAATCCGATTTCCTCATCCCATCCTTCATCGTCGCCAAAGGCAGTGACTACGGTTTTGGTATAATGGATGATGAAGCAATCCTCAGCAGGCTCCCAGTAAGGTTCCGGTTCCATGTAAAACATGTAAACCCCCGGCCTTTTTATTTGGTAATCGGTTTTCCATGCCGTATGGTCCATGACCATGGTTTTGCCCAATGTGCCAAGCAGGTTTTTTTTGCTGCCGTTGGTCATTACGCTGAAGGCTTTGGGTTTTACAAGTTCCATGCCGATTCCTTCAAAGGGGTGAGAAAAGGAAAGGTTTAAGCGTATCGTCTTGTTGTCTTCCTGCATGACCATGGAATCAGAAGGAATTACCATACCATAGTGGGCGAGAACCGTACCTGCGGTAAAAAAAAATGAAAATACGGATACAAAAGCAAGCAAAATAGATTTTTTCATGATGCCTCCATCTGTACAAAAAAAACCACATGATTTCAGCATCTTCATGATACGGTTGTGATCGTGGTTTATCTTGCTGTTTTAAGTTTTTTTATGTTTATCAAATAAAAATTAAATGCAGCACAGGCTTCTGCCTGTAGAATTTAAAAAGTATATATAAAAAAACAGGGGGGAGAGTCAATGAATAAGTTTGCAGGTAAAGCTTTCTTGACTTGGAGTAAAAAAGTATTTATTACATAAAGTTTTCAAACAGGCTCTAATATACCGAGGGCCCCACAGAACCATCCGTTTTGCACGATTTCTGAACCTGTCCCGTGGAATGCGGAGCATATTCTTCAGGGAGCAGGCCCGAACAAAATTGAAAATTTTGTAGAGCCCTCATACTCGTCTAAAAATAAATAATTATGATTATGGAATCGATGATAGAAATGAAGCAGATAATTAAAGAATTGATCATAGAAGCAGTTAAAAAAGCAAACGAGCAAGGTGATTTGCCATCTTCGGAGCTGCCCGTTGTTACACTTGAAGAGCCTAAAATAGAGGCACACGGTGATTTTTCCACAAATATTGCCATGGTTATGGCATCCATTCAGAAAATGCCCCCACGAAAAATTGCTGAAGCGATTCTAAAGCATCTTGAGGATACTGTGGGAATCTTTGAAAAGACGGAGATTGCCGGTCCCGGCTTTGTCAATTTTTTTATAAACAAGTCCTTTTGGCTTCCGGTTTTACGCACGATACACCAGGAGGATACCCGATACGGTGCTTCCGAAACAGGTAAAGGGATAAAGGTTCAGGTTGAATTTGTCAGTGCCAATCCCACAGGGCCCCTTCATGTGGGGCACGGCCGCGGGGCTGCTGTGGGAGATGTTGTGGGCAACATTATGTCATTTTGCGGATATGATGTTAAAAAAGAGTACTATGTCAATGATTCGGGGAGGCAGATAAAAACTCTCGGGCTTTCTGTTTTTATGCGTTACAAGGAGCTGCTCGGAGAGAATGTCGAGTTCCCGGGTGACTGTTATCAAGGTGAATACATATACGATATCGCAAAAAGCGTTATAGGGAAAAAGGGGAGTAGTCTTCTCGAAGCGTGTGAAGAAAAAACTGCTGTTTCGTATTGTGCCGGTTTTGCGGCAAAGGTTATCCTCGATGGTATCCGAAAAGATCTTGACGCCTTTGGAGTAGAATTTGACACATGGTACAGCGAGCAGAGCCTTTTTGATTCCGGCAAGGTTGCTTCCGTTATCAATGACTTTCGTGACCGGAAAATCGTATATGAAAAAGATGGGGCACTCTGGTTTAAAACTAGCGATTTCGGTGATGAAAAAGATCGTGTAGTGGTACGGAGTAATGGTCAAGCAACCTATTTTGCTTCTGATATTGCATATCACCAGGACAAGTTTGACCGTGGATTTGACCGGGTTGTCGATGTGTGGGGGGCTGATCACCACGGATATATTCCCCGGATAAAGGCTTCGATAGCGGCTGCAGGTAATGACAAGGATCGGTTTGATGTTATTCTGGTCCAACTGGTAAATCTGTTGCGGGATGCCGTCCCGGTTGCCATGTCGACTCGGGCCGGTGAATTCGTTACCTTACAGGACGTCATCAACGAAGTCGGACGTGATGCTGCGAGATTCATATTCCTGACGCGCCATTATGAGAGTCCCCTGGATTTTGATCTGGAGCTTGCAAAGAAAAAGGCCAATGATAATCCTGTTTATTACGTTCAGTATGTGCACGCCAGGATATCGAGCATTCTTCGCAAGGCTCGGGAAGAAAGGAGCATTGGCGATGTAATCTGGAACGAAGATGCAGTGGCCATGCTGAAAGCACCTGAGGAAATCCGGCTGATTAAAACCATGGCCCGATATCCCGAAGTGATAAGAGACAGCGCGCAGTTTATGGAACCTCATCGTATAACCTTTTATCTTATGACCCTTGCATCGTCTTTTCATTCCTACTACAATAAACATAAAGTATTGACTGATGAGACGCTTTTGAGTGCCGGCCGCCTCTATTTGATACTGGCGGTTAAAAAGGTTATACGAAACGGCCTTGCTCTGCTGGGTGTATCTGCTCCGGAAAAAATGTGATTTTCAAAATGAAAAAGCATGATGAAAAAAAAGAGGAAACGAGTTCAAACAAGAAATTCGCTGTTCAGTTGACCCCTAAAGGGACTTTAGGTTGGTTTTTTTTATGCTTTTTTATTTCCGGTTGGATGTTTTTGCTGGGTATTTTCGTAGGCCGTGGAACGATGCCGGTAAAATTCGATATCAAAAAGCTTGAAAAAGAGCTGTCTGCCTTGAAAGATAATGTTATCAAACAGGAACAAAGCAAAATGGAAATGGATTCCAACGCCATATCAAACAAGGTGGGGCTTGATTTTTATGAGGCACTGAAAAATACGGAAGATGATGCCGGGCTGAAAAGTGATAAGCCGCCTGTCGAATCGAGCGGGGTAAGAAAGCCTTTGCCTGTAAAAGTTTCATCGCTGAAAAAAAAAGAATACAGACTCAAAAAGACCCGGACGGCCAAAGTATCACAAAACAAAGATATGGGTACCACAGTTAAGAAGGCTGAATCAAATTCCCAATATACCATTCAGATCTCTTCACTAAAAGATCCCAAGGCCGCGGACCGTATGGTTAAAAAATTTAAAAAAATGGGTTATCCTGCATACAAAACCAAAACAAATATCGACGGAAAAGGCGTCTGGTTCAGAGTAAGGATAGGGACTTTTCAAAACCATGCTGAAGCCCGCAGGACCTTGGGCCGGCTGAAAAAACAGAAAATAGATGGGATTCTGCTCAACGTCGGTTAGTCGTTTTTAATTCCGAACTTAAAAAGTGTGAAGTGACTAAAGTGATCTAAGGTGCCTAAAGTTGAGGTGTTCTATCAATCTTATATAAAAAGACGGAGTGAAACGACTCATTAACTTTAGCTCACTTTTCCGGTTTATCCGGCTTAGGTAGAAAAAGTAAGCTCAATTTATCAAGCATCAACAGCAGAGAGAGCCAATTGTGAAAATAACAAAAGAAGAGATTGTCCATGTGGCAAATCTTGCCTGCCTTGACATTGATGAAACGTCTACAGACAAGTTCGCCGATCAGTTAGGCAAGATACTGGAATATGTCGATACCCTTAATCGGGTGGATACTAAAGATGTGCCCCCAACATCCCATGCGATTTTTCTGACCAATGTGTTTCGGGAAGATGAGGTAAGCAAACATCTCGACACTGAAACGGCCCTGGCCAATTCCCCTGAAAAAGAGGATGGACATTTTGTAGTGCCAAAGGTGATAGGATAGTTAAGGAGCAGTAAAGATGAAACTGTATGAACTGACCATACACAAAGCCCACAGGCTTTTAAAAGAAAAACAGATATCTTCCCGGGAGTTGACCCGTGCCGTCCTTGATCGTATCGACGCTGTTGAAGAAAAAGTAGGCGCATATATTACGGTGGTGGATCAAGAGGCAATGGCCCAGGCAAAGCTGGCTGATAAGGCGATTTCAGAAGGTAACATTTCACCCCTTACCGGAATTCCGCTCTCTATTAAGGATCTTATCTGTACCCGGGGTATTCGTACAACCTGTGCATCAAAGATTCTTGAAAACTTTATGCCCCCGTACGATGCGACTGTTATAAAAAAGATAAAAGAATCCGGTGCGGTTGTTGTCGGAAAGGTTAACATGGATGAATTTGCCATGGGATCATCTACTGAGAACTCGGGGTTACAAGTTACCCGTAATCCATGGGATTTAACCCGTATTCCGGGTGGTTCAAGCGGTGGGTCCGCCGCATCGGTTGCGGCTGACATGTGCCTGGGATCACTGGGTTCGGATACGGGTGGTTCCATAAGGCAGCCGGCCTCCCATTGCGGTGTTGTGGGTATGAAACCCACATATGGGAGGGTTTCCCGCTTTGGACTTGTGGCCTATGCTTCTTCTCTTGACCAGATCGGCCCTTTAACAAAAGATGTTACGGATTGTGCCATACTGATGAATGCCGTTTCCGGTTATGACCACAGGGATTCCACGTCGGTCTCAAAGGATGTGCCGGATTATACGGAAGCGCTTAAAGAGGGCTTAAAAGGGGTTACGGTCGGTATTCCCAGGGAATATAATTCAACAAACGGGCTTGACGCAGATGTTCTATCGGCAGTGAAAAATGCCGTAAAGGTCATTGAAGGTTCAGGTGCCGAATGTGTGGAGGTCTCTTTGCCCCATACCGAATATGCGGTCGCCGCTTATTACCTCATTGCTTGTTCCGAGGCCAGTTCCAATCTTGCCCGTTACGATGGTGTACGGTATGGTTTGAGGGACAAGGATGCAAAAACGCTTTTGCAGATGTATAACGGGACTCGCTCGAAAGGGTTCGGCCCTGAAGTGCAACGGCGTATTATTTTGGGGACCTATGCTCTTTCCGCAGGTTATTATGATGCATACTACGGCAAGGCGTCCCAAGTTCGAACATTGATCATGGAGGATTTTAAAAAGGCGTTTGAAACCTGTGATGTGCTTCTTTCTCCCGTGACGCCGACTCCGGCCTTTGGAATAGGGGAGAAGATAGATGATCCGCTTACAATGTATCTATCCGATATATTTACGCTTTCTGCAAACTTGGCAGGAATTCCCGGTATGTCCGTTCCCTGCGGATTTTCATCTCAAGGTCTTCCCATAGGACTTCAGTTGATGGGAAAACATTTTGACGAGGAGAAACTTTTAACAGTGGCTTACAATTTTGAGCAGGCAACGGATTTTCAGGAAAGAAAACCGGAGTTATGGAACGGGGATTAAATAAATTGCATATTATTACGCTCAGACTTAGGCCGAATTTGTTCGATCTGAAATCAGATAACCGCAGGAATAGTTACTCTATTTCGAGGATTATCTGATTGAAGAGCGGGCAAAGGCGGCCTGAAGATGAGATGGAATATGGGTAAGTTATTTAATCCCCGTTCCTATAGTGTTTTTAAATTTATAAATACCGAAAGGAAAGATATCATGAGCATTCAACCGGAAGGCGAAGACCTGAGAAAAGCGGTCAAGTGGATTTCTGAAGAACGCAAGTCAAATCCCGGGAAAAATTTAAACCAACTGGTCGAGGAGGCTTGCCTGAAGTTTGATTTAAAGCCTGCGGATGCAGACTTTTTGTCGCGGTTTATTATCGAAAACCAAGCCTGATCCGTAACAAAATCATGTCCGAAATCAGAATACTACCGGAGATTCTTTCAAACAAGATCGCCGCAGGTGAGGTCGTCGAGCGTCCCTCGTCCGTCGTCAAGGAGCTTGTTGAAAACGCAATCGATGCCAAGAGCAAAAAGATCATTATCGAAATTGAAAAAGGCGGAAGATCCCTGATTCGGGTTTCCGACAACGGTATCGGAATGAACAGCGATGATGCCTTGCTTTCCCTGGAGCGTTATGCAACCAGTAAAATATTTGAGGACAGGGATCTTTTTTCGATAAAGACGCTGGGATTCAGGGGGGAAGCGCTTCCAAGTATCGCCTCGATTTGCCGGTTTTCTATGGTTACAAGGGATAAGGCCTCTGAATCCGGTACCGGTATTTTGATTGAAGGGGGTAAAATTAAAAAGGTCTCAGAGACCGGAGCCCCTATCGGTACCATGATAAGTGTTCAGAATCTTTTCTACAATACGCCCGCCAGAAGAAAATTTTTAAAAACCGTTAACACGGAAATGGGGCATATTGCCGATGTTATTTCCAGTACCGCCCTGGGTTGGCCAAATGTTCAATTCAGACTGATTCACAACAAAAGGATTGTTAAAAACTGGCCTCCGGTAGTTGAACGTTTTGAAAGGGTGGCGGATGTTCTGGGTAGTGATTTGAAAAATGAACTTCATCAAATAAAATTTGATGATGCTTATCTCTCAATTTCCGGATGGATCTCCTCTCCTCTGATTGCGCGCAGTACGTCCCAAAAAATTTATCTATATGTCAACGGCAGGTTTGTAAAAGCTAAAGGGATAATGCATGCCATCTTTGAAGGATATCAGGGACGGCTAATGAAGGGCAGGTTTCCGGTAGCAGTTATTTTTATAAGGCTGCCCTTTGACCGGCTGGATGTGAATGTTCACCCGGCAAAACAGGAGATTCGGTTTGCAGATCACAAAAGGGTCTACGAAGCCTTAAAAACCGCTGTTTCCCAAATCTGGCATTCTGTTGAACGACCCAAATGGGCTGCAAGAAATCAACCCGGACCGTTTGAAAAAAAAACGGATATTTCAAATTCCTTGTCTGATGATTCAACGCCGGATTGTGTAGCCGATCATTTGCCGGGTGATGGTTTGGATTACATTCGGACCGAAGACTCGATGCCCTTGAGCACAGGCAAAAACGACGCGGATGACAGGAGAAAAGAAACAGCAAAAGCCGAGGGCTCCGTGTCTGAAAAAACTTGTATTTCAGAGCTTCTTCCCTTTTATAACCGCACAGGAAAAGAAGAACTTTTTCCGGCTGAAAAAGAGAATCCCGACACACCTGTGACACAGAAAACCATATGGGAGAAAAAACTTTTTGCCGATTTAAAGATAATCGGCCAGTTTCATGATACCTATATCCTCTGTGAGTCTGACGAAGGGCTTATCCTGATTGATCAGCATGCAGCCCACGAGCGGATACTTTTCGAGCAGTTGAAAGTCAAATCAGACAATCCCAAAAAAAGGGTTCAGAATCTGCTCATTCCCGAAACCATTGAGACCGGATATAAAGAAGCGGTCATGCTTGAAAAAATGATTCCGGATTTTAAAGAACTCGGGCTTGAAGTCGAACCTTTTGGCGGGAATACCTTTGTGGTAAAATCCGTGCCGGATCTGCTTGCCGGAAGGGAGATCAAACCGCTTATAATGGAAATAATAGAAAAGATGGGAGAAATAGAATTTACACCCGGCCTTGAAAAAGCGATTGAAGAGTGCCTGATTCTAATTTCCTGCCACAGTGCCATCAGGGCGAACCAGCCGCTTTCAGGCCAACAGATGAAAGCCCTCCTTTTGCAACTCGATGAATGTGATAATCCTTCCTATTGTCCTCATGGCCGCCCGACATGGATGAGATGGCCTTTAACCTTTTTTGAAAAATCCTTTAAAAGGATCGTTTGAATCTTTTGTGGCAGCCGAATAACGGAGAACATCCCTATTTAGTGGCGTTTTCTTGCTTGACACAACATCTTCCTTTTACTACATTGCTATCATTTCAGGATGATTGATAATCATTTAGCTATCCTGCATTTCCGGTCGGATACAACATAATATTCTGAAGCCTTGATCGTATTTTCGGCCGCCATGATTAAACTGATATTCAGATTGACTTGAGAGGGGTCCAATGACTGAACCTTTTGCTGTCGTAACTGCCCCGATTTCAGCACTGGGAAGGTTGACCCTGTTTCTGATTCTCGAAATGGGAAGGACGGCTATTTTCTTTTTCAGAAGTTTTGTTCATATCTTCTCCTTGCCTTTGCAGATATCGAAAATTGTCAATCAGGTATACTTTATCGGTATGAAATCCGTTTTTGTTATCTGTCTGACAGGGGGCTTTACGGGAATGGTACTGGGTCTCCAGGGATATTACACTCTGGTAAAATTCGGTTCTACCGGTTTTCTTGGCGGGGCGGTGGCCCTTACGCTGATTCGGGAACTGGGGCCGGTATTGACCGCCATCATGGTCACCGGGAGGGCCGGGTCGGCTATAGCCGCGGAAATCGGAATTATGAGAATTTCCGAACAGATTGACGCGCTGGACACCATGGATATTAATCCTGTACGTTTTCTGGTAAGTCCTAAAATGGCGAGTGCATTCATCAGTTTTCCGCTCCTTACCGCTCTTTTTGACGTTGTGGGAATTATCGGCGGCTATTTGACGGGGTGTGTTATGCTTGGTATCAGCTCCGGGGTTTATTTTGCCCGTATTGAGTCAACTGTTATAATGGATGATATCACGGAGGGGTTTATCAAGTCATTGGTCTTTGCCGCCGTTGTTGCGACCATCTGCTGTTATCAGGGCTATTATACTCACCTCAGGGCCGAAGGCTTCGGGGCCAAAGGGGTAAGTTTTTCAACTACTTCGGCAGTCGTTCAATCTTGCGTTCTTATCTTTGTGACAGACTACGTGCTGACGTCTATTTTACTTTAAAAGCCTATGAACCCACCCCTTATCGAATTTCAGAACGTTTCTAAAAAGTTTGGTGAAACCCATGTATTAAAAAATGCCAACCTCAGCATTTACAGTGGAGAGATCATCACGATAATGGGAAAAAGCGGCGTGGGTAAAAGCGTTTTACTCAAGCATATCATAGGCCTTCTGGAACAGGACTCCGGAAAGATTCTTTTCAAGGGCAAACCTGTTTCAGAAATGAAAAAGGCGGACAGGAAAGCCTTGAAAAATAAATTCAGCTATATGTTTCAGGGAACCGCTCTTTTTGATTCCATGACGGTTTTTGAAAACATTGCGCTCCCCTTAAGAGAAAGAACATCTTTGCGATCTGCCGAAATCAAAAGAAAAGTCCGCGAGAAGATGAACCATCTCGATTTGTATGATATTGACGATAAATTCCCTTCCCAACTTTCCGGAGGAATGAAAAAAAGAGTTGCTCTGGCAAGGGCTCTGGTGACGGAACCGGAGATCGTCCTGTTTGACGAACCGACTACCGGACTTGATCCGATACGCAAAAATGCCGTGCATGAAATGATTTCCGAGTATCAGAAAAAGTTCGGATTTACCAGTGTGATTGTAAGTCATGAGATACCTGATATATTTTATATTTCTAACCGTATAGCCATGATAGACGAAGGGCGGATAATTTTTCAGGGAACCCCTGAAGAGATTCGAAAGGTTTCAAACCCGGCGGTTCAACAATTCATTCTGGGTATAGAAAGCCGGCCTGATAACTTGAAAGGCCTGACCCATGAAGAGCAAAGGTTCATAGAAAAGAGGACGCGGCCGCAATATGATTGCACAGCCTGCTCTTTTATTCTCCTGACCGTAAATAATCCGGATGAGATTAAAGAAAAGTTTGGAGAGGAAAGTGTTCGGACCGCGCTTCAAAACTTTGTTTGTAAACTACGGCAATATCTTCGCATCACCGACACCTGCTTTCGGTTTGGTCAGGATAAATTCATGGTGCTCCTTCCCAATACCGATATGGATCAGGCCCGAACGGCATGTGACAGGCTGGCCGGGAATATCAAAAAAAAAGAGAGCGCAGGGAACCGTTCCCCCAAAGGATTCTGTTTGTCGTTGAGTGTCGGCATTGTAGCGCCTCAAAAAGATAGCTCCATAGAGGAGATGTTTACCGATATGGAATCAGGACTGACTACTTTGCATGAATTTAATATATGGCCGGAATTAATGGATTCGTAAAACCTTTTTGATTAAGAGTTTTTTACGAAGCCGTCAGATTTTATTTTGGTAACCAGTGGTGAAATCATGAAAAATACATCCGTTGAAATGGCTGTAGGCATTTTTGTGCTTGTGGGGATGGTTTGTGTCGGATACCTAACGGTTAAGCTCGGCAAGATGGAATGGATCGGAAATAATAACTATGTTATTTACGCACGTTTTCAATCTGTTTCCGGCCTCACCAAAGGTGCTCATGTGGAAATATCGGGGGTTAAGATCGGAAAGGTCGATTCCATCTCTCTGGATCCGGAAAGGCAGGTGGCTATGGTCAAGATGAAGATAGAAAATGGAGTTGTCCTGACCGATGATGTGATCGCTTCCGTTAAAACCGCAGGATTGATTGGGGACAGGTATATCAAGCTTTTTCCCGGCGGGTCCGACATAATTCTCAAGCCGGAGGATATGATTACAGAGACCGAGTCGGTCGTGGATTTGGAAGAATTGCTCAGTAAATATGTTTTCGGTGGGGTGTGATAAAGCCTTATTAACAGGAGGAAAATGCCTATGAGACGTGCTGTCTGTATTTTTGTTATTTTGTTCACTGCTGCGATATCCTTGGCACAGGCCTCACAACCCATGGAAGCGCTCCGGAAACCCATTGAAAAGGGAATTAGTCTCCTGAAAGATCCACTGTACAAGGAGCCTGATAAAAAGGATCTGCAACTGGAAAAAATCTGGGAGATTCTCCGGGAGGTTTTCGACTTTGACGCCGTAGCTATGAGGACTCTGGTCCGTTACGACAGGAATAAGTTTACCCTTCAGCAGAAAAAAGAATTTACGGATGCCTTTGCCGAATTCCTCAAAAGCATATATCTTGACAAGTTACTGGGAGAGTTCCGTGACGAAAAGGTCGATTTTCTAAGCCAGGATATGCTCACGGATTCCAAGGCGCTTGTCAAGACCATGGTATTGAGCCGGAATACGGAAATTCCCATTGATTACAGCATGTGGAGGCCTAGAGATAAGTGGCTGATATACGATGTAAAAATCGAAGGCGTCAGCTTGATTAAAAACTACAGGATTCAGTTTGCCAAGATCCTTTCCAAGGAATCCCCGGCCGATTTGATCGAGCGGCTGAAAAACAAAACAATGGAACAGAAAAAGGAAAGCGCTGTTACGGAGTAGGCCTGTTTCCCAGGATATAATTTTTGGGGATTAAAAACCAGTGAAACATATTCTGTTGATTTTTACTTTTTTTTTGTTTTTTTTATCGGGTGGTGCTCTTCGACCCGCTGTTGACTCCTGTTCTGCATTTGACGATGTACCTTGTGATCAAAACCGAAAGATAATTTCCACCACCGAAAAACTGTCCTCTTTAAACGGGAGAGTAACCGATGAACATTTTTTTGATCATGAAATCGATCTTCTGGACGAATGGGAAGAAGAGCCAATAAGTGTAGCAGACCCACTGGCTCCCTGGAACAGGCTTATGTTCCACTTTAATGACAAGTTTTATTTCTGGATTTTAAAGCCTGTTTGCAAAGGATACAAGGCGTTGACCCCCCAAATCGTCAGGACCGGTGTCAGGAATTTTTTCTTTAATATTACTGCACCCATCCGATTGGTCAACAGTCTGGTGCAGGGGAAAGGTGAGGCCGCTGCCGGTGAATTTGCCCGTTTCATTGTAAACAGCACCATAGGTGTCCTCGGCTTTGGAAATCCGGCCAAAACATACCCGGAGTTTAACCCTGATGAGGAGGACCTGGGTCAGAGTTTCGGTGCTTACGGGATCGGCAACGGGTTTTACATTGTATGGCCTTTTCTGGGCCCGTCCACCCTTCGAGATTCTGTGGGTCTAATTGGTGATAGTTTTTTTAATCCCGTCAATTATGTGAGCCCCACGGGAGCGTCTTTGGGAATCACCGGTTTTAAGACCGTGAACAATACCTCGATGAAGATAGGGGAGTATGAGTCTTTCAAGGAAACAGCCTTTGAACCCTATGAGGCGCTTCGTAATGCATATATACAGAATAGAAAAAAGATGGTTGAAGAATAGAAAAGATACACAAGAACCCAATGTGTCAACTACCCACCGCTGAAGCGGGTGGGCTTGCAAAAGCCTGCGGTTGATTAGCCTAAGTTCTTCGAGAACTACGTTAAGAATATATACAGGGTAGCCTCAATGCTCCACAAGTTGAGGGAACTATCAGGGCTCTGTAAACACAGCTAAAGGGTAGGCTGAGTCAACCCCTTGAAAAGATTCTTAACATTGGCGATGTGGACCAACTCCTGACTGGAGGACAAAACTTGAGAGTATTTGTCAAAAAGTTGTTTCAACCAAAAAAGTTGACAAAAGTCCTATGTTGCTGA
>JAUUWG010000234.1 GCA_030589165.1 Desulfobacterales bacterium
CGATAAACATCAAGCGGCTCAAAAAATTTCAACTCTGGATATGGCCAAGCGGCTTATGGATTACGGATTTCATCCGCCCACGGTATATTTCCCGCTGGTCGTACCCGGTGCCATCATGGTCGAACCCACTGAGACGGAGTCGAAAGAGGATATCGATCAATTTATTGAAGCGTTCAAGGCCATTGCGAATGAGGCCAAGGAAAACCCGGAAATTTTGCGTGAAGCGCCAAAAAGCTGCAAGGTAAAAAGACTGGATGAAGTAACTGCGGCGCGAAAGCCCTGCCTGGCAGGATGAGAATCGAGTATCCGGTATTCCCTTAGTTCCTTAATTGTAATTTTTGTGCTTTTTGTGGCAAAAAAATGCTTAGCCAATTAAGTGTGAAGTGATCTAAAGTGATCTAAAGTGCCTAAAGTTAAGGAATACTGCCAATTTTTATAGAAGCCGGAGCGTAGCGACTCATTAACTTTTAGCTCACTTCAAACTTTAGCTCACTTGTAACTTTTCCGGTTTATCCGGGTTAGCTTAACATGCCATATTTTAAAACAAAAGACGGTTGCTCTATCTTCTATGAAACGCAAGGGTTTGAATCATCAAAGCCGGTTGTCGCTTTTCTAAACGGTACCATGCAAAGCACGGTATACTGGAAAGCACATTCCATGGCTTTTAAGGACCGGTTCCGGGTGCTTATGTATGACGCCAGGGCCCAGGGAAAAAGCGATTTGGGGGAAGGGAAACTATCGCTGGAGGGTCACGCCGAGGATTTCTCCGCATTACTCAAACATCTGAGGGTTATAAAGACAAATCTTGTCGGACTCAGCCATGGGGCGAAAGTCGCCCTGGCCTATGCCGTTCATTCACCTGAATGTGTTGATCGGCTTGTGTTGTGCAGTGTCAGTGCAAGGCAGACATGTCGCGCCAGGCTGATTCTTAAGTCATGGCTCAAAGTACTAAAAAGTTCTGATCTTGAAACTTTGGCCCGGGTTTCGCTTCCGGTTGCTTTCGGGGAAAACTTTTTGAAGCAAAAAGAAAAAATCCTGGACAATATAGTAAAAGCCATGGTCAGACGAAACCATAAAACAGCACTCATCGCCCATTTTGAGGCTATGACTGTTTATCCCCCATTGTCCCAAATCGCACAAAATGTCCATCGCCCAGTCCTGGTTCTTTCGGGCTCCGATGATTTACTCGTAAACGAATCAGACGCCAAACAGCTGGCGATAATTTGTGGTGGACGTCATAATCACCTCACCGGAATCGGCCATTCTATTCCGGCTGAAGTCCCGGAGGTATTTACTAAAACGGTATTGCAATTTCTCGATAAAACATAATATGTCAATTTACCAGAACTCAATACAAAACGCTCAAGACCCGACGCCAGATCGAAAATGGCTCTGTATCGAAATGCCTGCCACAGAGTACAAGGAGGCATGGCATCTGCAAAGTAATATTGTGGATGCAAAATATAATAAAATTCTCCATGAAAACGTTGTATTGTTACTGGAACACCCTCCTGTTTTCACTCTGGGCCGCCGGGGGGGATTTAACAACCTGTCGGTGTCCGAAAATTTTCTTGAAAAATCAGTCATTCCGGTAATCCAGGTGGAACGGGGCGGCAATATTACGTTTCACGGACCAGGCCAACTGGTCATGTACCCTATCATTAATCTGCAAGCCGCTAAGCTGAGCGTCGTCCATTATGTTGAGAATCTCGAAGAGGTTATGATGCGAACTGCTGCAGACTGGGAAATCAAGGCGGTACGGAAGCCCCTTAACAGAGTCGTGTGGATCGGCAACAATAAACTGGGGAGTATCGGAATCGCTATTCGGCGGGGTATTTGCTTTCATGGCATGGCATTAAACGTCAACACCTCACTGGAACCTTTCCAGTGGATAAATCCCTGCGGTCTTCGGAATACCGG
>JAUUWG010000189.1 GCA_030589165.1 Desulfobacterales bacterium
CCTTCGTGAGTTTTGGGGCTGCAGGAAGCGACCACAACACGGTTTAACTTGTGCTCTAATATTTTTTCCTTTATTTTGTTCTGGGTATCCTGGCTACAGGTAAATAGATTCTGATCGGTAAATACGACGTAGGGAAGTGTGCCTGCATATTCCTGAACCGAAGGGACATCCACAATCCCGCCGATGTTGATACCACAGTTACAGACAAAAACACCGATACGGGGTTCCTGCTCAGTAATATCGATCTCTTCGGGGATTTCAACGGTTTCGATATCTTTTCCCCTGGCTTCCGCAACATCAGTTCCTGCAAGACAGGCAGCAGCACTGGCCTCAGTAACCGATCCAGGAATATCCTTTGGCCCCTGGAATACACCGCAGGTATAAATACCAGGACGTGATGTGGCAACCGGCGTAAAGGGACCGGTACTTACAAAGTTATATTTATTTAGTTCTATTCCCAGACGGTTGGCAAGATCGACAGATGAAGCCGGAATCTGGAGGCCAACCGACAGGACCACCATGCTGAAAATCTCTTCTTTCATCTCACCGGCTTCATTGGTATATTTTAAAACCAGGTCGCCGGTTTCAGGAATTTCGGTGATGGTATGGGCTCTGGCCTTGACAACACGAACACCTTGATTATCTCTGGCGCGCAGGAAATATTTCTCATAATCCTTGCCCACAGTCCTCATATCCATGTTAAAGATGGCGCAATCAAGATCACCATGAACATGCTCCTTGGCGATCATAGCTTCTTTTACAGCATACATGCAGCATACTGAAGAGCAGTATCCGTTGCCGCACCGGTTGGTATCCCTTGATCCGATACACTGGAGCCACGCTATGCTTTTGGGTTCTTCCCTGTCAAGGGGTCGCATGACATGGCCGTAATATGGTCCCCCGGCAGACAGAATCCTCTCAAATCCTTCGCTGGTAACCACGTTGGGGTATTTTCCATATCCCAGATAATCGAGGCCTGACGGATCATACCCCCGGCCTCCGGTAGACAGAATAACAGATCCGACGGTAACAGAGGTTTCGCGCTCTGTGTCGTCATATTTTATTGCCTTGGCAATACACATATTCTCGCACAGACCGCAGCCGATACATGCATCGGGATCTATTGCAAAGGCAAGTGGAACCGCCTGGGCATATTCAATGTAGACAGCCCTTCTATCATCAAGCCCCTTGTTAATCTCATTAACTGCAGCAACCGGACAATGCCTTGCACATTCGCCGCAGCCGGTACAAACAACCGGGTCTATATATCGGGGCTGATTGACAAGGGTAACTTCCATGTTTCCGGGCTTGCCTTCAACACTCTTTACTTCACTGTTTGTAATTAATTCTATGTTCATATGCCGGCCGACCTCGACCAGTTTAGGTGAAATAATTCACATGGTGCAATCATTGGTCGGAAAGGTTTTGTCAAGCTTGGCCATTAATCCGCCGATGGTTGGCGATTTGTCAACCAGATAAACCTTGTAATCCGAATTGGCCAGATCCAGCGAGGCCTGCATGCCGGCAATCCCGGCACCAACAACCATTACAGATCCGCTTTTTTTTGCCATTTCTCCTCCCCATTAATTGAAGATTTTCCGTAAGCGTTCACAGGCACCGCATCTGCGCGCGCTCAGGGCAACCAGGATAGCAGACTATAGCTGATCGCCCTGAGCACGCACACCTGCAGCACCTGTAAACGCTTACAGGACAGACATTGTGCGACCTTTTTGTTCCGAATGGGCGTGAACGGGTACGATTTTCCTTACATCACTGCAAAAACGGGCTTGCTGTCTTCCATGCCCGTAAATTCAACCATCTTTCTCTTTTCCATGTCGGCCATGAGATATGAAATCCTCATGAGGTTAAGGCCTATCCTGGCGCTGATATCTCTGACCGACTTGCATCCATCCTTTATCGCCTGGCAAATAAGATTCATCTGAAATTCTCTTTCGAGTACCGAGTCGAGGATAGATTCAAAACTGTCAGTATCCCATTTACGTCCGTAAACATCGCCGTCTTTTGTAATCTTTACTTCCTTTCCCACCAGCCATCTGAGCGTTTCGCCTGCCAGTGTCATTTCGGCTGCATCCAGTTCAAAAGAAAAGGCTTTAGGATCGAATTTTCCCTGGCTTTTGATGGATTCGGTTACATCATTGACGATTTCTACAAACCGCTGTGCCTCAGCAGATGAAACCCATGCCAGGTGAAGCCTTTCTTTTCCTATACCGGCAAGACCGAGTAATTTTTTGGTCATACGAATCTTTTTTTCAGCCTGTACATTACCTTCCAGGTAATGGCAATCGCCGAAATGTCACCCGGACACCAGGACACCGTCACATCCCTGCTTAAATGCTTTGATGATAAATACCGGATCAACCCGGCCTGAACACATGACGCGTACGGTTCTTATGTTGGATGGATACTGCAATCGCGATACACCAGCCAGATCTGCCCCGGCATAGGCACACCAGTTACACAGAAACGCAACAATTTTAGGCTCAAAATCTACCATAATTTTCACCTTTTTTTTAATATTCACCGCAGAGCCGCAGAGGACGCAAAGAAATAGATTTTTTTTAATTGTCGTGCGAGACGACAATTAAAAACTAAGCTGTCTAATTTAAATGCATTATATTCTCGAATAATAATCTTAATAATGCGTTTCTTTTTGTTTTCCGTCCTCTCAACGGAAAACAAAAAACCCTTAAACTCTGCGTTCTTTGCGTCTCAGCGATGAGAAATTGATTTTTTTACCATTAAGCACAAAAGTGATTATTCCCTAATCACCTATGAGCTATCAACTATCAGCTATGAGCTATCACCTATGAGCTAATTCACACTGCCGCACAAACCGAGGCCACAATCTGCTCATCTCTAAACTGAAGCATGTCAATGGCCTGTTGCGGACAGGAAGAAGCACACAGCCCGCACCCCTTACATGAAGCTGAAATGTTTTTAGCCTGAAATCCTTTTCCTTCAATTTCTTC
>JAUUWG010000071.1 GCA_030589165.1 Desulfobacterales bacterium
CATCCTTGTCAGTTTCACCCATTATTTCTCCTGTTCTGATTTATCTGATTTCCGTTCCTTAGAGCCTATTTAAAAATTGATGAATCGGCTGTAAAAGCGTGACAGCGGTTCAAATCGTCGTAAATTTTCGGCAAATAGGCTTGCTATTTACCTCAAATTTGCAACAATTTGCCCTCGCTTTCACACTTTTTCGCTTCGATCCCCTATTTTTTAAACAGGCTCTTAGCTGATATTTTTTTAATATAAAGCTCTCCCCCAACATGCCCTTGATCGGCAAAAAAAGGGCTTCAATGTATAAAAAAGGGGGAAAAAGAAAAAATTTAAAGCTAATATAAGGCATTATTTTTCATTTACAATATCAATCTTTAATGAACTCATAAAAATTTAAACGCATTCGGATTGCTTGTCAATGGGCATATGGGGTTGATAAAATCACGAATTCAAAGAGGTTAATTGTTTGATGTGCATGAGGTAAGGGACTCGGCACGAATAAAGTGTCCCGGATAGCGCTCATGTTCAGGTCAGATTTATTCGATCCCAAATCAGGGTTGAGTAGTATTTACATTTGACGATATCCAAAAAATAATGTTAGATTGAACTTAGCGCCCTTCGGGCGGACTTTTTGCAACGCCTTGATTTATTTGTCAATAAAATGGAAATTCCTATACTATTAAATTATTTTATTACAGTACGGCAACTCTATTTTTGAAGACACTCCCCGGCCTCCCCCAAAGGGAGAATCCTTGCGTTAATTTTCCCCTTAGAAAGGGATGCAACACACAATTGTAAAAGGGAAATTGCCATAATTGGAACTGCTATAAATGAAAGTCTTGATATGGAACTTATTGATTTGAATTTATTCAACTTCCTTAAAACGGCTCATCCTCTTGTTTATATAGGTCTCCTTCTTCTATTTAGTCATGCCGGGGGAAAAGTCGCCAACTACCTTAAAGCGCCTCGAGTGAGCGGGTATCTTGTCGTCGGGATGCTTTTGAGCCCTTCGGTTATAGGGCTTTTCCACGAAAAGCTGGTAAAAGAAGACCTGACCCTGATTATCGATATCGCTTTGGCAATTATTGCCTTTTCCATCGGAGGGTCCCTGAGGTGGACAAAATTGAAAAAGCTGGGGAAGCAGATTCTCTGGATTACCTTTATACAGGCTTTTGGTGCTTTCCTTGTGACTACTGTCTCCCTCGCTTTCTTTTTTTACCTGATGAACAGCTTCAAGGTGGTTTCCTCTTCTTTCTGGACCCTGTATTTTCCAATGGCGTTGATCATCGGGGCGATCAGTGCGGCCACGGCGCCAGCGGCGACTTTGGCCATCATCCATGAATACAGGGCAAAAGGGCCATTTACTACCATTCTTCTGGGGGTGGTCGCCCTGGATGACGGCCTGACCATTGTCTTTACCGCTTTTGCCATCACCATGGCCCAAAGTTTAGTGAACCATGAAGCCGTCACCTTGCAGAACTTCCTGCTTTCTCCTCTCTTTTCCATACTGGTCTCTCTGTGCATAGGAGGAGGATTGGGCGTTTGCCTTCGAAAGCTGATTCGTTTTGTCCCCCAAGGGCAAGCAATGCTCGGAGTAATGCTGGGATCTGTTTTTTTGACCGGGGGGCTGGCTGTCAGCCTTAAGGCCTCTCCTTTACTTGCCAATATGATGCTGGGATTTGTAGTGATCAACTTCGTGGACCACCATGAGAGTCTTTTTTCGGTTGTAGAAAACATAGAAGAGCCGATATTCGGAATGTTTTTTGCTCTGGCAGGAGCCCATCTGGATTTTGGCGCGATGCAAACGGCGGGATTGCTGTCCCTGCTTATTACCCTGGGAAGATTTACCGGAAAGTTGATGGGAACCCGTTTGGGGGCTCAAATCTCTCATGCTCCACAGACAGTCAAAAAGTACCTGGGCTTTGCTCTCTTGCCGAAAGCCGGAGTCACGGTGGGCCTGGTTCTGGAAGCCAAGGGGATATTCGGCTCTTCCTATCTATCGGAAGTGATGGTAAACGCGGTACTGGGATCGGTCATCATAAATGAACTTCTATCACCCTTTTTAGTCCGCTTTTCACTCATCAAGGCGGGTGAAGCAGTTCAACGGTAAAGTGAGCTGAAGTTGTAGTCACTTCACACTTTTTTAATTCTTTTAACATAAAAGCATGAGGAAAAGATTCCAGGGAAATGAGGAATTTCAAAGAAAAAATAGGTGATGCAAAGATAAGCGAGGTGGTCGCCCTCCTCAAAGAGAGAGAACTTCCGCTTATCCATGAAAAAGCGACTATTGAAGAAGCCGTTAGCGCTATGAGCCACTTCGAGCACAGCCGTCTGCTTTATGTGGTGAATGATGAGGAAAAACTTGTCGGGACCATTTCCCTGGGGCTGCTGGTCCGGCATGTCTTCGCTCCAACCCGTGAGCCTAAAATTCATCCCAGACTCCTCATCGGCATGATCACTGACGAAACCGCAAAAGACATCATGCAAAAAAATCTTGTGGTTACCACCGAAGAGGAAGAAATATTGATAGTGCTCAAAAGAATGATCAGGGCGAATGTAAAAGAGATCCCTGTTCTGGACAACGAAAAAAGGGTAGTTGCCGATCTTACCATACTTGATCTGTTACGGTTTATCGCCAACTTTACGAAACATGGATAACCGGCTATGGCAAGTCAGATGAACCCTAAAAAAGCTGCAGGGGACCCCGTCGAAACAACCACTGACCTGCTCAAGATAGTAGAGGGGCTGGCCGCCGAGCTCCATCCCCGTCAGGCACCGGTCCAACTGGTAACGCTCGACACTTTGCTGGACCGGGATCTGGGGCTGGACAGCCTGGCACGGGTTGAACTCCTCGCCCGAATTGAACGGCGTTTCGGTGTCACATTATCGGAGCGGGCATTTGCAGATGCAGAGACGCCACGCGACCTGTTGCGGGCCGTTCTCACCGCCGGTGCTGCGAGGGCGCCCGAAACAGCCCCGGAGATCATGCCGATAAAGGCGGGCAGGGCCCAAGCTGCACCGCATAGGGCCCAAACGCTGGTCGAGGTGCTGAATCTTCACGCCCAAGCCATTCCGGACCGACCCCACATCCGGTTCTACAGGGATGAGGGAGAGGGAGAAATCATTACCTACCGCCGGCTCAAGGAGGGCGCAGAGGCTGTAGCCGCCGGACTGCAGTATCACGGCCTGCAGTTGGGAGAGCCGGTCGCTGTAATGCTGCCCACGGGCCGGGACTATTTTTTTACGTTTTTCGGTATCCTGCTGGCAGGCGGTGTACCTGTTCCCATATACCCGCCGGTACGCAAAACACAGATCGAGGATCATCTGCGCCGCCACCGGGCGATCCTGAACAACTGCGCCGCCGCAACCCTGATAACCATGCCGGAGGCCAAGGTTTTCGCAAAACTGCTCAAATCCCGGGTAGAGACGCTGCAACGCCTTGTGACGGTGGAAGAGCTCTCTTCCAGGCCTGAAACATACAGGGAGCCCGTACTCGGGAGCCAGGACATAGCTTTCCTGCAATACACCTCCGGCAGCACCGGAGATCCCAAGGGGGTGGTCCTCACCCATGCCAACCTGCTCGCCAACATCCGCACCATGGGCGAATTCATGCAGGCAGAGAATTCCGACGTCTTCGTCAGTTGGCTCCCCCTTTATCACGATATGGGGCTGATCGGGGCCTGGCTGGGCTGCCTCTACTATGCAGCCCAATTGGTCGTCATGTCTCCCCTATCTTTCATAACCCGACCCCGGCGCTGGCTTTGGGCGATTCACCGATACCGCGGCACTCTTTCGGCAGCCCCCAACTTCGCCTATGAAATATGTCTGCAACGTTTGAAAGACGAGGAGCTCAAGGGCCTGGATCTCAGTTCATGGCGCATTGCCTGCAACGGGGCCGAACCGGTCAGCCCCTCCACGGTGGAAAGGTTCTGCAAACGCTTCGGCAAGTACGGCTTCAGACGCGAAGCATTGATGCCGGTATACGGTCTGGCGGAATGCTCCGTTGGACTGGCTTTCCCACCTCTCGGCCGTGGTCCGATCATCGACAGAATTCAGCGGGACCCCTTCATGCGCGACGGCCGTGCCGTACCCGCCGGTGATACGGACACCAGAGCGCTGCGCTTTGTTGCCTGCGGACGGCCTTTGCCGGGCCACGAGATTAGTATTGCCGACCCGACCGGCCGGGAACTGCCGGAACGCCGGGAAGGACGTCTCCAGTTCCGGGGCCCGTCGGTCTGCAGCGGCTACTTTCATAATCCTGAGCAGACCCGTCGCCTGTTTCAGGGTGACTGGCTGGATTCCGGAGACCTGGCCTACATTGCCGAGGGGGATGTGTATATCACGGGACGAACCAAGGACATCATCATCCGCGCCGGCCGCAACATCTATCCTATGGAGCTGGAAGAGGCAGTGGGTGACATTCCTGACATACGCAAAGGAAATGTCGCCGTGTTCGGCAGTACCGACCCCGACTCCGGTACTGAACGGCTGGTGGTTCTGGCGGAAACCCGTAAAACAGATCCCGAAACACGGGACAAGCTGCGACTTGAAATCAATGCGCTCGCCACGGACCTGGTGGGGACACCGCCTGACGATGTGGTGCTTGTGCCCCCCCAAACCGTTCTCAAAACCTCCAGTGGAAAAATCCGCCGTGCGGCCAGCCGCGAACTGTACGAAAGCGGCCGTATCGGCAAACCTCAGGCGGCCGCCTGGTGGCAAATAATGCGTCTTGTGCTGGCCGGATTATTACCCGGGCTCAGACGCGCACGCCGCGTCGCAGCCTCAGGAATGTATGCCGCCTATGCCTGGACGCTGTTCGGGCTGCTGGCCCCCTTCGTCTGGGTCGCAGTCGTCCTCCTGCCCCGCAGCTCATGGCGTTGGGCTTTTATGCGCAAAATGGGACGCTTTTTGGCATGGGCTTCCCGCACGCCGCTTTCGGTACAAGGATTGGAGAACCTGCCACGGAAACGTCCCTGCATACTGGTCGCCAATCATGCCAGCTATCTCGACAGCTATGTCATGGTCGCGTCCCTGCCGCGGGAATTGAGTTTTGTGGCCAAGGGGGAGCTTGCCGAACGTTTCTACATCCGCTTGTTCCTGCGCCGTATCCGGACGGAATTCGTAGAGCGCTTCGACAAGCAAAAAGGGATCAAAGATGCCCGTAGAATCGGGAATACCGTACGTGCAGGACAACCGACCCTCTTTTTCGCAGAGGGGACCTTTGACCGAATGCCGGGACTTCTTCCCTTTCACATGGGTGCCTTTGTAACAGCAGCGGAGACCGGTGTGCCTGTCCTACCCGTTGCTATCCGGGGAACCCGCTCCATCTTGCGTTCCGGCTCCTGGTTACCCCGCGCCGGGGCGATCTCGGTCACTATCGGCAAACCCATCGAACCGGATGAGATAAAAGCCCAAACCGGTGCGGACTTGTGGACGACAGCCTTGAAACTTCGCGACGCGACTCGCGAACACATCCTTCGCTATTGCGGTGAACCGGACCTGTCACACGAAAAGTCACCCATATAAGAACCGCGAACAAGGGACAGCTTGATGAATCTGAATGAAAGAGTTTGTCGTTTTAATCATTTTATTTCTTACCGCTTTCGACATTTGCCATGGAAGCCGGAGCTTTGCAGAAAAGGGGAAAAGGTCCATGATCGATATCCGGAAGACCGGTGAAAGATTGAAAGATCACCTCAGGGAACTCACAGTGACCATTGGTGAGCGGAGCGTCTTTTTACCCGAAAACCTCAAAAAGACGGCAAATTACATCACATCATTCTATAAAGATATCGGACTGCCGGTACACAGCGAACCCTATAAATACAAGGATTTCACAGTAGCCAATATCGTAACGGAGATCTCTTTTTGTGAAAACCCCTCTAAACGCTATTTGGTGGGAGCCCATTACGACTCGGTAGCCGGAACAGTAGGTGCCGACGACAACGCCTCCGCCATAGCCGTCCAATTAGAGACCGCCAGGCATTTAAAAGCAATGAAGATGATTGAAAAACGGGACCTGGCAGTAACATTCGTCTCCTTTGCTCTGGAGGAACCCCCGGTTTTCGGCACCAGGTACATGGGAAGCAGGGTCTATGCCGATAAAGCCCGAAAAAATAAAGAACAGATAGACGGGATGATATGCCTGGAGATGGTGGGCTACTCGTGTCATTATCCAGGCTGTCAACACTACCCCTTGCCTTTGAAGTTTTCGGGCTATCCCAAAGAAGGCAACTTTATCGGCATTGTCGGTAATTTCAGTTCCAGAGGATTTACACGCTCTTTATTCCGGTCTTTCCAAAAAAATCCCGAACTCCCGGTGCTGAAGCAGACAATCCCATTCAGTGGATGGCTTCTGCCTCAAGTAAGGCTCAGCGACCATGCGTCCTTTTGGGACCAAGGTTTCAAGGCAGTCATGATCACGGATTCGGCTTTTTACCGGAATCCGCATTATCACTCGTCATCAGATACCATGGAGAAGTTGGATTACCGCTTTATGGCGGAACTGGTGGAGAGTCTGTTAATATTTTTCCGTTCTCATCCTTAGAAAAGTTTGAAGTGACTAAAGTGAGCTAAAGTGCCTAAAGTTGAGGTATTCTATCAATCTTATAAAAAATATAAAAAAGACAGGGCGAAGCGACTCCTTAACCCTGGCCCAGACCGGGTCTACTTATTTCTTGGTTGATTCATTAGCCAAGCCTTTGAAAGATGCCTAAATCAAAGCAAATGAACACATCGCGCCAGGGCGGGCTTTAGCTCACTTCAAACTTTAGATCACTTTAGCTCACTTTTTCGATTTGTATTTGCCCATAAGCTCCGCCTGGCCAAGAATATGCCCCTCCATTGCCTTTAGAAGCTGCTTCCTGGTAGCGCCGGCAGACAGGTCAAGTACGGCGTCAAGGGCGTATATCTTAAAGTAGTACCTGTGGGTTCCGCCAGGCGGGCATGGGCCGCCGTAGCCTATCTTGCGGAAATCATTGGTCCCCTGCTTCCCGCCGATTGCGGGTTCTTTTTGCGGGGCCACGTTCTCCGGCAAACCTTTTGTCCCTGCCGGGATATCATAGTACACCCAGTGGACCCAAGTCTTCCCCGGGGCATCCGGATCATCGCAGATAAGGGCAAAACTCTTCGTACCCGCAGGAACCGCCCCCCAATCCAGAGACGGTGATAAATTCGCTCCATCACATGTATACCTGGAAGGTATCATTCCTCCATTATCAAATGCTGAACTCTTTAACTCCATGGCTACGCCTCCTTTTGTCCTTGCAAAGGGTTGATTGATTAACACACAGATAAAGAAAAGCATCATTACAACAGGCAGGTAGAGACTCTTTCTCATGATGTCCCCTCAATAGATTTTTGATTTTTCTAAATCACAATAATTCTTTTTTGTTGAATTTACAACGGCGTTTTTCCAAGATCACCGAAAGCGGCGAGTTCTTTCAGTACCGCCCTTTAAGGGACTCGGCACAAATAAATTATCCCAGATAGCGCTCATGTTCAGGTCAGATTTATTCGATACTCAATCTAATCGCCACAGGAATAGTCGTTCTATTTCGAGGACGATTTGATTGAGTATCGAATAAAGATGGCCTGAAGAGGAGATGTTAAATGGGATAATTTATTCGTGCCGAGTCCCTAAGCCTCTGACAAATAAGCGGCTTCCGCCCTGCCTTTCTCTTCATCAACAAAATAGAAAAGAATCGCGCCGGCCAGAAAAAGTATTAAAACGGATGCAATCCCCCAGCGCGAGGCCAATTGTCCCACCTGTTCGATTTGCTCCGGCGTGGGCGCGGGCGGCATCAAAACCCGCCTTGCGATCAAGCCGACAATACCCATCAAGACCGGGCCAAAAATGGCCGCAAACTTACCCAGCATGTTATAGAATCCATAGTATTCGGCAGACTGACCCTTGGGGATCAATCGGGAATAGTAAGAGCGACTGAGCGCCTGGATACCGCCCTGGACCAGGCCGATGATAACGGCAATGATGTAAAACTCATTTTTATCGGTCATAACCGTTGCCCACACGGTGACAAACATATAAACACCAATCGCCAGGTAGATCGATTTGCGCACACCCCATTTTTGTCCGAGTTTTCCGAACATCAACGCTGCCGGAAAACCGACAAACTGAACGATCAGGAGCGCAACAATCAGATCATTAAAAGCGAATCCAAGGGACATGCCGTAATCTACGGCCATACGGATAATGGTACCGACACCGTCGATGTAAAACCAGTAGGCAAGCAGAAAAAGAAAGACGGTTTTTAAATGACGAATCTTTTTAAATGTCCCGACAAATTGCCGAAAACCGTCCGCTACAAAATTTTTTCCTTTGGATGATGCCGCGGATGTTTTCTCTTCCGGCACCCAGAGTATCGTAAAAATGGTAAACATACCCCACCATACGGCAACGGAAACAAAAGAATACCTGACCGCAACTCCGGCATCGGGCAGACCGAATTTTTCCGGCATTAACGTCATCAACACATTGATAAGAAAAAGCAGACCGCCGCCAAGGTATCCCATGGCAAAGCCGAAACCTGATATATAATCGATTTTTTCTTCCCCGGCCAAACCCGGCAAAAGGGAATCATAAAATATATTGGCACCTGAAAACCCAATAATCCCCATGGCATAAACGAATATCGCCCATACCCATTCCCCTTTTTGGACCATAAACAGGGCGGCAGTCATCAGTACGCCAAGGTAAGCAAAAAATAACAGGAACTTCTTCCTTGCCGACCCCTTATCGGCAATAGCTCCCAGAACGGGCGCCATCAAAGCCACAAACAGACTGGCCAGTGAATTGCCGAATCCGAGCCGGGCCGTGCTTATATTGACATCCACACCATAACTCCAATAATGTTTAAAAAAAATAGGGAAGAACCCGGCCATAACTGTTGTGGCAAAAGCCGAATTTGCCCAGTCGTACATGGCCCAGCCCCAGATTGCTTTCTTGTCTTTATTCATCATATGGATGTTCCTGTTCCTCAACAAACCGGTCAAACGCACCCCAAAAAACATTTCGTATTGAATCCGCCTCATTTAAAATTTCATGACGCGCGCCTTTAATCAAAACAAATTTACCGTTTTGAAGTTTATCACTTATGGCTTTTTGGGCCTTAATGGAAACAACCCGATCCAATTCTCCGCCCACCATGAGAACGGGCGTTTTTATCCTTTCGGCATACCCGGATCGAGTGAGTATCCGTGTTGATTCAAAAGTGGCGGCAAGCCATCGGTAAGTCGGGTCACCCATAGCAAGATCCGGGTTTTCAGCAACAGCTCTTTTTTCAACCATGAAGCGTTCCGGATCCGAGGTTACCCTGTTGCCTTCAAATTTTTTCTTCGTTGAGAAACGATCGCCCCTTGAGCCTAATACATAATGATGACCCAGCCCGGCTTTTGTCGCCACCCGGACAAAAGCCCTGGCAAACCACTTGCGAAACCGAGATCTAAAAAAAAGATCTATCAGAGGCGACACAAGAACGGCAGCGTCGATTACTTCGGCATGATCGTGCAGAAAACGGAGCGCAATATGTCCGCCCATTGAATGAGAAAGAATTATTAAAGGCGGCTCTGCTACAGGTTTTACAATTTTGCTGCAAAAAAGATCCAGCTCTTTTATGTAGTCTTTGTAACTGTTCACAAAACCTTTGTGCCGGTTTTTTAACAGCCGGCTTGAAAGCCCCTGACCGCGCCAGTCAAAACCGTACACATCAAAACCTCTCTGATTCAGGTCTTTGACGGTTTCGGCATAACTTTCCATAAAGTCTTTTCTGCCGTTCAGAAGAATAACGCTACCCTTTTTTTCATGGGACTTGTCAGCCGGGCAAAAAGGCCATATTCCATAGCGTATGGACAAATTATCGTGCGTGGTAAAATAGCCGAAAGGCGAAAATACGTCTTTTGGTTCAGCAGATGATGAGTTGATCTTATTTTTGTTTTCCATTATGGTTGTGTTTGTTATTCCATGATCATGAGGCTTGTCAACTACCCCTCCTGAATCATAGATTCAGAAGGGGCTTGTAAAAGCCCCGGTTGACTAGCCTCAGCCAGGACGGAAGGTGAAACGGAGACTTCCGTTATCGGGCTACGTTATAAGCGAATACATAGGCACTCTGAGATATTCCGCACGTCTCAGACCCTGCGGCAAGTGATTAAACAATCTTTAAGAGGGGCAAAGATAGTGTTGCTTGTAAAAACCGCTTAATAACTT
>JAUUWG010000083.1 GCA_030589165.1 Desulfobacterales bacterium
ATTCTTAACATTGGCGATGTGGACCAACTCCTGACTGGAGGACAAAACTTGAGAGTATTTGTCAAAAAGTTGTTTCAACCAAAAAAGTTGACAAAAGTCCTATGTTGCTGATCTCGATCGGGTACTTTTCAAAGATGCATAAGCTGAAAAGTACAAACAAAACTGCTAAAGCGGGTCTTATATCCCAAGGATAAATCCTTGGGTTTTACGGCCTAAAGGCAAATATTATAACTCTACTAATCAACAATCTTTTCCATTGGTTTTTTCTACTTGCTCCAGCCGGGAGTAATTCCCATTAATTAGGGTTTTCCCCCGGAAAAATAAGCCTTTCCCTCTATAGACAAAAAGAAAAAGACTATAATATTGTAAAAAAGTTAAAAAACCACAGGTCACGTATTCAAGAAAAGAAGATTAACGTGAAAGCTTTGCAGAACCTTCAATTTTGTTCGATTTCACGGGAAGTGGTTCTGCAAAGCTCTCAACGTCGGATCGTTATTCGAAGAAGGGGTATGCAAAAAGGAGATATTTTTATGGAACTCGTACCTTGGAGACCATTTGGCGAACTCAGTTCATTTCTCAGGGAAAGGGAGAATCTTTGGAATCGATTATTTGGTGAGATGCCTTTTCCCCGGCTTATTACAGAAGAGTGGGTACCTTCTGTGGATATTTTGGAAGCCAAAGATAAGGTGTTGATTAAGGCTGAACTTCCCGGTATGGAATCTAAAGACGTTCATGTCAGCATTTCCGGGGACCTGCTGACAATCAAAGGGGAGAAGAAAAAGGATCAGGAGGATAAAGGCGAGCATCATTTTCGTGCTGAGAGATACTACGGATCTTTTCAACGTGTATTTCAGCTGCCGTCCGGCGTACAAAGTGATAAAGTTGAAGCGACCTTTGAAAAAGGGATCTTGAAAATAATCCTCCCAAAATTAGAGCAAGCCAAAAAAAAACAGATAGAGATCAAGGTGAAATAAGTTCGTATCACCCCTTTCCAGACAATACCATCTCTATTTTATCGTGTGATATGATATAGAGACGTGTCAATGACGCGTCTCTACACGAAAAAATCAGGGACAAAAATATACGAAAAAATCAGGATGTTCCATTAAAGAAGGGAGGCTTGACAATAATGAACCCCACTCGGAAAAAAATATTGCTGGCCGTTGATGGATCCGGACAGTCCCTTGATGCTGTGCGCTATGTTGGTAAAGTCCTGGCTTCACAAAAAGCAGAAGTGGTTTTATTCATTGTTATAAGAAAAATAGATGAAGCTTTCTATGACATGGGAATAGATCCCTTTTACAGTGAAAGAATTGCAAGCATAAGAGCATGGGAAAGGGAACAAAATGAAATAATACAAGAGGTTATAAACAGGGCGACTCAAATTCTTATGGAATCGGGCATAGCGAGAGAATCGGTGACAGAGAATATTCATCAGCGTAAAACAGGTGTTGCCGGGGATATCGTCATTGAGTCTAAAAATGACTATAGTGCTGTCGTAGTTGGCCGGACAGGACTAAGCAAGTTAAAGGATTTTGTATTTGGGAGTATTGCTGACAAGCTGATTGAAAATCTTACTCATGTTCCTGTTTGGATGGTAGGCGGCAAGCCTGAACCGGGTAAGATACTTGTGGGTTTGGATGCCTCGGAAGGTTCCATGCAGGCAGTGGAGTATGTAGGAACGATGCTGGGGGGGGCAAATTTTGAGGTTACGCTGCTGCATGCGGTAAGAGCACTTAATTTTTTACAACAGATAGATCTTTCACCCTTGGAACATGAGGAACTGTTGAGAAAAATTAAAAAAGGCATAAGCCCTATATTTAATGAAGCTAAAAATCGTTTGATAAATGCAGGTTTTGAGCCGGACCGGGTAACCACAAAGTTGCTCACGGATGTTGACAACCTGGCGGATACCATCGTTCAAGAAGCCAGGCAGGGAAATTACGGCACCATTGCGGTAGGCAGGAGAGGCTTGTCAAAGGTGGAGGGATTTTTTACAGGCAGTGTAAGCAAGAGAATTGTTCACCTGGCCAAAGAGACGGCGGTGTGGGTGGTAAGTTAAGGCCGTTGTTTGGTATTCCTTGCCTTTGATTTTACACGCAGGAGTCCGGGGCTGTTGTGCAGGTACATAAGAGGCGAAGAAAAGCCGGCGTTCATAAAATATGCTTCGAGCCGATCAAACAGGACCGGCTTGTCCGGCCAGGTGAACTCTTTTTCCCGGCGCTTGAGTTCTTCCCATGCCTTTCGGGCCGTTGGTTTTTCAGCAAAGACCTGTTTTTTTGCCGGCTCACAGATAAACATCTCGCATACAATCGGTTTAATCCTCCAGAGACATCCCTTTTCCCCAAGGTATATGCATTTAAATCCGTCATTGGGTTTTTGAAGCACAGTCAGTAAAGCCTCTACTTCCTCGTCCCGAGATAACAGGGCATTGATCACCACATCCGCAAAAAAGGTAATGATCCCTTCACGCGAGCAACAGGCACTGAGTTTGCTCTGATAGCATTTTTGGGTACACGGGTCGCCAAAATATTCCGACAAAAACCGGTCCACATCCTTGCGAAATAAAAGATAGTCCGCTGCTTCGGCCTCCAGTCTTCGTCTTTCTGTCACGGAAAGACCCGAAAGGTGTTTATGGACCATCGAAAGGGTCTCTGATTGTTCTGTTTGATAGGGGCTCATATTAAGTATAAGTATACCGGGTTGACACCCAAGCTGAATTCAATGTATGTTTTGTTTGTGTTCTTAATCAGGACAAACCGGAAAAGTTAAAAGTGACCTAAAGTTAATGATAGAATTCCTCAACTTTAGGCACTTTAGATCACTTTAGGCACTTCACACTTTTTTTAATTCAGATAATTTTTAAAAGGTAATGCATGCTAAAAGTAAAAGATATCATGTCAAAACAGGTCATCACATTCTCACCTGATACGGAGATTGCTCATGCAGCAAAACTTCTTCTGGAAAAACGAATCAATGGTGCTCCGGTTGTGGATGAAGCAGGGTCACTGGTAGGGATACTATGTCAGAGCGACCTGGTAACACAGCAAAAAAGCCTTCCCCTACCCTCTATTTTCACCTTTCTGGATGGATTCATTCGCATAACCTCCATAAAGCAGCTTGACAGAGATATTCAAAAAATCGCGGCCATCATCGTAGCCCATGCCATGACGCCTGATCCGTTTTCCGTTCGATCCGATACAAGTATTGAAGATGTAGCAAACCTTATGGTGGAGAAGTCTTTTCACACCCTTCCTGTTGTGGATGACGGAAAACTGGTTGGTATCGTGGGCAAGGCGGATATCCTTAAAACTCTTACTTCCGGATCATGAATAAAACTTGAAAATCTTGTCCTAACCCGGATAAACCGGGAAAGTGAGCTAAAGTGATCTAAAGTTTGAAGTGAGCTAAAGTGAATGAATCGCTTTGCTCTGTCTTTTTTTATATATAAAATTGATAGAATTCCTTAATTTTAGGCACTTTAGATCACTTTAGTCACTTCAAACTTTTTTAAATTTAGAATTAAGAAACTAACCCCTGACCACTTTATATACCTTATCAAGCGCCTGATCCAGTTTCTCAGGTTTCGACCCACCGGCTTGTGCCATATCAGGTCTTCCACCGCCTCCGCCGCCGACTTCGGCTGCGATTTCTTTTATAATTTTGCCGGCATTAAATCGGTCCGTAAGATCTTTTGTTACCACAACCACAAGGAAAACTTTTTTGCCTGAAGCACTGCCAAGAACAAAAATCCCCGATTTTATCTTATCTTTAAACTTGTCGGCCAGATCCCTCAAAGCGGCAGGATTATCGACCGATACCTTTTTGGTAAGGACATTGATGCCGTTTACCAGTTTAATATCACTTTCGGCTTCAGCTGCCGATTTGGAAGCGATTTTTGCCTTTAATTTTTCCAGCTCTTTTTCAAGGGCCTTGTGCTCAGACAGAATTTTTTCAACCCGCTGGGTAACGAAGTCGGGTTTTTCTTTGACCAGATTGGCGGTATCATATATTATTTTTGAAGTTTTCTGAATGTGTGCTAATGCGGTAGCACCGGTCAATGCCTCGATTCTTCGTACACCGGCAGCAACGCCGGTTTCTCCTATGATTTTAAACAGTCCGATGTTACCGGTACGGTCCGTATGGGTCCCGCCACAGAATTCTTTGCTGAAGGAAGCAAGGGAGATGACTCTGATTCTGTCGCCATATTTTTCTTCAAAAAGGGCTGTTGCCCCTGTCTTGAATGCCTCTTCGGCATCCATTTCCTCACCTTGGACCGGAACATTGTCGCGTATCCGTTCGTTGACAATACGTTCAATTTTATCAAGAGTTTCGTTATCAACCTGAGAAAAGTGAGTAAAATCAAAACGAAGTCTGTCCGGTGCCACGAGGGAACCTGCCTGCTTGATATGGCCCCCGAGAACTTGACGTAAAGCAACATGGAGTATATGGGTTGCGGTGTGGTTAAGGGCTGTTGCCTCACGTTTTTCATTGTTAACGGAAAGGGTTACGGTTTGACCCTTTTTAACCGATCCTGAAATAACTTTTCCCTTGTGTATGACAAGCCCCGTCGGGTCATTAACCGTGTCGAAGACCTCTATGTAAAGATCCTGTGCCGTTATTTTTCCTGAATCACCCGCCTGACCTCCGGATTCCGCGTAAAACGGTGTTGACGCCGTAACAATCTCAACGCGTTGACCGGGATCGGCCTCCTGCATCTCCCTACCCTTTTCATCAACGATAAGCAGCACCTTTGATTCGCATGAAAGCCTGTCATACCCCACGAACTCGGGCTTTATTCCCGTAGCGGAGAGGTTTTTGTAGGCATCGCTGATTTCGGAAAAAGCGGCGATAGATCTGGATCTTGACCGCTGATCATCCATGGCCGTATTAAACCCTTCCATATCAAGGGTCATTTTTTTATCCCTGACAACATCCCTGATAATGTCGACCGGGAATCCATACGTATCATAGAGTTTAAAGATTACACTGCCGGGGATTCGGTTTTCCCCCTTTGCCTTCATTTCCGAAAGCGTATCGTTTAAAAGCCTGAGGCCGTGGTCCAGAGTCTCCGAAAATCGGATCTCTTCATTTTTAATGACATTGGTGATAAATGCTTTTGCTTCTTTCAATTCGGGATAGACACTTCCCATTATATCAAAAACCACTTCTGCCGTTTTATTGAGAAACGGTCTGGAAAGCCCGATATGGCGTCCGTAGCGGATAGCCCTTCGCATAATGCGGCGCAGCACATATCCTTTCCCCTCATTGGATGGGAGCACGCCGTCTCCGATGAGAAATGCTGCTGCCCTGCTGTGGTCCGCAATGACTTTCATCGCCACGTCATCTTCCAAAGAATCTCCGAGACGCTTTTGGGAGAGATCTTCGACTTTTTGTATGATCGGAATAAAAAGGTCCGTATCATAATTCGTAGGGACATTCTGAAGGACCGAAGCAATTCGTTCAAGCCCCATACCCGTATCGATGCTGGGTTCCGGAAGGGGCGTCATTTTCCCCGACGCATCCTTGTTAAACTGCATGAAGACCAGATTCCAGATTTCAAGATACCGGCCACAATCGCATTCAACTCCGCAGCCGGGCTTTCCGCATCCGAATTCTTCTCCCCGGTCAATGTGTATCTCGCTGCAAGGCCCGCAGGGACCGGTATCTCCCATGGACCAGAAATTGTCCGCTTCGCCCAGCCTGACGATTCGCTCTTCCTTTACGCCGATGGTTTTATGCCAGAGTTCATATGCCTCATCGTCATCAAGATAGACCGAGACCCATAGTTTGTCTTCAGGCAGGCCGTATCCATTGATAAGCAGATCCCAGGCAAAGGTGACGGCTTTTTTCTTGAAGTAATCCCCAAATGAAAAATTGCCCAGCATTTCAAAAAAAGTGTGATGCCTTGCCGTATAACCGACATTCTCCAGATCATTGTGCTTTCCCCCGGCCCGGACACATTTTTGGGATGTTGCCGCTCTTGCATAATCCCTTATTTCTTCGCCGATAAAAACGCGCTTGAACTGAACCATCCCGGCATTGGTAAATAATAAAGTCGGATCATCGTGAGGAACAAGGGATGAACTTCTTACGATCCGGTGATTATGTCTTTTAAAATATTCAAGAAATTGTTTGCGAATTTCGTTGCTTGTCATTAATAACCCCGTTAAATGGAAAACGTATAATGTCCGTTGTCAATTGTCCGTTGTCCGTTGTTTTTTTGCAACTGACAACTGACTACTGACAACTTTAGGCTCTTCACACTTTTTACCTTTCCTGCCCTTCGGCTTTTTCTCCTTTTATTTCAGAAAGGCCTAAAGTTTCTCTGACTTTCGTCCATACATCATTATAGATATCAGGATTTTCTTTGAAAAAATTTTTTGTGTTTTCACGGCCCTGTCCGATGCGTTCTCCGTTATAAGAGTACCAGGAACCGCTTTTGTCAATAATTCCTTCCTCCACACCGATATCAAGAAGTTCGCCGGATTTTGATATGCCTTGACCGTAAATTATGTCGAATTCAGTGCTCTTGAAAGGAGGTGCCAATTTGTTTTTAACGACCTTTATCTTTGTCCGGCTTCCCACAACTTCCTGGCCATCTTTGATCGGGGTGCCGCGTCTGATTTCAATCCTTAAGGAGGAATAAAATTTAAGGGCGTTGCCTCCGGTCGTTGTCTCCGGGTTTCCGTATACGACCCCTATTTTCATACGAATCTGATTGATAAAAATAACCGATGTCATGGTCTTGCTTATGGTGCCGGTCAACTTTCTTAAGGCCTGGGACATGAGCCTGGCCTGGAGTCCCATGTGTGAATCTCCCATTTCGCCTTCGATTTCCGCCCGGGGAACCAGTGCGGCAACCGAGTCGATTACCAGGATATCTATTGCACCGCTTCTTACCAGCATGTCGGTAATTTCAAGCGCCTGCTCACCGGTATCGGGTTGGGACACTAAAAGTTCATCGCAATTCACGCCGAGTTTTTTTGCATACGCCGTGTCCAGGGCATGTTCGGCATCAACAAAGGCTGCAATACCGCCCTGATTCTGGGCTTCTGCTACGGCATGAAGTGCAAGCGTCGTTTTGCCGGAAGATTCCGGGCCGTAGATTTCAATGATTCTTCCCCTGGGGATCCCGCCTATGCCCAATGCTTTATCCAGTGAAAGGGAGCCGGTCGGTATTACCGGGACGTTGACAATCTCACTGCCCCCCAGTTTCATAATAGAACCTTTGCCGAACTGGCGTTCTATCTGCCCTATGGCTGTTTGTACCGCTTTTTCTCTCTCTCCTGAAATGGTCATATGATCTCCTGTTTTTTCAACATTATTGCTCCTGCCCCAGAGAGGCACTCATAAGTTCCGTATAAATGGAGCCTTTTGGTGTCAGTTCGCTTTTGAACAAGATAATTCTGGACAGATCAAATACTTCTGATTCAAATCTTTCAAATTCTTTGATTGCATCAGCAAGTGTTTTGGGATTGAGTTTTCCCTTTATCCGTCCGAGTGTAAGATGACCTTTAAAAGGTCTGTTCTCCTTTGGGAAACCGATTCTTTCCAGATTTTCATCCAAATTCTTCTGCAATCCAATCAACGGTTCCATCTGACCGGCAAGCCCGATCCATATAACCCGGGGACGTTTTATACCGGGAAAAAGGCCGATTCCTTTTGCCTGAAGAGATATCGGGCCATTTTCTTTTACGGATTCTGTTATGACCTGCCCGACATTTTTTATATCAAAAACCTTTATATCACCTAAAAATTTCAGCGTGAGATGAATGTTCTTCGGGCGGACCCACCTGACCTTAAGCCCGTATGATTTTAATCCCTCCTGAACCGAGCCGATAGCTGAAATGATATTTTCCGGAAGCTCAAAGCCTATAAAAGTGCGTATTATATCAGACATATAAACCCAAAATAAACATCAACGTTTAAAATTTCCCTGCCAGATAGAAGACAATGCGTAAAACAATATTGCCGATGATACCGGCGGCTACATCATCCAGGACAATACCCGCTCCACCTGAAAATTTCTGTTCTAACGTTCTTATGGGAAACGGTTTTAAGATATCCAGGATACTGAAGATGAAAAAACCGGCAGCAACGTAAGTGAAGGTAAAAGGCAGACCCGCCAGAGTTACTGCAATGCCTGCAATTTCATCTATCACGATACAACCCGGATCTTGTGTGCCTATTATTTTTTCAGCTTTATCGGCAATCCATATGGCTGATATAATTAATAACAAGGTGCCGATTATTGCGATTGACGGATTGATTGCGGAAAAAAGAAAACAGAGAAAAAGCCCGGCGATGCTTCCAAATGTACCTGGGGCAAAAGGTATGTTTCCGACAAAGCAGCCTGTTGCAAGGCACATAATAACGGATGATTGTCTTGAATTCATGGCCTGTTTTATAATCTGGTATAATTCTTGTCAAGGATTGTTACTTATGTAAGAGCCTGTTTAAAAATTAGGGAATCGAAGTGAAAAAGTGTGAGAGCGAGGGCAAATTGTTGCAAATTTGAGGTGAATAGCAAGCCTATTTGCCGAAAATTTACGACAATTTGAACCGCTCTCACGGTTTTGCAGCGGA
>JAUUWG010000238.1 GCA_030589165.1 Desulfobacterales bacterium
CGGCCTTTGAAATGGAAGGGTTTTTGAAAAACGCGATAATTAAAAAATAGCTCGGAGAGTTACCATGAAAAATCAGCCGACTTTTGCTTTGGCGCTTATGTTTCTGTTGCTAATTCCTGCTGTTGGATTTTGTAATGAATATCGGGACCAGGACGTTGTCGAGCAAAAGACGCAAGGGGTCATTAACTGGAGCAGGGGTGTCATCCAAGCAAAAGGGATCGGGGTTCTTCCTAATAAGCTCTCTAACCGCGTCAAAGCACGTTCAACCGCTTTAAAAGATGCAACCATGGATGCCTGCCGAAAACTCCTTGAAGTTGCGAAAGAGATCAGGATTGACGGCACCACAGTTGTCGGAGATTATGCGGGCAAAAATGATATGATTATGTCTAAAATAAAGAGTATGGTTCAACGTGCCGAGGTTGTAAAAAAAGAATATTTTTCAGACGGAACCGTAGAAGTTACAATGGAGATGAATCTGAGAGGTGGATTTGCTCAGCTTGTTCTTCCAGGGGAAATCAGGCCGTTGGAGTCGATCAGAACCATTACGCCGGTTAAGAATTCACCCTCTGTTTTTACCGGATTGGTTGTTGATACCCGGGGCCTTGGAACAAAGCCCGTCATGTCCCCAAAAATACTTGACGAAAACGCACGTGAAGTCTACGGACCAGCCTTTGTCAGCCGTGAATACGCCGTACAGCAAGGCATGAGCGGGTATTCAAAGGATCTTGCAGCAGCTCAGAGTAATCAGAGGGTTGCAGATAATCCTTTGACGGTAAAAGGTTTGAGGACAAAAGGGGTCGAACATTCCGACATTGTAATCAGCAATGCAGATGCTTCCAGGCTTCGAAGTGCTTCCGAGAATCTTTCCTTTATGAAGAAATGCCGGGTCATCATTGTGGTTGAGTAAAAAGCCGACCCAAAAGGAGTCGGCTTTTATTTATCACTCAATCGACAATCTTCAATCATTAATCCACTACGTTCCCATACTCCACGACGCCAGGTATTTTTTCTGTTCAGCGGTGAGTTTATCAATTTTAACGTTCATGGAAGCCAGCTTTTCTTTGGCGATGGCCATGTCTATTTCTTCGGGCACCGGATAGACATCCTTTTTAAATCTCTTTTTCCTTTTTACCATATATTCGATAGTCAAAGCCTGATTGGCAAAACTCATATCCATAACACTTGACGGATGTCCCTCGGCGGCCGCAAGATTTATCAGCCTTCCATCACCCAAAACATTGATCCGTTTGCCGTTTTTCAGCATATATTCTTCAACAAAGGGCCTTATTGTCCTGCGGGATTTTGTTATAACTTCGAGCCCTTTTAGATCGAGTTCAACATTAAAATGACCGGAATTGGCTACGATAGCGCCGTCTTTCATAACCTCGAAATGTTCTTTGCGTATTACATTGATGTTCCCGGTAACCGTACAGAAGAAATTACCGACCCTTGCCGCCTGCCGGATCGGCATTACCGTAAATCCGTCCATAACCGCTTCAAGAGCGGTTGTGGGATCGACCTCGGTTACAATAACGTTTCCTCCCATTCCGCGAGCCCTCATCGCAAGACCCTTGCCGCACCATCCATAACCGCAAACCACAAAATTAGACCCTGCGATCAGGCGATTCGTGGCTCGAATGATGCCGTCCATGGTACTTTGGCCGGTGCCGTACCGGTTATCAAAAAAATGTTTGGTCCGGGCGTCATTTACAGATATTATCGGGTATTGCAAGACTCCGTCTGCCGCCATACTTCTGAGTCGAATGATTCCGGTG
>JAUUWG010000139.1 GCA_030589165.1 Desulfobacterales bacterium
AAGACGGCCAAACCGCTTTATCACATTCAGCACATTTCCATCAAGGAGCTACCTTTTTTGTGCCAAATACAATAGCCGTAGAGATCAATGCACTGCTGAATCCTTTGGAATCTGAAAAGGTTATTAAAAAACATTTCCCAAATAGCTTCCGGGAAACGAATCTGCTCGAAGAGCTGCAATCCGCAAATATCAACCACCTTACAATCTGCGGCGCGATGAGCTATCTCTGTGTTGATGCAACCACTCGGGCAGCTTTTGATTTGGGCTTTAGGTGTACACTGGTAACCGATGCATGTGCTACACGGGATTTGACATTTGAGGGCACCAAAATTCCAGCGAATTTTGTTCATGGTGCTTTTATGGCGGCCCTATCTCCCGTGTATGCCCGGCTCAAGAAAACTGAGGAAATTATGGCTTAAGCATAACTGATTTAAAATCGGCAAAAATCAATATCTAATGAAATAAAAGGGCGAGAACATGGGTATTTGGAACTTAGCTACATTACAATTGGAAGAGTTCAGGCCTGGGATCATGAGCAAGGCAGAAATTGGAGAAAACTTGATCATGGTGTGCATGGAAATAGGTCCGGATAAGGAAGATACCGGACATGAACACCCATTTGACCAATGTGGCGTTGTCTTAGCCGGTCAAATGGAGATGTTCATAGGCAACGAACGTAATACACTTACTTCGAATGAGTCCTATTTTATACCTGCCGGTGTGCGTCATGGGTGGAGGACCTTTAACGAACCAGTAAGGCTTCTGGATGTTTCCGGAAAACACTGAAGGAATCTCAATTACGACGTAGTTATTTCAAATTCCGGCGGGTCCATCATATGTTTCTTTACTGAGCAGAGATCCATGGACCGGATAACCGCCTTCCGATACTTTTCATAAGAAAAGGGGCCAGGCAAATAATACTCTCCGCGTTCTCTGCGCCTCGAACGAAGCCCCATAAAGGCGGGACAGGCGGGCGGTGATGTCTTACTCACGCACCTACCCGCATAGCAAAGCTGGGACCATCCCACTACAGCGGGAAGATTTAAGGGGTTAATTAAAACCGAAATACTCATCCCAGATAAACGTCTGCTGATAACTCCCCATCGTTCGGTTTTTCTATTGGGGTTAGAACATTAACAGGTGGCTTCGATAATATTTTAAGTGTTTTCGGTGTTGAACTGCCAAAGCGCCCGAAGCTTTCAGCCCCGGTCTCTTTAGGAGGAAAGAATAGCTGTTTTAGACAGCGTAGCCTACCCCTACCCCAATCAGGATGCGTCTTTTCCAAACCGCCGTTAGGTCTGTTGAGAGGTCAATTTGATGAGAGTAATTTCTGAAGGCGAGCCCACCCGGATGGGTGGTCCCCAGTAGCCGGTGCCACGGCTGACATAGATTTGGGTGTTTTCATACCTATCGAGACCTGCCACAAATGGCTGGTCCAATCCGACCAATAAATTCCATGGAAAAAATTGGCCACCGTGCGTGTGGCCAGAGATCTGCAAGTCGAAGCCAGCCTTTGCTGCGTCAAATATGCTCTTGGGTTGGTGGGCCAAAAGGATTTTTGCGTCTACTGACGGGGCGCCCGCCAAGGCTTTCCGTGGGTCAGACAGGTGACCTTTCATGAAATTGCCCCCGCGATAGTCCGTGACACCGGCCAGAAGCATCCGGGACTTGCCGCGGGAGATGAGTCGATGTTCGTTCATTAGCACCGTAAACCCGAGACGCTTTACTTCCCCGATCCAAGCATCGACCCCGGAGTAATATTCATGATTGCCGGTGACGAAAAAATTACCCTCCACCGATGTAAGGTTCTTAATCGGAGCCACGTCATATGCCAGCTGGCTCACGAGTCCGTCAGCCAAATCACCAGTCAGCGCAATAATATCTGCATCGAGACGATTGGCTACTTCCACAACGTCTTCTACAAAACCGCGCCGGATGGTGGGGCTTACATGAATGTCGCTGATTTGAACGATCCTGAAACCTTCGAGATCGATCGGCAAACCAATGATTGGAATTGTAACCTCCTTGACATCAGGGATCTGCTTTGCTTCTGCAAAACCATAAACAGTGAAGATTGAAGCGGTAGCTGCAATTCCATAATTCATTCCGTTGACCAGAAACCGTCTGCGGCCGGGGTTCGTAGGATTCTCTGCATAGAGTTTTACCACAGCGTTTCTGGATACAAGGCGTTTGAATTTTTTCGATAGCACTACCGGGATCCAAAAGAAATCCCGGATTACCAGAAACGTAAAAACAAAGCTTAAGAAACCTATGCCCATATATCCGACCCAGACAAAAATATCAACGCCGGTATTGTCCACCTCGGCCCTGCGGAGCAAAATGGTAAATGGGGTCGCAAAGAAAATGGCTACTATCCCCATAGCGATCGCAAGCCTCCAGAGGCGACCGAAGCGTGCCGCGCCAAACAGCCGCCAGGTAATATAAGCAGCAATCAGTCCGGAAAAAGCAAAAAAGGAAATAAAGAATATGAGCATTGTCATTTTTTAATAAATGTCAGACCGGTAACAGTTTAGTCCCCCTTAGCCCTCATTACTGCAATGAATGGGCGGCTTTTGTTCAGCCCATGGCCTTGCCTGTTCCAATTGGGCAGCCAACCGAAAAAGTGTGGTTTCATCCCCAAAGCGTCCTGCAAATTGGACACCGATCGGTATGTTATCTTCATTCCAATATAAAGGAACCGACATGGCGGGTTGACCTGTTATATTTTGGGTGCGGGTGAAAGCTACAAAGGAAAGCGCAATCCTTATCCACTTCATAGGATCATCCGGCGACGATTGAAAGGAACCTATTTTTGTTGGGGGAATTCTCATTGTCGGAGATAAAAGCACGTCATAATTTCCCTTGTGATACCAGTTTGCTATTTTTCTCGAAAAGCGTTGGAGATCTTCCTTTGCAACCAAATATGCCGCTCCGGTTATTTTTAGACTTTCTTGATAAAGGTCCCAGGTCACGGGTTCCACCTCATCCTGCCTAATTTTTTTTCCTAATTCGCGCTCCCAATAGGCGACAACATGTCCGACAAAACAGGAAAAAATCAAGACAAAAGTCTGGGGAAGATCTGGGTGGTTTAACAGAACTGCGGGAACCTCCTCTACGGAATGGCCAAGATCTTCGCAGAGCTGCGCGGCATCTTTCACTGCAGCTTCACAATCAGGATGTAACGTGGTTTCTTCATTCCAGCCTTCAGGCACACTGGTTAAAAGCCCGATCTTTAAACGCCCTACATCTTTTCCCACTTCTTTCAGGAAAGGGCGTTCCACAGGTGGAGCATAGTAAGGATCTCCAATGTCGGGTCCTGACGTTACATCCAACAAAGCTGCCGAATCCCTGACAGTGCGAGTCACCGCATGTTCATGAATTATCCCTCCGCCGATATCACCAAAGAGGGGTCCTAAGGGGTTTCGTCCACGGGTAGGCTTTAAACCAAATAGCCCACAGCAGGATGCCGGAATACGAATGGATCCGCCGCCGTCATTTCCGTGAGCCATCGGCATTATTCCGGCTGCTACCGCTGCAGCGGAACCGCCACTGGAACCACCTGTCGTTAAGCTTGGGTCCCAGGGGTTAAAAGTCGGTCCATGAAGGGAGGGCTCTGTAGTGGTCAATATTCCAAACTCAGGCGTGTTCGTTTTTCCGACTATGATCAATCCACTGGCTTTGTGACGTTTTACTATTTCGCTATCCAGTTTTGAGATATAGCCTTGAACTGCTCGTGATCCTTCGTTAAAAGGTGTATCTTTGCATTCCGCAACCAGGTCCTTCAATAGAAATGGCACGCCGCAAAACCCGGAATCAGATGTTTTCGCGGCTTTTGTACCTGAACCCCTGGTCTCAGCTGCCGTACGAGCCTGGTCATACATTTTGTGTATAACCGCATTGAGTTTGGGGTTTACTTTTTCAATTCGGTGAATCGTAGTTTCGAGTAATTCAGAGGGTGTGATTTTACCTTTACGGATTAACTCGCCCAAACCAATGGCATCATACCTAATCAATTCATCCATCATTTTGGCCTCCTTTTACCTAATAGTCCATAGGGTTTAGTGAAAAGGACGGTATCAAAGTCTCGTAAAAAGTTGGGTGAGTCTAAGCGGCCTCTATGTTGATTTATCAGAAAAGCCATAGCTTCAC
>JAUUWG010000167.1 GCA_030589165.1 Desulfobacterales bacterium
GAAGAAAAAGTATACCGGGCTCTCAAAAGGAACACCGTCTGAAGGCAGAGTGATCTAGCCTACCGCGATGGAGAAATCGGCCGCGTATGTGTACATGATTTTTATCTCCATTCTTGTCCTGCTCATTCCGATTGTGCTGGGGTTATCCGCTTTTTCCAGAAGATGGGTCTTTGAGCCGTTTCCAACGTATTGGACCCTCGAAAATTTCAGGCTAATCCTGCTGGAAAGTCCGGTCCTGATAAAAAACTCCTTCCTCTTCAGCGGAATCGCCCTGATTTTCGGGATCGCATTCGGGCTTCCGGTCGCCTATCTCATCGTCCGCACCCGTGTCCCGGGCAAGGATGCGCTCGACTTTGTGATCACACTGATGCTGGCGTTTCCGGGTATCGCGATCGGTGTGAGTTATATTCTGGCATTTTGGAAAGGCATACCCTTAGCCCATTATTGGATCATCATGCCCCTGGCCCTGTTTGCAAGGCGGCTCCCGTATTTTTTGCGGATGGCGCATGCCTCCTACTTGCAGTTGGATCCTTCGCTGGAGGAAGCCTCTGAGGTATCGGGCGCAGGTAGACTCAGAACTTTTTTTTATATATCATTGCCGTTGCTGCTCAAAGGGGTGCTCGTCGGTGTGGTGATGTTTTTCATCATGGCGTTCCAAGAGATCTCGACGGCGATATTCCTTTATCGAGGCGGATGGGAGACGTTGCCCATTGGAATCTATTTGAACTGGCACCGTGGCATGGAATTCGGAATCGCCGCCGCCATGGCTTTTCTAATGATTGTGATCACCTTCATTCTTCTGCTGATTATATCTAGAATCGGGGGAGGCGTCCTCAAAGCCGCCTGGGGTTCCGGCGAAAAGTAAAGGCTCAGGGTCACAGGTTCAGAGTTCAAGGTTAAGATAACCCTGAACCTGTGAACGAGCATTTAGGGAGACAAAATAAATGGCATTCATAGAGATCCAAAACCTGTTCAAGCGATTTAAAGACGTCGTGGCAATCAATCGCATACAGCTTGAAGTTAACCAGGGGGAATTGTTGACCCTTCTTGGGCCCAGCGGTTGTGGTAAAACAACCACCTTACGCTGCATCGCCGGATTGGAGAAACCGGAGGAGGGAGACATCGTTATTGACGGCCAGTCCATGCTTTCGGAAGGATTTGTCCAGCCGTCAAAAAGAGGAATCGGCATGGTGTTCCAAAATTATGCCGTATGGCCGCATATGAAGGTTTTCAATAACATCGTTTACGGCTTGAAACTGCAGAAATTGTCCAGGCAGAGTATCCAGGAAAAGGCGCAAAAGGTGCTGGAATTGGTTGGTCTGGAGGGACTGGAAGACAGATACCCGGCCCAGTTGAGCGGCGGACAGCAGCAACGGGTGGCGTTGGCGCGGGCGCTGGTGACAAATCCCAAATTGTTGTTACTGGATGAACCGCTGAGCAACCTGGATGCCAAACTCAGGGAAGAATTAAGATTTGAAATCAAGAGCCTGGTGAGAAGGATGGGTATCACATCGGTTTACGTCACACACGACCAGGCGGAAGCGATGGTTATCTCAGATCGAATCGCCGTCATGGATTCGGGGAACGTGGTGCAGATCGGTACCCCTAACGAGATATATGAAAAGCCCGCCAACAAATTTGTCGCCGACTTCATCGGCACCATGAATTTTATATCCGGGGAAATCGTCCAGGCTCTCCAGGAGACGGACACGATATACGTTCGCACCGAAATCGGCGAGAAGATGTTGTGCAAGATGTCTGGGGAAAAAGAGATATTACCAGGAGAAAAAGTGTATGCCTCAATACGCCCCGAGGATGTGGAAGTATTTACCGACCCACCTCAAACAAGGGAAAACCTGTTTAGGGGAACCATTGCCCATAAAGCTTATCTAGGCAACTTTCTGTTTTTTTTCGTAAACATAAATGACACGATGATCAGGGTGCAGGTTCCACATCATATGCCGCAAGAAGAAGGAGAAGAACTTTATCTGTTTCTGAATCCGGAAAAATGTATGATTTTATCCTGACCCAAAAGTTGGCATTAAAAGGGGCAGGCAACTTTTTCTAATCGTCATACTGCCGCCAATCCTTGTGGTACTCTTTATGCAACGCTGGTTTGTAAAAGGGCTTGTGGATCCTGAAAAATAGTAAGACCTTAAACCGAACAGGCAAGCATCTGTTTTCTGACAATTTCAAACAAATCCCCAAAACGCAGCAAACCGGTAACTTTATCACCTTTTTTAACAATGAGTGGCTGATGAACTCCCATGACATATTCATGAAGGGCTTTTTCAAAGGAGTCCTCTTCCTGGATATATTCATGATCTTCGGGTATATGCATGATTTCTGAAACCTTTATGCTGCTGCCTCTTTCGCATAAACTCTGGATGGGTTCAAGCCACAGGTTGAATTCTTTGGCCGCTTTCATGACATATTCTTTTTTCAGGACACCCTTTTTATAATCCTTCATCAGGTTTTTATAGTTGGGTTCAAGTGCCCTGAATAAATCGATCATCGTCACTTTTCCCTTGAATTCTCCTTTATCGTTTATAACAATCGCATCTCTGTGAGCATGTTTTGTGGATTCCTTTTTGTTTTTTTCCAGAATCTGAAAAACATCATAGAGCGTATCTTCTTCTTTTATTGTCATGTAATCTGAGATTGGTATCATCACATCTTTTATCATAGTATTCTTCATGGAACCTCCAAAATTCTAAATTGTTTATGAATCACCCAATTTGTTTTCAATTACTCCAATTTAGCAAATAAATTTCAATTGTGTCAATAAGGATAAATAACAATATGTTGTATCCACTGTCGTGAAGTATACATTCCCATCAAGATACAGGCGACTCAAATTCAGATACCAAAAGTTATCCGTAATGTCAACCCGGCGCTTTTAACCGAATTGGCTTAAAATACAAAAAGTTGGGCTTGGATAAAGATCATGGACAGATAAGTGCAGGCCTCGAAAAGAGGCGTTTCGAAGTCTGTGCTTATCTGCAAAAGGTCTCATGATCTTTTTTACGAAAGAAGAATATCTACCATCTCTGCAAAGCCATATCCGCCTTCTTTTTCCGTTATCCAAACAGGATCAGAGTCCATTCTTTCTTTAAAATGTAGAACATTGGCTACGCCCACGGAATGTGGGAAATAAGCAAACATAGGCGAATCATTTGGAGAGTCTCCGGCAAAAATGACATGATCTTTGATTTCATCAAGGCTGACCTTGAAAACTTCCTCAAAAAAGAACCGGGTCATGGAAAGTTTGTCATAATCTCCAAACCAGCCGTTTACATGGATTGAGCTTATTTTTGCCTGGGCTCCTGCCTCGTTAAAGCAGCGTACAATCTGATCAATGTCTTTTATGGAAAGTGGCGGAACATCTTCGCAAAAATCGATTGCAAGGTCTGCTTCACGAT
>JAUUWG010000155.1 GCA_030589165.1 Desulfobacterales bacterium
ATAGTCAGCGATAGCGAATTTTAAATAAGAATATCGAAACCCGAAATCCGAAACAATACCAAATGAACAAAATACCAATGACCAAAACCCTTGTGTTCACATCGTCTATGTATAACTGCCTTCTTCGTACCCGTTTTGAACATTGAAAAATTTGAATTTCGAATTTGTTTCGTGTTTCGTGCTTCGTATTTCGGATTTAATATAACTCAAAAAGTGCCTGAAACGGTAAAACCTTTTCATTTCTCACCGGTATAACCGGTGGATTAATTACGATTTAATTTTCATAAGAGGAGATTATCATGGGTGAAATGAGTTTGGATTTGTCAGGTAAGGTGGCATTGGTAACTGGGGGCAGTCGTGGATTGGGAAAGGCCATTGCAATAGCCATGGCCAGAAAAGGAGCGGACGTGGTTATCTGCGGGCGCAAACAGGAAAATCTGGATGGAGCCGTTGAAGATTTTAGTCAAGCAGGCTTGGGCGTTATGACACAGGTTGCAAACGTAGGAAAATCTGATCAGGTGACGGGCTTATTCCAGGCTATCGAAAAACGATTCGGCAAGCTTGATATCCTCGTGAATAATGTTGGCATGAATATCCTGACCCCTGCTGTGGCAGAGGCTGATGAAGGTCTTTGGGACAAGACTATGGAGACGAATCTAAAGGGCACTTATCTGACCTCGAGCCGGGCCGTGAGTTTGATGAAGAAGGCCGGAGGGGGAAAGATCATAAATATCAGTTCCATCGCTGCAAGAAGGGCCGCAAGGGGCATGGGAATATACTGTGTGGCAAAAGCTGGCGTGGAAATGCTCACCAAGGTGCTGGCCGTTGAGCTTGCAAAGGACCATATAAATGTCAATGCGGTCGCGCCATCTGTGGTAAAAACCCGATTCAGCCAGCCATTCTGGAGCAACGAAGACCTGTTAAATGAAATTGTTAAAACCATTCCAATGGGACGAATTGCAGAAACAGATGATGTGGTGGGGACTGTGCTATTTCTGGCATCCAGCCTTTCTGATTTTATTACCGGAGAGGTTATTACCGTGGATGGGGGGTCTATGGCATAATGGCCAATTGTCGGTGGTTCTTTTTTTCACCGCTGAGACGCAAAAGACGCAAAGGTACAGTTTTTTTTCTTTCCACTCAAACAAAGCCCCGTCATAACGGGACAAGCAGGGCGGTTTGAAGCGCATGTATTGGAATTCACACGTTATTATGAAAGGAGATCACTAAAATGAAATGTCACGAAGTGGATTATGAATTATTCGGAAACGATATGCAGATGGTGGAGGTAGAACTTGATACCGGCGAAACGGTAATTGCGGAGGCCGGAGCAATGAACTACATGGAAGACGGCATTTCCTACGAGGCCCGCATGGGAGATGGATCAAGAGCAGACGAGGGGATCATGGGCAAACTGCTGAACGTAGGAAAACGCGTCCTGACAGGAGAATCAATTTTTTTGACCCACTTTACCAACCAGGACCAGGGCAAAAAACGCGTTGCTTTTGCAGCTCCTTACCCCGGAAAAATCATCCCCCTTGATATGGCCAAAATGGGTGGGGAGATTTTTTGCCAAAAGGACGCCTTTCTGGCAGCAGCCCTTGGCACACAAATAGACATCGCATTCACAAAGCGCTTGGGCACAGGCTTCTTTGGAGGAGAGGGATTCATTCTACAGCACCTGCGAGGTGATGGTATGGCCTTTCTACATGCAGGCGGCACGGTAATCCAGAAAAAGCTGAACAATGACATCCTTCGCGTGGATACGGGCTGCCTGGTGGCTTTCACCAAAGGAATCGATTATGACATCCAACGCGCCGGAAGCCTCAAGTCTATGTTTTTCGGTGGCGAAGGCCTTTTTTTGGCCACACTCAGCGGCACTGGAATCGTCCTCCTTCAGAGCCTGCCGTTCTCTCGTATGGCCGATCGGATTCTTGCCCATGCACCTTCGGGGGGTGGTAGCCAAAAGGGCGAAGGCTCTATCCTCGGGAGATTAGGTGGTCTGCTGGACGGGGATTAAAATGTTCACATAACCACAGGAGAAAAGTATGCATAACAATCCTTTACCCATAATAAAAAGCAATGACATGACACGCCGACAGTTTTTATGGCTCACTTCCATATCTGCCGCAGGTTTGATGTCCGGGTGTGCAACCAATCCGGTGACCGGCAAACAACAACTTATGCTATTATCCGAAGATCAGGAAATTCAGATTGACAAAAAAAATTCGCCGCATCAATTTTCAGCGGATTACGGCAAGGTGCAGGATAAAGCGCTGAATAATTATATTAACAATACCGGGAAAAAGATGGCCGCACATACCCATCGCGCGAATATGCCTTATTCTTTCCGTGCGGTAAATGCTACCTATGTGAATGCGTATGCATTCCCGGGCGGAAGCATCGCCGTTACGAGAGGGATTTTACTTTCCTTAGACAATGAGGCCGAACTGGCAGCCTTGCTTGGCCACGAATTGGGTCATGTAAATGCGCGTCATACTGCTCAACAAATGTCCAAGGGAGTGCTCACTCAGGCGGTTGTGGGTGGGATCTCAGTATTGGCTGGAACGCAAGGAAGTATGTACGGTCAGCTGGCTTCTCAATTGGGAACGATCAGTGCCGGTGCGCTCCTGGCTTCCTATAGCCGTGACAACGAACGCGAAGCGGATGCCCTGGGAATGCAGTATATGGTCCGTACCGGTTACGGCTCACAGGGATTTATTGGGCTGATGGACTTGCTCCAGAGCCTTGGCAAGCATAAACCCAATGCCATCGAATTAATGTTTGCCACCCATCCGATGAGTGAGGAACGTTACAAAACCGCTGTGAATACCGCCAATACAAAATACAAATCAGCTCAGAAGCAGCCATTATACAGAGAACGTTATATGGACAATACGGCCAGACTTCGGGCTAAAAAAGAGGCCATCGAAGAGATGCAAAAAGGAGACAAAGAAATGGCAAGGCGTAAATATGGTGACGCCGAGGCCCATTACAGTAAAGCATTGAAATTAGCCCCCGGCGATTATGCCGGGTTGGCCATGATGTCGATATGTCAGCTTGTCCAAAAGAAGTACCCAGCCGGCCGCCGCTATGCAGAAAAAGCGAAAAAGGTCTATCCGCAAGAAGCCAAAGCATATCACCTCGCTGGATTTGCTAAAATTCATACAAAGGATTTCGAAGAGGCCTACAAGGACTTCAGCAAATATGAAAAAATGTTACCCGGGAACCCCAACATAATATTTTTTGAAGGTTATTGTCAGGAAGGAATGCAGCATAAAAAGCAGGCTGTCGAGCAATACCATCGCTATTTACAACTCGTCCAGCAGGGCGATTACGCTAAACATGCCTATCGACGCTTGAAGGAGTGGGGTTATTACAAATAGCTGTAAAAGCGCCAATCCAGAGAAAGCGTTTAGAACTTAGTTCGCTTTACTCACAATTGGAATAATGGAATAATGGAATGATGGAATATTGGGTTTCTATCCCACCTCATTCTCATTGAAAAACACCATGATTCATGAGATAAACAAATCATGGATCGAAAAAACATTAATAGAGGGTTTAAAAAGCTTAGAGTTTGGCAAGATGCGGTCTCCCTTTACATCTTGGCCTATAAAGTATTTGCCAACTTCCCGTTTGAACTCAAAAAGGTAGCTGCTAATTGTATCGACGCTTCCCACAGCATTTCGAGAAATATCTCAGAAGGC
>JAUUWG010000225.1 GCA_030589165.1 Desulfobacterales bacterium
GATATAATGCCGAAAATTATACCGAAAAAACAAGCGATGCACAGGGCAGCAAGGGTGAGTTCTATAGTGGCGGGAAAGCGATGCTTGATCTCGGTCCAGACCTTCTGGCGGGTCCAGATGGTTTCGACAAGATCGCCTTTCATCAAACGCTTTAAAAACATTCCGTATTGTACGTAAAGCGGCTCATTCAGTCCCAGGTGCTCTCGAAGTTCAACCAGCGCTTCTTCAGTAGCCCTTTCTCCCAGAAGCAGTTCGGCAGGATCTCCGGGAGTTAGATGGAGCATTACAAAGACGATGATAGATACCCCGAGAAGGGTTGGAATCAAAATGAATATGCGTCGGATGATATAAGCCAGCATGAAAATATAGTTCGATTGGTTTTGTTGGTTTAAATTAAATGAAAAGTTTACAAACAAAGGGGGAAGAGATTTACCCTCTTCCCCCTGTTTACATATTTTACAGTTGTTTTCCCATGGCTATTTGAGCCACACGTTTTTCAGCCGGACAGATCCCGTGGGATGAAGCTTAAAGTTCACAACATTTTTTCGTGTCGGCCAGATGACTGTTGAGTGGGCTATGCTGATAACCGGACACTCATCATAAATCAACTGTAGCGCTTCCTCATATATTTTAGCGCGTTTTGCCTGATCGACCGTTTGCCTGCCCTTTACCATAAGCTCGTGGTACTTTTCATTGTGCCACTGGGTCCTTATGGAGCTGGAGGCCAACCCGTCGAACAAAACGGCCAGAAAATTGTCCGGGTCACCGTTGTCACCGGTCCAGCCAAGCTGGAAAAGATCCATGTCTGCCGGTTGTTCCCGTTGACGTTTCAGGTAAGTTCCCCACTCAAAAGTAACAATTTTAGCCTTGATGCCGACTTTAGCCAGATCTGCAGCCATTGCTTCACCGATCTTTCGTCCGTCCGGATTATAAGGACGCGGAACAGGCATAGACCATAGTGTAATTTCCCCCAGCCCTTTTCCATTTGGGTATCCGGCTTTGGCGAGCAACTTCTTTGCCAGTGCAGGATCGTATTTAAAACCCGGGATCTTCTTGTTATAACCCCACATTGTGGGCGGGATGGGATTTTTAGCGGTCTGGCCCATGCCCTGATAGATATTATCAACAATTGCTTTACGGTTGATCGCATGGGCTATGGCCTTGCGCAGGTTGACGTTGCTCTTCCAGGGTTCCTTGGTGTGATTGAATGAAAGGTAGCCGACGTTCATTCCCGGTTGGGTGGGCAGTATCAGGTTGCGGTCTTTTTTGGCCAAATCAATATCAGCCGGATTGGGGAATTGACAGATGTGAATATTGCCGGTCTTTAGCTCCAGAAAACGAACCGAATTTTCCGGAATTGCTCTAAAAACGATCCTTTCCAGATAAGGACCACCTTTTTTGTCCCAGTAGTCGTTGTTCCTGGTCAACACGATACGGTCGCCCATGATCCACTTTACGAATTTAAACGGACCGGTTCCAACAGGAGTTCTCAAAAACTCTTTTGGGTTTTTCAAAAAAGCCGTGGGGCTGATAATATTGGCAAAATCCATCCCCATGTTTGCAATAAACGGTGCTTCAACTCTTTTCAGCTTAAATATAACGGTGTATTCGCCGGCGGCTTCAATGGAACCGACGGTCTTGTCCATCTCCATGGAGACCCAATACTCCGGCGGACGGTCCTGAGCCGGAAGTTCCCATCCTTTACCAAAGAATTTTACATTACGTTCTTTCATCATACGGCCGATGGAAAAAACAACCGCATCGGCGTTGAGCGGGGTGCCGTCATGAAATTTAACACCTTTCCGCAGATTAAAGGTATATGTTTTGCCGTCCGGTGAAATTTTCCATGATTTTGCCAGACCCGGCTCCAGGGCTGTGGATTCATCTTTATAGAATACCAGAGCCTCAAAAATATTATCGCAGACCAAAAAAGAGTTTCCGTCTGTTTCATAGGCCGCGTCCAGCCCTACGCTGTCACCGCCCCTGCCGAATACCAACGTGCCGCCCTTTTTAGGCGCTGCCATGGCCATACCTGTTATAGCAAACGCAAGTACAGTCATAATGATTATAATTTTTTTCATAATCTGTGCCTCCTCCTTTGACAATTAA
>JAUUWG010000160.1 GCA_030589165.1 Desulfobacterales bacterium
TACTGTCTGTTCTTGCCGTTCCAGATTCCGGTAGGTGGAGATACTGATTAGAATGAGCATCAGAATCACCACGGCCAGGATGGAAAGCGCTGGGATATACAGCCGTTTTAATTGGAGAACTCTCATGAAGCACCAAATTTTAAAAAGCCCCCCGGCCAAATGCAAACACACGGAGGCATGTCGGAATTAAAAGATAGACGAGTTAATGTAAAACAGAGAGAAAGGAAAATAAACTTATGACTTTATCAAGATAATATGTTAGATATTAATTGTTAAAGCAAAGCCCTCATGTGATTTTATATATCATTCTCGTATCTCTGTTTCTCTCGAATATCACGGCGACAACATGAATGCAAATATATTTCGCACATAGCCTAAAAATCCGCTCAAATTGTGCATAATCTACGCACCTTCTAAATCGGTCATTTAACGTTAAGATAATATGTATTTTATTTTCAAATAATTATGTTCTTGGCACATGCTTTGCAGTAATTCTCACCGAAATCCACAGAACTATAGGAGGCACGACATGAAACAGTTTTTGCTCAAAGTTTTATCGTTAACGTTGGTAGTGGCCGTGGTTGCTTTCATTGCCCCTAACGGATCAGCGGCTGACCCTTCCATCTGGGCGCCACAACCGCTGGACAGGCTTATTGAAGAAGGTTTGGCCAATAACCAGGATATCAAGAGCCTGGAATCCCAGGTGAAAAGCCTTAGAGAAGAGATCTCATTCGCGGGCTCGTTGAATGATCCTCGCATTGGCATCGCTTTGCTGAATATTCCAACCGACAACTTCAGGTTTGATCAGGAGCCAATGACTCAGAAGCAGATTTTCATCGCTCAGAAAATACCGTGGTTCGGCAAATTAAGCCTCCGGTCCCAGCAGGCTGCAATGAAAGCAATTCGTCAAGAAGCGATCCTAAAGGCAAAACGGCTGGAACTTGCCCGGGAAATAGCGACGGCGTATTATGAACTGGGTTTTGTTACCAGCGGTCAGAAAACTAATGAGCGACTAATTAAAATGTTGACCCACCTACTCAGGGTATCAGAGACGAGATATGCAGTGGGTCAGGGTCTCCAGCAAGATGTTTTGCAAGCCCAAGTGGAACTGAGCAAACTTTTGGATGAACAGATCACTTTGGGAAAAAAGCGCCGTACGCTGGAAGATCGGATCAACAGCCTGCTTAATCGGGGGGATTTCATCCCTGTAATACCGCCTGAAAGCTTGCCATATCCTGATCCGGTACTGGAAATAGAGAAATTACAAACCCGAGCATTGACGATGAATCTCTGGCTGAAGATTAAACAGGCTGAAATCGAGCTGGCCGGCGTGGGAATCGAGCTGGCCCGAAAGGACTATTGGCCGGATATGGATTTTAAAGTAGCTTATGGCCAACGGGAAGAAGACTTCAAGGGCCGGGATTTACCGGATTTTGTTTCAACTTCTGTTGTAATGAATATTCCCCTCTGGAAGAAGACCAGGCAGGACAAAAAACTGGAAGCAACCAAATTGAGTCATCAGGCCGCCTTACAGTCTTATCAAAATTTAGCAAACAGTCTCCTTCACAAAATAGACGCCCTGGTAACCGATATCCGAAACTTACAAAAAAACTACAAGCTAATTACGGATGCCTTGATAGTCCAGGCAGAGCAGTGGGCCCGGTCTTCCTTAATCGCCTATGAGGTTGGTAAGGTAAACTTCAACACCATGATCAATGCCCAAATTCGGCTGCTCCGCTTCGAACTTCAATCAGAGAATTACTTGTTCAGCCTCTATAAAAAACGTACAGAACTTGAAGAGGTTTTGGGCGCACCGCTTTTGTCTCAAAATTTTGGTGATAATATATCTCATTTGCAAAAGGAGAAAACATAATGAAACGATTTATAAAAAGATCCATTCCTCTGGTAACCCTTGGCTTTATCGGTGTTTTGACGATATTGACCACCTGGACTGGTTTTGACATGAACCACACCGGCAAACCGAAATTAACGGTTACAAAAGCACTGGCTTCGGAAAAGGGACTAAAAGCAGGAATGATTGATCCCAAAACCGGTAAAAAAGTCAAATACTGGGCCGCCCCCATGGATCCGACGTATATCCGAAACCAACCGGGGAAATCTCCCATGGGAATGGATCTGGTGCCAGTTTACGAGGAAGAAGGCGAAGAAAAAGAACCGGCTTCAACCATCCGCATCGATCCGGTCACCATGCAAAATATGGGCGTTCGGCTGGGACGGGTAAAACGCAAACCCCTGGTTAAACATATCCGAACATTTGGCAACATTACTTACGATGAAAGACGTATCTATACGGTCAACACCAAGTTCAACGGCTGGATTGAAAAACTGTATGTGAATTTTGTCGGTGAAATGGTAAAAAAAGGTCAACCGCTTTTTGATATTTATAGCCCTGAACTGGTAACGGCCCAAGAGGAATATCTTCTGGCCCTTCAGCAGAAGAAAGACCTAAAAGATAGTTCCTATGACAGCATCCGCGAAGGGGCTCAGCGCTTGTTAAATGCCTCCCATACCCGACTGAGATACTGGGACCTGAGCGACAAGCAGATAAAGAAAATTGAAAATACCGGTAACGTCCAAAAGACACTAACCATATATTCTCCGTCTCGCGGTGTGGTCATCAAGAAGAACGCGTTTCAGGGTCACTATGTAAAAGCGGGCGAGCACCAGTATGAAATCGCCGATCTTTCAAAGGTGTGGGTGGATGTGGACATTTATGAGTACGAGCTTCCCTGGATCCGAAATGGAATGCCTGCAAAGATGGAACTTTCCTACATCCCGGGCAAAATCTTTAAAGGTAAAGTTCTGTATGTCTATCCTTTTCTTACGGCTAAGACTCGCACGGCCAGGCTCAGACTGGAATTTCCCAATCCCGATTTTCAGCTAAAGCCGAATATGTACGCCAATGTGAATCTGGAGTCTGCCGTTGCTAAAGATAGCCTGGTCATCCCCCAGGAAGCGGTCATTGACAGTGGCGTTCGAAAGGTTGTTTTTGTGGCGCTTGGCAAGGGCAAATTTCAGCCCCGTGAGGTCAAGCTTGGGGTAGAAGGAAATGACAATGAGTTTCAGGTATTAGAAGGCCTTAAAGAAAATGAACAGATTGTGATTTCCGCCCAGTTCATGCTGGATTCGGAAAGCCGTCTGCGCGAGGCCATTCAAAAGATGTTGGAAGTCCAAAAGAAAAGTCCAACACCGAGTTCTTCCGGATCAATGAAAATGGAAGCAGATGATCTTAATATGTCGGATATGAAGATGGATGAATAGACGGGAACTTCGAAAACGCATCAAAAGTAGTACATACAAGGATATTGACATGCTCAAAATGAATTTTACAGATTGGAAGATCAGAAAGAGGGGCTTGAAATGATAGAAAAAATAATAGACTTATCCATGAAAAACAAGTTTCTGGTAATCTTGATGACGATTTTTATCATTGCGGCCGGCATCTATTCGATGTTGAAAATACCGCTGGATGCCATTCCGGATCTTTCCGACGTGCAGGTCATTATCATGACCGAATATTCGGGCCAGGCT
>JAUUWG010000082.1 GCA_030589165.1 Desulfobacterales bacterium
AAAAGTCCTGTGCTGCTGATCTCAATCGGGTACTTTTCAAGATGCATAGGCTGAAAAGTACAAACAAAATGCTAAAGCAAAAACTTATATCCCAAACCTAAAGGATTGGGTTTTACGGCCTGAAGGCCAATATTATAAAAAGATAAATAAAGAACAAACAATCAACACATAGCCGAAACCCAACAGAATCTTGAATGTTTCGCTGTTGGATGCAATTTGGAGATTATCATTATAATATAATTAAAATACTTTGCAGCCAAGGGGGGAAAAAAGACTATGAACAAAAATAATAACGGCTTTGTCAGGACCCTCTCTTTACCCCACCCCACCTTACAAAATAATACCGCAGATATCGACCGACTAACCGCATCTTTAAAAACCGAACTCGAAACCGATCAGATCGATATAGACCTTGATCTTCTAAAAGAGGTTCCGGACCTTATTAGAAAATGGGACTATAATGTCCGTTGCACTCTTTTTAAGGATCGCAAAAGATGGCTTCTTACAGGAATTACAGATCCCAAAGACACAAAACCCATTACCAGCCTTGCCGTTGATCTGGGATCCACCCGGCTCGCCTTTCGTCTTTTAAACCTCTTGACAGGCGAAATTCTGGCTGAATCTTCTTGTGACAATCCACAAATATCCATAGCGTCCGACATATTGGCAAGGATACATTTTGCCGATCAGGAAGGGGGTCTGGAAAATCTTAACACGCTCATTATTGAAGGGTTTAATACAACAATAGCCCAATTGTGCCAATCATGTAATATTGAGCCCAATGACATCTACTCTATTGCCGTAGCCGGAAATACGGCCATGACCCATCTCTTTATGGGCCTTACTCCCCGATGGATAATACGGGAACCCTATATTCCCGTAGTAAACAGTCCCGGCGTTGTCAAGGCAAGCGAATTAGGAATCAAGGCCAATCCCATGGCAAGGGTCCTTATTTTTCCCAATATCGGCAGCTATTTTGGCGGAGACCTGATCGCAGGTATCCTGTATTCCGGTTTGCATAAAAAAGAAGATACAGCCATTTTGGTCGATGTAGGGACTAATGCAGAGGTAGTTCTGGGAAATAAACACTGGCTGATCGCATGCGCCGGAGCCGCAGGCCCCGCACTGGAAGGAGGGGTAAGCAGAATGGGTATGACGGCCGGCCCCGGTGTTATAGAACAGATTGTTATTGATCCGGATACCTACCGATTTGATATAAAGACCATCGGCGATATGCCGCCCAAGGGAATATGCGGGTCAGGGCTGATTGATCTTGCCGCGCAGCTTTTTCTGTCAGGCATGATCGATATCCGGGGTAAGCTGGTAGCGTCCACATGCGGCAGCCGGCTCAAGGAAAAAGACGGTATCAAGTACCTTGTAGTCGTACCTGCCGAAGCGTCCGGAACAGGTGCCGACCTTACCATCAGTCAGATAGACATTAACAGCCTGATCAGTTCAAAGGCTGCAATGTATACCATACTTGAAACCATTACCGCCAACGTCGGGATGACACCTAATGAGATTAAAACATTTTATGTGGCCGGTACATTCGGATGTTTTATCAAGCCCCAATCGGCCATTGCCATAGGAATGCTTCCCGACCTGCCCATTGAAAGCTATCAACCCCTGGGCAATAGCTCCCTTGGCGGAGCAACCATGGCCATTACATCACCTGAACATATAGATGAAATTTATACGATCAGAGATAAAATCACTTATCTTGAATTAAACGTAAATCAGGCATTTATGAATCTGTTCAGTGCCGCAAAATTCTTTCCTCATACAGACCCGTCACTTTTCCCTTCAGTTAAGGTGCCTGGTAAGTAGGAGTGCGACATACCAGCAAAGCTCCGAAGCATAAGCCTTGTTTCGGAGCTGATTCTGCTGTGTTCTGCTAAGGGACTCGGCAAGAATAAATTACCCCTTTTAGCATCTCATCTTCAGGCCATCTTTATCCGATCCTCAATCGAATCGTCCTCGAAATAGAACGACTATTCCTGTGGCGATTAGATTTCGCATCGAATAAATCTGACCTGAACATGAGCGCTATCCGGGACAATTTATTCGTGACGAGTCCCTAAGCTCTCCATCAGTATTACATTTATTTCTCTAAAACTATGTAAACTTTTACATAAAATATAAGAAATCTATTCCACAAGAATCACATATTGTCCCTCTTACCAAAGAAACAACCAACTGAAATACAAAGTAATATACTAAAGCAAAAACGTGCGGCATGCTTATTGCTTCAGTAATCATTAGAAAAACCGGAAAAGCAACCAGGAGAAATAAAAATGACAGATTTAAGAGGTACAAAGACTGAAAAAAATCTTTTAACAGCCTTTTCAGGAGAGTCTCAGGCTCGGAACCGTTACACATATTTTGCAAGCCAGGCTAAAAAAGAAGGCTATGTCCAGATATCAGCCATATTTGAAGAAACCGCCAATCAGGAAAAGGAACACGCCAAGCGGCTGTTCAAATTTCTTGAAGGCGGAGAGGTTGAGATTACAGGAAGCTTTCCAGCCGGTGTTATCGGATCAACCCTCCAAAATCTCAAAGCCGCAGCATCAGGAGAAAATTACGAGCATACTCAAATGTACCCGGGCTTTGCAAAAATTGCAGAAGAGGAAGGTTTTGAGGAGATTGCCAAGACTTTTACTTCCATTGCTGTCGCTGAAAAACAGCATGAAAAAAGATATCTTGACCTTGCCGCCAATATTGAAGCCGGACGAGTTTTTAAAAGAGAAGAGAAGGTTGTATGGCGCTGCCGCAACTGCGGTTATCTTCATGAAGATTATGAAGCACCTGACGAATGTCCGGCATGTGCCCATCCGCAAGCCCATTTTGAACTACTTGCAGAAAACTATTAAATTTTAATTCCTAATCCGGCTAAACCGGAACCAGAATTATTTGCCACAAAGTCACGAAGGCACAAAGTATTTTTTTTAGATTATATCCTTCGTGTCTTAGTGTCTTGGTGGCGGAAAGAGTTTTTTGACATAAAATATACGAATTTTCAGGATTAAGATACTCATCATTGCAAGGAGGGGAAAATGGCTGAAAGACTTGAGATTTATAAATGCGACGCATGCGGAAATATTGTGGAAGTGCTCGACGGAGGAGCGGGTGAACTTGTTTGCTGCAACCAGCCCATGGTTCTTCAGAGTGAAAATACGGTCGATGCCGCCAAAGAAAAACACGTTCCTGTTATGGAAAAAATAGCCGGGGGCGTGAAAGTCAAGGTCGGCGAGGTTGCACACCCCATGGAAGAAAATCATTATATTGAATGGATCGAAATTATTGCTGATGGAAAGGCTTATCGGCAATTCTTAAAACCCGGAGATGCTCCGGAAGCGGGCTTCAATATAGAGGCCGATCAGATTACCATGCGTGAATACTGTAGTGTGCATGGTCTCTGGAAAGCTTAAGGTTGATAAAACAAAAGGTTACCCAGACCTAAAGAAACGAAACACTATTTTGAGTAGGGGCGTCTACTCTTGGCTTAGGGAATGTAAGACCTTTTTCGGAGGCTATTCCTGTTGAATCCAGAATCCCAAAGGCTTTAGATTTGGGAGTACGTCAAGACAAGATATTCATTCAACCGATTAAAAGTGGAGGTGCTGCCATGCCGGAAAAAAAACACAAAAGGTATCATATTAAAACAGTTTGCCCCCGATGTGGAGACAGTGAACTGAATGTTCTTTCAGACGAAGAAATAGACGAAAGATTCGGCGATGTAGAAAACATACATATGGAATGCGGTGAATGTTCACTAAAATATTTTACATCCATGGAAGAAGCCTGTCCTGAATGGGACAAGGAATGCAAGATGAGGAAAGAAAAGATGAAAAAATAACCCGGCTGAAGACAATCAAAATTGAAGTAATCCTGCATTGATTCACAAAACGATCTCTCTATACATTTGGCAAATGTTATTTTCAGGTTGAAAAGCAACTCGCATAGAGGTAGAATTCAATTTTTTCAGATACGGCTGTGGAATCACCAGCAAGATACTAAGGTTTGATTGTCGATAAGTGATAGCCCCTTTAATCATTAATCATTAAAAAAATGAAAGGAGATTTATCATGATACCAAGACATTGTCCCGGTTTTGAAAATTTCAAAAATCTGTCAGCCTTTACCTGTAAATGCCCCAACTGCGGAAATATAGTTGAGATTTTTTCCGACGAATTTGACAAGGAGCATACATGCAGCGGGTGCAATCAAAAGGTTGATTTCAGCAAGTGCTCCATGGAAGCAAGCGCTCACATGACAGGACATAGGTAACCCAAGTCTAAGGACAGATTATGTCAGGAAGTATATAAATTTTGATCTTTTAAGTTCAAAGAGATACGGTGAAACTATCTTGGATAGTTTCACCGGTTTACCTTAGCGTTTATCTTCATTTCACGCCGTTGAAAAAAAGGCGGCCCCCTTTCAGTACAAAAAGGGGGTCACCTTTTTTCAATTTTTTCTAGTTTTGCTCCAACATGCACTTCTGGTGCAACCATGCTGCATTAAGAGCCTGTTTAAAAACTGATGAATCCGCTGCAAAACCGTGAGAGCGGTTCAAATTGTCGCAAATTTTCGGCAAATAGGCTTGCTATTCACCTCAAATTTGCAACAATTTCTCCTCGCTCTCACACTTTTTCACTTCGATTCCCTAATTTTTAAACAGGCTCTAAACGCCGCTCGACTCCCCGGCGATAAAAATGCCAGGCATCGACAAAAAACAAGGTCCGCCCTGATACAAACTTATCGCATAAAATAATAAGGAATTTCACATTATGCTCGTATTAGGATTACAGGGAAGTCCCCGCAAAAAAGGCAACACGAATTACCTGCTTTCCGCTTTTATGGATGAGGCTAAAAAATTAGGAGCGCGGACTGAAGTCATCAGTGTTTATCAAAAGGAAATTATTCCGTGCAAGGAATATACGACATGTGAAAAAACAGGATTCTGCCCCATCAAGGACGACATGGAGCACGAAATATATCCCTTGCTTCGCGAGGCCGACGCTATAATCGTCGCCACGCCAATGTTTTTTTATAACACCCCCGCACAGCTCAAAGCGCTTATCGACAGAACCCAAGCCCTCTGGGCCAGAAAATACAAACTTAAGATTACCGATCCGGGCCGAAAATGGAGACGAGGATTTATGCTTGCCCTTGGGGCTACCAAGGGGAAGAATCTTTTTGAGGGAGTAAACCTGACGATGAAGTATTTCTTTGATGCGGTAGGCGCCGATTTTAACGGCAGTCTGACCTACAGACGCATCGAAGATCCGGGAGATATGGAGAAATACCCAACGGTCCTTGAAGATATAAAACAAGCGGCAGCCAATCTTTTAAAACCGCTTCTTGAAAGAAAAACAATCCTTTTTGCCTGCAGGGAAAATGCCTGTCGCAGCCAGATGGCCATGGCATTTGCACAGCAAATGGCAGGGGATAAAATAGACGTTCTAAGCGGCGGCAGTAACCCGGCTGATAAAACAAACCCTGTCATGGACGAGGTGATGAGAGAAAAAGGAATAGACGTCGGTTTCCGCAGACCCAAATCCATAGAAGACGCGCTTTCCGGAACAAAGCCGGATATGGTTATCACCATGGGCTGTGGAGAAGAATGTCCTGCGATTCAGGGCGTGGAAAAACAGGACTGGTCCCTGCCTGATCCTGCCGGAAAACCGATTGAATTCATGCGTGATGTCCGCGATGACATCGAAAAAAGGGTTACAGGTCTTATAAAAGAATTAGATTAGGCCCTCGCTTACGAAAACGTGAGAATTTTTGTCGCGATTGCCCCAAACAACCTTTTATGGATACTGTCCGGGAATCAAGAGGGAGATAATGGCAAAAATAAAGATCTATACCTCACCCAAATGCCCCCATTGCAAAATGCTCAAGGAGTTTCTCTCTAAAAAGAAAGTCGATTATATCGCCTATGATGTTACCACCGACAAGGAAGCGCTCAAGGAAATGATAAACATTTCCGACGGCGTGCGCAGTGTTCCTGTAATATTTTTATGCGACAAGGTGATCGTCGGTTTTGACCAGGGCAGTCTGGAACAGGAACTCACCAAGTGCCTGGGCCCAGGCGCTTAGACCCGAAACTTAAGGAGACGGACAGATACCGTGAAAGATTTGGTCCTTTATTCAATGGAAGGATGCCCCTTTTGCATTAAAGCAAAATCGTTTTTAATGGAAAAAGGAATACGTTTTTCAGAGATCAAGGTTCGTCCGGGTTCAAAAGAGTGGGCACAAATGCATCAGAAAACAGGCATGAGAATTCCTCCTCAGATTCTTGACGGCGATGAACCCATAGGCAATTACAGCGACCTGGTAAACGCATATGCTGCCGGGAAACTAACCGAAAAACCGGGCTTGATCTCCACACTCTATGATGTAATCATCATTGGGGGCGGGCCCGCCGGTTTGAGTGCCGCGCTTTATGCCGCCAGAAAAGTTCTTAAAACGCTTCTTATCAGTCAAGACATCGGAGGTCAGGTAACATACACCTATGACCTTGACAACTACCTGGGTTTCAGCCAGATAGAAACTGCCGATCTGATTGCAAAATTTGAAGAACATGTAGAAAAGTACGGCGTTGAAAAGCAGGTCGGAAAGAAGGTAACATCCCTTGACCTGACCGGTAAAATCAAAAAAGTAACATCTGATGACGGGAAGACGTATTTTTCAAAATCACTTATCATTGCCACGGGAAAACGCCCAAGACCTTTAAATGTGCCGGGAGAAAGAGAACTGATCGGTAAAGGGGTTGCCTATTGCTCCACCTGTGACGCTCCTCTTTTTGCCGGCGCTGACGTGGCAGTTATAGGGGGCGGGAATTCAGCCCTTGAAGCGGTTCTTGACCTTGATAAGGTCGCCAACAAAATCTACATGGTTTCCCTGACCGAACTGTCCGGCGACCAGATCACTATGGACAAGGTCAAAAAATCATCCAAGGTGAAAATCTACACCCAATACGATACGACCCGAATCATTGGAAGTTCATCGGTTGAAGGTGTGGAAATCAAATCGTTAGATACCCAGCATGTTCAAAAGCTTGATGTGGAAGGCGTATTTATTGAGATAGGACTCTTGCCCAATTCCGATCTTGTCATCGATATCCTCTCAACCAATGAATTTGGAGAAATTCTGATCGATAATATGTGCCAAACAGGAATCGCCGGAGTTTTTGCCTGCGGCGATGTTACGAACGTTCCCTTCAAGCAGGTGATTATTGCCGCCGGCGACGGGGCCAAGGCATCCCTGGCCGCATATAATTATTTAATACGCCAAAGGTGATTGCCTGATGCAGTTTGAAATTACCATAGAAGGCCCTTTGCCTGATATAGATCTTCTTTATAATGAATTAAAAATCTTTTCAGCAAAGATGGGAAAAAGCCCTGTATGGGATATGGAAAATCGTCAAAGGGGTAAAATCATTATTACAGAGAAAGAGAAATATTTAGATGACACGCTTCAACACCTTTCCCATATAATGACAAAAGCCGAAAACAGATCGGCATCAGAAACAAAGTTCGATATCCGTGTCAGGAATCTTGCCTGCTCGGAACCGCCAACGGGAAGCGACCAATTTATAACCCCTTTCAATCCCGTACCTGAAATCACGATCCGGCCCTGGACGCCGTCGATGGCTGGTCTGTCGGATAATAAAACCATTGTTCTCGATCCCAAAGATGCCTTTGGTACGGGTAAACACCCCACAACCCGACTTTGCCTTAAACTGTTCGCCCAAATGGCAAAGGACCGGTCTTACCACCAACGGCTTTCAAACAGCAGACTCCTCGATCTGGGATGCGGCAGCGGTATTCTGGCAATTGCCGCAGTAAAAATGGGCGTTCAAAGGGCACTCGGCGTAGAAATCGATCCTCACTCGGTAAAAGCGGCAAAACAAAACGTATTGTTAAATGGGCTGTCTCAAAAAATAGAAATCCGAAAAGGCTCCTGGGAAGCAGTGCATGAAAGATACGATGTAATCATGGCCAATCTCGTGACATCAGTCATGTTGATGATTGGGAAAAGGATGCCTGAATACTTGACGGATCAGGGGATGGCTATCGTCTCCGGATTCGGAGAAACCCAGGCTGAAGAGATGAAAATATTTTTTGAAAAAAAAGGTTTGAAAATTCGTCGGCAATTAAATCTTAAAAAGTGGAGCGCTTTTTTAATTTCAAAAAATCTTTGAGAAGATGGATAAAAAACGTTCTCACAAGCAAAAACCAATTCTTTGTTAAGGAGGGTACCATGGATAAATACGTATGCACGGTTTGCGGTTATGTTTACGATCCTGCTCAAGGAGATCCGGACAATGACGTGGCTCCCGGAACAAAGTTTGAAGATTTACCTGATGAGTGGGCATGCCCGGTGTGCGGCGCTTCAAAAGATGAATTTGAAAAAGAAGAATAAACGTTGACAGAGATGTTATTTTAAGGGACTCGGCACAAATAAAGTGTCCCAGATAGCGCTCATGTTCAGGTCAGATTTATTCGATCTGAAATCTAATCGCCACAGGATTAGTCGTGATATTTCGAGGACGATTTGATTGAGGATCGGATAAAGATGGCCTGAAGAGGAGAGGCTAAATGGGATAGTTTATTTTTGCTGAATCCCTAACCACGAAGTGCATGAAAAA
>JAUUWG010000230.1 GCA_030589165.1 Desulfobacterales bacterium
GTCTGTTACCAGATTGGCGACAGCCTGACCATCCGTGAGTACCTGCTTGAAAACAGTCCAGTGTCGCTCGGTCGGCCGAACGATTCTCGTACAGGGCTGATCCAACCAGCTCTGTACACGAGTAAGTGCTTGTTCGAGAGAGAGCGGGTGCTCGAAGACCCTTGGATTAGTCCCTATACGAATAAATGCGGACAGAACCGTCCAGCACAGGCAGACAACTCCGGTTCCGGATAGCTGGGCATCCCACCATGCAAGCGCTTGCTGGTGACGGGACTGAAGAGAGTCTTCCGCGTACAATAGGATATTGGCATCGACTAGAATCAACGGGAATCCTCGCCTTCAATCTGGGCCAGCAGTTCCTGGATATTATCTATATTGCGGCCGTGCCGGAGGCCCATTTTGTGAGGTTTCGTTTTGTAGCGACGCTGCTTCGCTGGTTGTTCCACCTGGTCCAAGCCGGCACGAAGAGCTTCGTTGACAATCGTCTTAAACGGTATACTCAATTTGGCTGCAACGGCCCGTGCCCGTTCAATCACATCATCATCTATTGATATTGTTGTTCTCATATTGCCATCATAGCATCTTTTGAAATGATGTCAAGACATCATTTCATGTTTTGAGGTTAATGCCAAGGTTCACCGCGGCTTTTTGCGGTCTGGTGGAACCTTTTGATGTGTGCCGGGCACGATAAGTTTCTCAAGAGTGCTTCTTTTAAGTACCTTTTGGGATGTGATTCTTTTTATCTTCACAGAGTCACAGAAGGCACAGAGAAATATTTTTTGTTTGTCGGGAGACTAGGACAAACAAAAACCGTCAATTCCGTTTTCAGGCCAGCTTTCAGCAGGAATTTCCGGCCGAAGGCCTGAGCTGTTTACGGAGAATCGGCATCTCCCGATTCTCCATAAGAATTTCTTCTCTGCGCGCTCTGCGTCTGGAACGAGGGAAGCGAGTGGGCGGTGAATATGTGCCCACTACCAGCATCATAACCGCTAAGGCTTTTCGCCTAAAGGCGAAGGTTTTTAACCTGGTGAATGGAAAAATAAATCATTTAAAATCAATCGTGCAAAAAGTTTCTTGCACGAAAAATATAAAAATTATCCAAAATTCAGGTTATATATCTTTTGTTGTAAAAACGTTTCCTGAAATTTGCGGGTTATGAAGTCGTATGGATTTGAAGTTAAGGCGGGCCGGATTATCTGTCAATAGATAATTGATATAATAAAAAGTCTGCAACCTTCGGCCAATAACGATCCTTTAAAGTCTGAGCCTTTTGTTTGAAAATCCGGTACCGGTGATTTTTATCTTGGCTGCGGTTTGAATATACTCTGTAATCAACTTGACGATATCATTGTAGCTCGTCTATTTGCTTACAAAACTCTTCATCTTCTATCAATTCATACCAGTTTTCACAGGCTTCAGGGACCATATTCTTGTAAAACCCCTTTTCCAGCAAGGTCGTGGAAATGGAGCATGTTATAAAATCATCTTTCCCCCTTATCAGAAACATTAAGTTCTGGGAGAAGAAAATCACAGGAAATTTGATATTATTTAACATGGCAGTATCTTTCGAGTAGCGTGTTTTACAATTATCTTTGCAACCGGACATCTACCCCCTCCCAGCCCTTCTCCTTAAGGACGATTCAGTCATTAAGGGGAAGGGCGGTAGTAGGGGTGAACAAGATGGTTTTAAGACCGGAATAAATAAAAATTTTAGTTGTGTATAGAAATGCAAGAAAAGCGATCTTCTTTTGAGGTGTTATCATTTACCGCCACCAGAGCCACGTGAACCTCCTTAACCACCGTAACCGCCTGAACCACCTGAACCACCTGAACCGCCTGAACCACCGGATTTGATAAGAATTCTTCGCGAAAAGAATGTCCGGATCGTTGTGGTTCCGCCAGAACAGACGAGCTGGTATATGAGCTTGCTGGTCACCTGGACCCCCAT
>JAUUWG010000075.1 GCA_030589165.1 Desulfobacterales bacterium
GTCTGTGGCATCAATTACCGTATGGATGCCCTGACCGCAGGCAAGCACCAGAAAGGAATCGGCATTTTTAACCTGGCCGGCATAATCTTCCATCAGCACCTTGCGGGTATGGTCCAATTTACATAAAGACATGCCTTGCGGACCAGGTGTGCTGTAACCGGCAATCTCAACCCCTCTTTTCTCCAGGCGCCTGGCCATATTTTCGGTCTCCTCTTCGCCGCCGGAGTGACATTTCAATGCACAATTGTTACATCCGACAACAAACACTTTTTCTCCGGGTTTGATGTAGCTTACAATTTCTTCAATTTTCTTTTGAATGGTAGCATGCACTGATCTATCTCCTTTATTATGTTTTTGTATTATTTTACCCTATAAAAACATGCCCAAATGAGTCCGGCACTCAGGACATCCTGAGTGCCGGGCGGTTTTTCAATAAGCTAAACTGCTACATTTTTTTAAATTCTATTAATCAAAGAATACTCTTTCATACTTTATTGCTGCCTGATCGAATTCTTCGTACAGCAGCTTTAAGCGTTCATTGGCGATTTCTATTTTTTGCAGTTTCTCTTCCTTTTCCTTTTCCATGGGATAACAGGCCAGACAGCGTTCATAATGGTGGGTCTTCCCCAGGCAAGAGACAGCAAAATCCACCATCATGAAAATCATCTGGTTTTCATAATTGGCAAAGTGCTCAACTCCAGGGACGAACTCCAGATCCATATCCACGGCCACTTCATTACCTTCTTTTGCGATATTTATATAGTCGTGAATAGCCAGCACCGGCCCGTGCTCTTCCTGATACCCATTAAATTTGACCATCATTTCTTCCAGGGTAAAGAGATGTTTTTCTATTTCAATCCCGGCCTGTTCCAGTTTATGGTAATCTCTTTGCAGATAGCGGTTGGCGATCATCACCGCTTGGGAAACGTGGGGACACAGGTTGTGAGAGCAGCCTCTGGCATAACATTTTCTGAAGCTGAAATCTCTACCATCGGTTGTGCACTCATACCGGCAGAGAAAAATATGTGCCTGAAACGGATTTTTTCGATGAGCGAACTCCACCGGCAGGATTTCAAAAGATACCTGACAGGTTACCGATGCACCACCTTTTTTTAGGGCGATAAGGTCGGTAATTCGACTGGGTTTAAAATGGGCTGTATCCTGTTCCATGGTTTGCCTCACTTATTATGCGTTATGTTGCCGGTTATAAGCTGATAATGTTCAGCAAAACGGCAACCGGATTAAAATACAAATACTGCATCGGACTCCAAAGCTGCTAAATTTACAGAGCCGGCAGCCGTGACTTCAGATTTTTCAATCAAATCAGATTCCTCAATATTGCGGTCTTTTATACAGGGGCCACAGACCCATATTATTCCGCCAAGTTCCAGGAAGCTTTCGAGCAGCTCTTTCATAGGCGGGAATCCGCCGCCTGGCGGCATGGTCTCGGCATACCCTTTTTTGGCGATATTAACACCGTCTCCCTGTAAAACAATCTTCGCTTCTATGTCCATTGCCAGGGCTGCATTGCCCAGTACGAACGGTATGTTTGCGATTTCAGGTCGCTCTTCGCCACAAGTGCACATATAAAGAATTTTCTCTGTTTTTTCTTCTGTCATGGTTATATCTCCTCCTTATGTTTTAAGATTCCTTTTCGGTTGCGCCGGAACCTACTTGGGTTATATGATTATTTTTCAAGACACTGGGCGATCACCGTCGAAAGATCCTCCACGTCAGCACCGCTCTTCCTGAGATTACCTAGGCAGATGGGACACATGGCAACAATTTTTTCACCGGTCAAATTCAGTTCCTCCAATCTTCGATCACCCACCTCGGTGGAAAGTTTCGGAGAAATGGATTCCGCAGGACCTCCGCAGCAATTGGTAAATTGGCCGGCATTTCTTACCGGAACACATTCAACGTTAAGATCGGTTAGCACTTTTTTCGGTACCTCCGAAAGGTCAAGATACCTTCCGTAAAAACACGGGTCATGGAGAGTAACGTGGCGGTGACCATTTTTCGATTGAAAGTTGACCAGTTCGAAATAGGTCTTTACTTCAAAGCTTTCACCCACATATTTGGGAAAAAGTACTATAAGAGCATAGGTGGTGTGAGGGTCTACTGTTATGAGTTTTTTAATCCCGGCTGCTTTTAATTTTCCGGCCACATATCGGGCGTGCTTAACAAAACCCTCCTGATCTCCCAGATCGTACAGCAAGACACCACTATAATCATCCAGGTCAGGTCTGTAAAAAAAATCAACTTTGGAAGCCTTGAGAATTTTAGCGATATTTTGAAGAATGCCGTTGAATTTTTTCTTTTCGTCTCCCGGCGTGATAACCGATAGTCCCAGACCCGACAGGTAACTGGGTATGTACCCGGCGAAACGAATGAAATTGCCCAGGAAGGTATCCTCATATTTGGCCAGGTATTTTGTCGATTTCTCGATATAAGGTACGAACTGGTACATCAGGCCGGTAAATAGCATGGCATCGCCCTTGCCGGGCATATCAAACCCCTTATGCCACCGGTTGACCAGAAATTTTGGAATGCCGAACGGGTTCCTTGTTTTTCTGACATTGCCTGCAATGATATCAATAATGTCTTTTGGGTTGTACATTTTACGACCTCCTCCAGTTCGCAACGACAAAGCGTTTTAATCCCAGGATAATTTCTCCGGGATTGGCCTCCCTCGGACAGGTCTGGGTGCAAAGTCCGCAGTGCAGGCATCGCCACAATTCTTGTGCGTTCTCCAAAATGCGGTCTTTGGCCCCGATCTGGATGTAACGAATCATTTTTCTTGGAAAGTGTTCATAAATCAAAGGACAAATAGCCGTGCATGTACCGCAGTTAAAGCATGCCAGTGCCGTATCTTCCGTAAATGGTTCCATTTCTTCAGCAAAATTCGGATTTAATAAAGCCATATTGATTCTCCTTGTCAGGGCCGGTAGAACTATCAGGAAGCCTCCTGAGTTGTATCCTCAGACAATGCATACCGAAAATAACCACCGTCTTTTTCCGCTTCGACGATCTGACCATATTTTTTCAGGGCTGCCATGTACCACAATACTTCATCGGCGGGCATCTTAGTTACACCGGCCACTTTCGGTACAGTAGCGGCCCCTTTTTCAAGGTGTCCTTTGATCGCTTTAAGGGCCTTTTTCTGCACCTTGACTCGGACGGAAGCTTTTACGATCCATTTCTTGCGTGCTGCCCGAAGTTTCTTCATGGCCGCTTTCTTTTCTTTTTTACTTGTGTCTTCTTGACTCATGGGATTCCCCCATCAATAGTAATTTCATTGTAAATTTTCTACATCAGGCCGCCACTTCTTGTGCAACGATCCTGTCAACCATAGCCTCGTACTGTTTTAGCGTCCACCCTGCAACCTCAATGGCGTTTTCCGGACAGACGCCGACACACGCCCCACAACCCAGACAAAGGGCCGGAGTCACCTGGGCGCGCTTGACCGTCTGTCCATCTAATTCTATTTCCACAATGTTCAAGGCGCCGTCACTCAGACAAGCTTCGACACAGTCACCGGTCCCCTTGCACTTCTCTAAATCGACCAGGGCCACGAAGGGGTCAAGTTCCACATAACCACGCCCGAGCAGAGCGGCCGCCTTGACAGCAGCGGCACCCGCAGCATTGCAGGCTTCCCCCACATCCATTGGTGCCTGACATGTCCCTGCCAGCAAAATCCCGGAAATCGGTAATTCCACCGGCCGCAGTTTCGGATGTACCTCCAGTAAAAAACGATCCGTCCCCACCGGCAGCTTCATCATTTCCACAAGGTCGGAAACATTATTCGGCTCGACTCCTGTGACCAGCACCACCAGGTCGACAGGAGCCTCCACATCTTCTCCAAAAGTTAATGTATCTTTCACTTTGACAGTCAAAGGGAAATCTCCCGAATGACTGGTGTTACGGGCCACCTTGGGTGACGCATCGTCATCAAATCTGAGAAAGACCACCTGATTTCGAGCAGCATCTTCATAAAGCTCTTCCTGGCCCCGGCCATAAGTGCGGATATCACGGTAAAATTCAAAGATACGGGTTCCGGGATAAGAGGTGCGAATGATATTAGATGAATTGAGTGCCGCCGAACAGCAGGTTCTCGAGCAATACTCATTGAGATATCCCCCCTCATTTTCCGGATGGATCCCGGGGATCTGCCGGCTGCCCACGCAATGGATCATGGCCATGCTGCGAATTTTCCTGCCGTTATATTCCATCAGGTTTCCTGCCGCTTTATTCTCAGCCATACTCCGAATCAGTTCCGGTAGTGTAACCACCTGCTCGTATTCACCGAAACCATACTCCCCCTTATAAGGCATATAGGACTTAAACCCTGTGGCCAGGATAATAACCCCGGTCTCAACGGTAAATTCCTCCGGAACGGACGGCATGGCACCGTTGTAAATCCCTGCAAAGGGAATGAATTCTCCGACTGCCTCGTCTTTTGCACCCAATTGTTTGATCTTTTCCTGATCCATTTCAGGTGGCTGTTTTTTAACTCCAAGCTTGAAATTGCCCACATAACCTTCAAAGTTTTCCACTGCCGAGCAGGTATGTACCGTAATCGAATCATCGTTCAATACCTGGCCGGCAAGATCGCTGACCAGCTCCGCCGCTTTGTCCCCTGTAGGGGCAATTCGATCCAGATTGGCGAGCTGTCCTCCCAGAAACGGTGATTTTTCCAACAGAACCACCTTGATGCCTCGGTCCGCCAGATCCTTTGCCGCCCTTAGTCCGGCGATACCGCCGCCGATTACTGTAGCATGTTTCCTGGCTTCCACACGTATCGACTCAAGAGGCTTGAGCTGTTCGGCCTTGGCAGCCGCCATGGATACCAATCGGGTTGCTTTATCCGTAGCTTTATCCCCATGGTGTACCCAGCTCACCTGTTCCCGAATGTTAGCATGTTCGTATATATAAGGATTCCCACCTGCCCGTGAAATTGCTCCTCGAAAGGTCGTTTCGTGAAGACTCGGCGCACAGGAAGCCACAACAACCCGATCGATGGTCCCGTTCTTCAGGTCTTCCATGATCATTTCCTGGCCGGGATCCGAGCACATGAACACATTGGTTCTTACCACCGCCACCTCGGGCTGTTTTTCTACTCTTTCACGAACCTTTTCCACATCTACATGATCGGAAATGTTCCCGCCGCAGTAGCAAATATAGACTCCTACTTTACGCTTCGATGTTTTTTCTTTATCTTTGTTCTCATCCACCATTTCTGTATCTCCTACAGATGTTATGGTTATTGGCTTATGGCCTTCTGCCCCGTGTTGCCCTCCGGCTTTGAGATTCCAGCTTTTTATCGGTGCTATGCCGCCGCTTTACGAGAGCGCTCCAGCGCAACCATGTATTTGGCAGCTTCAACAGCAGCAGCGCCGGACTCCGTAATCGTGTCCACGATATCTTTGGGACCGGCAGCTGCACCTGCGACAAAAACCCCTTCCATATCCGTCAAAGTCGGTGAAAGCTTGGGCCTAATGGTTTTTACAAAGAGATCCGAGTCTGCTGAAACCGGGCAGATTCCTTCGGGATTCCACCCCGGAACCATACCCAGAGAAAGAACCACCAGATCATGGTTAGCTGTGACTACCCCCTCACCATCCTGGCTTTCGTAGTGCAGTTCTACACCACCATTTTCGCCTTCACTGATTTTTGCCACTTTTCCCTTGACAAACTCAATACCCATGGCCTTGGCATTCTGGTAAAACTGCTCATACCCTTTGCCAAAGGCACGGATGTCCATATAGTAAACGGTAATATCCGCAAGCGGCAGAGATCCTGATAAAAGCATGGTTTGTTTGATGGCATACATGCAACAGACCCTGGAACAGTATGAAACCCCCATACTTTTATCCCTGGATCCTGCGCACTGGACATAGGCAATGGAATCGGGTTCCATGCCATCCGACGGCCTCAGCACCCTGTTGTAAGGACCGTGGGGTGCCAGCAGCCGTTCCATCTGCATAGAATCGATCACGTTGGGTATTTCACCCATACCGTATTGATGTTTGTTTGAAACGGGCGTTAACTCGAACCCGGTGGTCAAAACGGCTGTTTTAGCTGTGATCACGAACTGTTCCGGTTCCTGAAAATAATCGATCGCATGTGTAGGGCATACTTTTTCGCATTTTCCGCAGAGCATGCAGTTTTCAACATCCATCACCGCAATCTGAGGAATAGCGTTTGAAAAAGGTATGGAAATGGCTTTTGTAGCGGAAAACCCACCTTGCTCCGCATCAGATACATAAACCGGACAGTGATATTCACACTGGCGGCAGCCGATACACTTGTTCGGATCGACATATCGCGGACGTTGGGTAACGTCAGCCGTGACAGTTTGCCCAACACGGTCAAGAGAATTAACATCACAATAGGTAAACAGAGTAATATTATCATGATGGGCGGCAGAGGCCATCTTGGGGGTTGTAATACAACTTGCACAATCCAGGGTGGGAAAAACCTTGGATAATCGAATCATTTTCCCCCCGATGGTTGCATCTTTTTCCACAACTGCCACTTTGTAGTCCTGGTCTCCAAGATCCAGGGCCGTCTGAAGGCCGGCAATACCGCCGCCTACAACAAGAACATCAAAATCTGTTTTCAAAATGGAATTCATTCCTTCCCCCCTGCGGTCTCAACGTTAAAGGGTTGCACGAGAGATATGACTTCAGGTTAGTCAAAAATCCCGCAAACCAAATAGTATGAACCGTCAGTTTTGTGCCATCTGCGGTGGCCCAATTTCCTGGAGCAATGTGTTCATCAGGTTTACCTCGTTGAGAAAAGCCCGGTTGCATACCGTACAGATCGCTGTCAGGCGAAGTCTACGGATATCCAGATCCTGCTGCCTCATCATTTTGTACACCCTGTCCAGTCTCGTTGCCATGGCTTTGTACGCACCATCATATGGGCACTCTTCACCGCATGACATGATGATAATACCGCTAATCCCCTTTTTAAAACAATCAAGGTAGAACTGCTCCGGAAAAAGAACAGGTGCCCGCACCCTGAGTATAAAAGTATTAGTAGGATAACTTGAATGCGCTTGTCCTACTGAATCTGCGCCGGGATAAGCACAGGTTTCAGTCGCTAGAATCAGGATCTTTCCTTCTCTTTGGCTATGCTCCAGTGACGTCATGATTTTCCTGCCTATTTATTTCTTTTGACAAAGTGTTTGTCGTAACCATCGGCTTCCTTTAGCCCGAGATATTCATGACCTACTTTATTAGACCATGCGGGAATGTCGACTCTTGTGCCGGCATCGTTTGAGAAAATTTCCAAAATCTCACCAACTTTTACTTTGCCGATTCCCTTTTTGGCTTCCAGAAGAGGTCCTGGACATGCGCTGCCCCTTGCATCTACGGTTTCAGCTATTTCGACTGTACTAAGATCTACATCTGTCATGATAAACCTCCTTATTTTCACTTAAAGTTAACGTTTGCCGCCTGCTAAATGCGGGTTTATATTGCACTTGCAATCATCCACGAAGTAAAAAAAGATGGAAATACTCCTTATCTTCTTCCACCTTTATAACCCTGTCCTTGCTCTTTTTTAAAATCAGGGGAAAATTAATCTGTGCCTCAGGATCGGTGCTAAGCACCTCGAGAATCTGACCCGTACTCATTCGCTTGAGCAGGCTTTTTGCTTTTAAAATGCACCAGGGGCAACTCCATCCACGCAAATCAAGCACCCTGTCAGATTTTTTTTCAGCATCTTCCAATCGTTTCATCCCTTAATGTTACGGAAGCCCCTCGAAGATCCAGTTTATACCGCGCTGCTTGTTCCAATCGACACCTCTTTGATGATATAACTTTAAAGACTTAGCAATAGTGATGCCATAGAGCTCGACAAACCTTAAATCTGGCATTAATTCTATCGGCCAAATAAAGCTGATATCAATTATATCTTTTATTCAAGGGTTTTAGACTTATTTATTTGCTATGAACATTTTATGTTTAATTGCCGAATTCATTCCCAAACTTAAAAATATTTGTTGCAGACTTACTGTTAAAGTGTTAAAGATAATAAATTAACATATGTTAAAATTTAACAGGAACATTAATGATGATTGAACACGAATTGAACAAATACTGGAAAACAGTGGTCAATGCGATTCAAGACGGAGTGATGATTGTCGACATGGACGGGACCATCGTTTCGGCAAACCAGGCTCTGGGGAGAATCACCGGTTACCAAAAAGAGGAACTCATTGGGAAACCATGCACCATTTTAAACTGCGACCGGTGCGAAATTTTGCGTAGCGAGAATAAAAAACATTTGTGCCGGTTGTTCGTAGAGGGAAACCTCAAAATGACCCGGTGCGTCATAACAAAAAAAGATGGAAGCTACACGCATGTCCTTAAGAATGCCTCTCTGCTTTATGACGGGGAGGGCAGTCAGATGGGAGCTGTTGAAACCTTGACGGATATCACGGAGTTGGTTGAAAAGGATTTAAAAATCGAGGCGTTTCAGCGCGAACTTCGGCATTATGATAATTTTCACGGCATCATCGGCGCCTCTTCCCAAATGCAGCAGGTTTTCGACATGATCACCAATGCCTCCCAGTCGGACGCCCCCGTGATTATTTTCGGGGAGAGCGGCACCGGCAAGGAGCTCATTGCCCGCGCTATTCACATGAACCACTCCCGGAAAACCAAACCGTACATCAAGGTCAATTGTGCGGCATTGAATGAAAACCTGCTGGAAAGCGAGCTGTTCGGACATGTCAAAGGAGCGTTCACCGGCGCACAGCAGGGCCGTACGGGCCGATTCGAGGAAGCATCGGAAGGCGATATTTTTCTGGATGAAATCGGAGATCTGCCGTTCACGACCCAGGTCAAGCTGCTCAGAGTATTAGAAGAAAAAGTTATCGAACGGGTGGGCGACAACCGTCCGGTCCACGTAAATGCAAGAGTCATTACGGCCACCAATCGAAATCTTAAACAGATGGTGGAAGACGGAAAGTTTAGGAAAGATTTGTATTACCGAATCAATGTTATCCCCATTACCATTCCGCCGCTCCGGGAAAGGCGGGGGGATATCCCCCTGCTGGCCGAGACCTTTTTCAGAAGAATTTCTTTAAAAAACGATAAGCCCATCAAGGGAATCAGCAATGTGGGTATGGATATCCTGATGAATTACGAGTGGCCGGGGAACGTTCGTGAACTGAAAAGCGCCATGGAATACGCCTTCGTAACATGCCAGGGACCCCAGATCCATCCCAATCATCTACCTCCGGACATTACCGGAGACATCAGACTATTTTCTGAAAAAAAACAGTTCATTCCCGACAAAAACGAAGCTAAGAAAAAACTGCTTATGGATGCGCTGGAACAAACCGAAGGCAATCAGACCAGGGCGGCTGAAATCCTGGGAATCACACGGGTGACCGTCTGGAATCGAATGAAAAGGTATGGCATCCGTTCTAGAAAACATTTTACATAGCAGAAATAATGGCATGTAGTTTGCATTAGGATTATAGCATCTGAGGATACAAAACTTGGCATCGCACCTCCATTTGATGCTGTAAAATCCTCTATAGTCGCAAATCGGCCCTTTGGGATAGGCTCACTGGGTCGATTTGTTTTTTCAATCTCTGTTTTGATGCTATCGGAGAATCATTGGTGAATTCGTAAAAAGTCGAATTCATCAGGTTTTAGGCGTTATGTTTTAAGTTTTATGTTAATGATATTATCTGTTTTAACTAATACTTAAAACTTAAATCCTAAAACTTAAAACGTTTCGTAAAAAGTGATTTTTTATTTTTTACGAAACAATCACCATTCAGACATTTCCAAAATATTCCTTCCGATTTGATATTATTTTGAGCATAAGCCCATTTTAATCCTTGACATCTTATACTATCAG
>JAUUWG010000117.1 GCA_030589165.1 Desulfobacterales bacterium
GCAATCTTGCTTGTCTTTTGGTCCGTCTCCTGCGTTGCGTCAAAGGACACATACGGAAAGTATGCGCCCTTTGACGCGCCTTGAAGACGAACCAAAATCCTTCGCAATCTTTGATCAATTTATTTAATCCACGATCCTAAACATGAGCACTATCTGGGACACTTTATTTTTTCCGAGTCCCTAATATCAAGCAGGAATTCTAATTTGGGTAAATGAATATCACGTAGATTGGATTGAGTGATAGCGAAACCCAACAATTTTGGGTAAATTCGCCGCTTAATCTACAAAATGTCAAAATTAGAATTGCTGAATATCAAAAAATTATAAATCCTATTAAAATATTATGGAACTGTAAACATGAAAAATATAATGTGCCAGGGATTTAAGGCAGCAGGGGTTGCTTCGGGCCTGAAAAAAAGAGAGAAAAAAGATCTTGGAATTATTTACTCGGAGGTTCAGGCGAATGTCGCCGGGGTATTTACCAAAAATAAAATTTTGGCGGCACCTGTAATCCTTGACCTGGAGCGGATTAAATCCGGCGTGTGCCGGGCCGTTATCGCCAACAGCGGTAATGCAAACTGCTGTACCGGACAACAGGGGATGAAGGATGCCGAGGCCATGACAAGATTTGCCGCTTCAGCGCTTGGAATCACTGAAGATCTGGTTCTTGTGGCGTCAACCGGTGTTATCGGTCAACCGCTTCCTGTTGAAAAGATTGAAAAAGCCGTGCCCGGGCTTGTTGAATCCATGACGCCCGAAGGGTTTTCTGATTTTGCCGAGGCGATAATGACGACGGATACGGTCCCTAAAATGATTTCCATGCAGGGTCAATTGGAGGGGAAAACCTTTACCATCACCGGCGTAGTCAAAGGATCGGGTATGATACGTCCGGATATGGCCACCATGTTGTGCTTTGTCTGTTCCGATATAAAGGCGGATTCAGACGTGCTGAGGCAGATGCTTTTGGCGGGTGTTGAGCGATCTTTCAATCGGATTACCGTAGATGGTGATACCAGTACAAACGATATGGTTCTGCTCATGGCAAACGGGTTGTCGGGAGCGGTCGTAAAAGAACCTTCCCATATTGAATCTTTCCAAAGTGTTCTGAATGATGTTTTGATGGATCTGGCAAAAATGGTGGTAAAAGACGGCGAAGGTGCCACCAAGTTTGTTGAAGTCGCCGTAAAGGGTGCAGTGTCCGATCAGGATGCATATCGGGTTGCAGATACGGTTGCTCATTCAAACCTGGTAAAGACGGCGCTTTTCGGAGAGGATGCCAACTGGGGGAGGATTCTGGCTGCAGCAGGCCGGGCGAAAGCGGCGTTGGAACCGGACCGGGTCGATATTTTTTTTGATGATGTCTTGATGGTCAAAGACGGCATGGGATGTGGAGATGCTGCTGAGGCTAAGGCGACAAAGGTCCTTAAGAAACCTGAATTTACCATACTGATTGATTTGCATATGGGGGAGGGGAAAACTTCGGTCTTTACCTGCGATTTTTCCATCGACTATGTTAAGATAAATGCGGATTATAGATCTTGAAAATGAGAAATGATCATCATGAACATACAAAAGGAGAAAAACAGGAAAGTGTGCGGTTACAAAAATTTCTTTCAATGGCCGGCGTCTGTTCCAGGAGAAAAGGAGAAGAATACATAAAAAAAGGCCTTGTCAAGGTCAACGGGAGCGTTGTTACTGAACTGGGAACAAAGATCGATCCGGAAAAAGACCGGGTGGAATTTCAAGGAAGGTGTATAGAGGCCAAAGAGGAATTGCTTTATATCGCCTTAAACAAACCCGAAGGCTATGTTACCACCTGCGACCAGCCAGGTGAAAAAATTGTTCTCGATCTGATCGACATTCCCGAACGTGTCTACCCGGTGGGGCGGCTTGACAAGGATTCATGCGGGCTTTTGCTCTTGACCAATGACGGCAGAATTCATCACCGGCTTTCTCACCCCTCCTTTGACCATGAAAAGGAATATGACGTTACCGTAGAAAAAAACATATCCGATGCCGCCCTGAAGCAGATGGCAAAAGGGTTGCCGATTATGGGCACAAAGACCCGGCCGGCACAGATCAAAAGGATTTCCTCAAAACGCTTTCTCATCGTGCTGAAAGAAGGCAAAAACAGGCAGATTCGTCGTATGGTAGAGAAAATGGGTAATCGGGTAACAAGCCTTAAGCGGATAAGGATTTCAAATATAAGGCTTGGAAAGCTTGCCAAAGGCGCCTGGCGTTATCTGAGTGAAAAAGAGAAAAAGAGCCTCTTAAAAGCGCTATAGAAAAAATATATTCAATAATGAAAAAAATTATGCCGTGATTTTACGTGGCATAAAAAAGGAGACAACGTGAAAAAAATCAACAAGAAAATAGGCTTGATTGGCGCTGGGAATATGGGGGAAGCATTTGCGGGGGCGATTATCCAATCCGGTATTGCCGATCCGGCCAGGGTATATATCAGCGACGTCAGTGAGGAACGGCTCGATATCCTGAGCCGGACGTACGGTGTTTGCAGCATGACGGATAATCTCAAGCTTTTTTCCGAATGCGATATTGTCATCATAGCTGTCAAACCGCAGCAAATTGATCAACTTCTTTCTCAAATTGCCGCACAGCAAAATTATGCCGTACCGGAGCGAAAGCTGGTGATCTCCATTGCAGCGGGGATCCCAATACATAAGATTGAAAACCTGCTTTATACCTCCCTGGATGAAAAAGATCAGGAAAGACTTCCTGTTATACGGGTGATGCCCAATACTCCGGCCCTTGTTTTGGCCGGTATGTCCGGAATGAGCCCGAACAGCCATGCCACAGCCGAAGAAATCGAGATTGCCCGAACTATTCTGGAGGCGATGGGCAAGGTCATAGAATTTAAGGAAAAGGACCTGGATGCAGTTACAGCCCTTTCCGGTTCCGGTCCCGCCTATGTTTTTTATCTGATTGAATCCATGATTGCTGCCGGTATTGAGTTGGGACTCGATGCGGATGATGCTGAAACACTGACCCTTGCCACCCTGAAAGGTGCGTTGAAACTCATGGAGGAAAAAAATGAATCTCCCGAAGTGCTGCGTCGAAAGGTTACGTCTCCAGGCGGCACCACGGAAGCGGCGTTCAAGGTCCTGGAGGGTAACAGGGTCAAAGAAAGAATCGTCGAGGCGATTGTCGCGGCTGCCAACCGTTCAAAGGAGTTGAGCGGTTAGCTCACTTTTCCGGTTTCCTTTGCTTGTGATTCGCCTTTTCTTATTTTTTTTAACATTTTTTCTATCTCAAGTTTTCTGTTGGGGTCATTGGTCTTTTTTAATGCTCTGTTCAAATGGAACAGGGCATTTTTAAAGTCTTTTCTGTTTTTATGGTATACGCCTAAATAATAGTGAGCTTCTGCAAGCCTTCCCAGTTTGCCGTAACTTTTACCCAGAAAATAGAATGCCTTTTTATGATCCGGTTTTTTTGCTGCAAGATCTTCAAACGTGAATACGGCTTTCTGGAGCAACCCGAGTTCCATCTGTGTGCGGCCGATAAGAAAAAGGTCTTCCGGATCATCATGGGGTGCAATTCTTGCAGCACTTTCCAGAGCATTTAATGCTTCGGGATATCGGCCCGCTAAAAAATAAACTTTCCCTATGTCTTTTAAAATATAAGGATCAAAAGGCTTTTTCTTCAGTGCTTTTTTAAGGTGGGTGATTGCCTCTTCCCGTTTGCCTGTCCTTGCCAGAATCAGCCCGTATCCGTAATTTGCCATGGGGTTTTCCGGACGTTTATTGATGGCGGTTTTAAATTTCCTTAAAGCGGTGCTTTCTTCCCCACAAACAGCAATCAGCCTGGTGTGAGCCCAGAGAAAGTCGTCCGGGGGTATCATGGATTCTTGATTGATGTCGTTTTTGTATCCTTCAAGCCACAGGTCGATGTAGGCAATGCGATCCTCTACAGCAGGGTGGGTCTTAAGGTAAGTGGGAATCTGTTCGGTGCCGAACCAGTTTTTGCTTCGAATTTTTTTGAGCATTTTTAACAGGCCTGCGCCGGAGTATCCTGCTTTAGTAAGGTATTTCAATCCGATCTGGTCCGCCTGCATTTCGTGTTCCCGGCTGTAGATAAGCCCCAGGGATTGACCGGCAGCCATTGTACTGACTGTTACGGCATTGCCGACCGTTGCCGCACCGCCGGCTCCAAGGAGTATCCCTGCCGCAAGGCCGGCAAGCGTTGCTATGCTGATTTTTTTTGATCGGTCTATCATATCGGAAATGTGCCGGCATTGAACGTGAGCTATTTCATGTCCCAGTATTCCGGCAAGTTCTTCCTCATTTTCCATTGCCTCAAAGAGGCCGCTGTTAATAAAGATATTACCGGCCGGGCTTGCAAAAGCGTTGTAGTCATCCTCCTTGATTACATAAAAGTGATAGGTAAAAGGTTGAGGGGGAAGGGCAGAAACAATTTTTTGGCCCACCTTGTTTACATAGTCGACGATAAACGGATCTTTGACAAATTCACAATTTTGGGAAACCGATTTCATGAACTCACGAGACAGATCTATTTCCTGTTTAATTGTGATGCTGAATACTCGGTCCGGAAAAAACATACCGGATAGAAAAATAAAAAGCGTGCAGATCGAAAATATTTTTTTGATACGATTCATGGCTACCTCGTTTAAGGATCGTGGATTGATCGAAGATTGCCAAGGATTTTGGTCCGCGATCCTAAGATTAATAACATAAAATAAGAAATAGTAGGTAAAGGTCAAGGTAAGAAGATAGCCGATCTTTCGGCTTTGTGCTGAAACGTTACCCTACCGTCGAACATAATTTCAAAACACCGTAAAATTTTATATGGAA
>JAUUWG010000190.1 GCA_030589165.1 Desulfobacterales bacterium
GAATTCATCATCATTATCAATGGCTATCGGCTCTTCACTCATGTTTCCGCTGGTCATTACCAGTGCGGTAAAATCATGTCCGGTTAATCCCTGGCTTAAAAGAAGATAATGGAGCGGAGTATAGGGAAGCATTGCACCAAAATACCTGTTTCCCGGTGCAACTGCATCAGCCAGGGGTTTAAAATCAGGTGTCCCGGGCTGCTTTTTTTTCAAGAGAACGATGGGACGCTGGATTGATGTAAGAAGCGCCTGTTCTTCCGGTTTGATATCGGCATATCTTAAAATATGCTCTATATCGACAGACATGAGAGCAAGGGGTTTTTCTTCTCTATGCTTTCGTTTTCTTAAAAGTGTGACGGCATCACTATTTTCCGCATCTGCTGCAAGGTGATAGCCGCCAAGGCCCTTTATGGCCAGGATAAATCCCTGTTTCAAAAGAGCTGCGGTTTTTTCAATCGGGCTTTCGGCCTCAATTTTCCTGCGGGTATTATCATATAAAGTCACATGAGGCCCGCAAACATCGCAGGCATTTGGCTGGGCGTGAAACCTTCTATTTTCCGGGTCATCATATTCGGCCTGACACTTCAAGCACATTTTAAAATGCTTCATAGAAGTTTTCGGCCGGTCATACGGAATATCATCGATAATGGTATAACGGGGACCGCAGTTTGTGCAGTTAATGAATGGATATCGGTAGCGCCGGTCGGTTGGGTCAAAAAGTTCCCGGAGACAATCATCGCAAACAGATACATCAGGAGAAATAAGAGCTGATTTACCAATGGAATTTTTACTTTTTGAAATGGTAAATCCTTTAATATCTTTTACGGCTTCGGGATAAACCGAAATTTTAGTGATGCAGGACAAAGGCGGATTTTTTTGGGCGAGATCCTGAGAAAAGAACTCAATATTACTTAAGGCTCCCTCGATAAAAATAGTCACACCTGCGGAAGTGTTGGCAACATCTCCCTTTAAATCATACTTCTTTGCCAGTTGATAGACAAAAGGTCTGAAACCTACCCCCTGCACAATGCCGCTTGCTTCCAGTCTTCTGGCAACATAATCTTCGGTCATAGTCAATCGCTGTCAATCCTCTTTTCTCTCTCATCTACAAAAGCGGCCGCCTCATTAAGGATATTCAACGATTCCATTGCAGCCTTTTCATCAATCTTATGCAGGGAAAAGCCTGCATGAACTATGACATAATCGCCAACTGACGCATCTTCGACAAGGAGCAGACTTGCCGTTCTTTTTACACCGTCAACATCTATGGTGCCGATGCCGTTTTCAATTTTTATAATTTTAGATGGGATTGCAAGGCACATTTTTATTTGCTCCTTTTTTATAGGATACACCCAGGCGATCGAGCTCAGACAAAACCATATCAATCACGGGATCAACTTTTTTTTGTATTGCAGGCGTTAATTCAATGCTGAGCGTCTCAATATCCTCAGGCTCAATACCGACTATTACAGTTTCCGGAACTTTGTCCAGTGCCTGGCAAAGGGTTAATGCTTCGAGAAAATCTACCTGGTGAAGAGAATTTTTTGCCCTGATACGCTCGGGAATTGCATCCCCTTCCAGTCGATACAGATCTCCTGTATTTCCTTTATTCCTGATGGCATCAACAACGATCAGATGATCCGGCTGCGATATTACACCTAAAAGATTGACTCCCAAAACCCCGCCGTCAACAATAGTCACATTGTCAGGAAATGTATAATTTTGCTGGATTTTTTCTATAACACGCACACCAAAGCCTTCATCGGAAAAAAGAATACAGCCTACGCCTAAAATCATGATTTGTTGTGAGTTCATTTTTTTACCACGTATTTTTTCGGAAATACAAGCAGGAGGGTAAAAATGACAGCAAACCGGCCGGCATTTAAAGTTCTTTCAGCCTCCTTGTATTAGGAGGCTGAAAGAAATAAAGTTTTTTATGTAGCCGTTCACAGGTTCAGGGTTCAACGTTCAGGGTTAAGGACAAGAATGCAACCTTGAACCCCTGAACCCTGGTCGCCTATGGCGCCGCCAAAGGCGGGTAAACCTTTGAACCCGTAAACGGTTACTTTTTTATTAACACACTTTAATCTTATAGACCTCGTTGGAATCAGGATCTATAATGTGGACACCACATGCGATACATGGATCAAAGGAGTGAACTGTTCGCAAAACCTCAAGTGGTTTTTTAGGATCTGCAATCGGAGTACCGATAAGTGCCTCTTCCACCGGACTCAGCTTTCCTTTTTCGCACCGAGGTCCCAGATTCCATGTTGAAGGTACCACGTACTGGTAGTTTTTGATCTTTTTATTTTCGATCTCAATCCAGTGACCCAAAGCTCCCCTTGCAACGTCATTTAAGCCAACGCCCATTCCGCTATTAGGCATTGTCCAGGGTTGATAGGTTTTGGTGTCACCTTTTTTCAGATTTTCAACCAGGTCAAGAACCCATCCCTGCATTCTCCGGCCGATGGCAACAGTTTCAATGCCTCTAGCAGCAGTCCGTCCAAGGGTTGAGAACAGGTGCTTGGGCTCAATTCCAAGTTTCTTTAGAACACCTTCGACGATTGGTTTGATGTCTTTGTGGCCATTGCCGAAAGCAACCAGTACCCTTGCCAGCGGGCCGACCTCACATGGTTCGCCATCATAACGAGGCGCCTTGAACCATGAGTATTTTCCACCGCCGGGCCTGTATTTTGGGTTTTCCTTTAACGGCTTTGTCTCACCTTTAAAGGGGTGTTTTGGATCACCCTTTTCATACCATGACCGGGCAACGTGTTCGGTAACCATTTTCTGATCGGACATCTTAACGCCACCAATATTCTGATTCATTATTATGCCCCTTGGCATGTAAAGACTTTCAGGCTCTTTATCGCTTTCAGGAAGATCACCCCATGCAAGGAAATTGGT
>JAUUWG010000003.1 GCA_030589165.1 Desulfobacterales bacterium
CAATTACGAACGGATATGGTTAAACTTCATTCAGAACGACGGCAATACAGGCGATTTCGGAGATATCGTAAAACCCGTTATCGTAAACCCAGGTTTTTAAATCGAGGCAACAAGCAAAAAGGCTGGTTAGCCCCTTCCATTCAACATAAGCTCGATTCTCATATCAAAGTCGTTGAACGAGTTAAAAAAATTCTGCCGATTTCAAACATTGTCGTTGAAGTGGCGGGTTTTGATATCCAGAAAATCAAAAATCCTGATATCCAAAGCAAGCAATATCAACAAGGCGAACAATTGGGATTTTGGAATGTCCGGCAATACATACTTCACCGAGACAATCATATTTGTCAGTAATGCAAGGGTAAATCCAAAGATCCGATTTTGAATATTCACCACATTATTTCAAGACAAATCGGCAGAAATCGGCCGGATAATTTGATTACCTTTTGCGAAACTTGTCACAAGAAATACCATAAGGGTGAAATTAAACTGAAAGTTAAAGCCACAAACGGCTTTAAGGCTGAAACCTTTATGTCAACGGTTCGTTGGAAACTGGTTAATCAACTTAAAGAGTCCGGCAATACGGTATCGCATACTTACGGATACATTACAAAGCATCACCGGATTAAGCAGAAATTGCAAAAATCTCACGTTCTTGATGCATATGTAATTGCAGGTGGAAACGGTCAAAGACGACTTTCCAATATGTTTTTCAGCAAACAGGTTCGTAAATGTAACCGAAAGCTGTTTAAAGGTATCCGAAGTCATATCAGGAATACCGCTCCACGTTTCATTCATGCTTTTCAACGATTCGACAAAGTTCTATGGAATGGGATCGAGTGTTTTATTTTTGGCCGTCGAAAGACGGGGTATTTCGCCTTACGGAAGCTGGATGGAACGAACATTCATACATCAGCAAAGGCAAAAGACTGCACATTGTTGGAATCAGCAAATACTTTATTAACAGAAAGGAGGGCGGTATCCCTCCCCGCCTGAATCAAAGATTCAGACGGGGTCTCTTGCCGCGTTTATGATGAAAAACATATACAAGCAAGAATCAAAGTTTCTGAAACAAAAAAGGGAGCAGCTGATTTCAAGTCTTTTAAAAGGGAAAGAGCCGGATTTTCTATATAAAAACGCCGGGCTTTTAGATGATTATTTTTGCAAGAGCTTTGAAAAAAGCATCATCGGTCCCAAGATGAATTTCAGCAAGAATCCCTATGCCTTGATCGCTCTGGGTGGCTATGGACGAAAAGAACAGTGTATTTATTCCGATGTCGATCTTCTTTTACTTTTCAGCAAAAAACTCCCTGATGAGGCCGAGGAACTCGTTCGAGAGATTATTTATCCACTGTGGGATATCGGACTTGATGTGGGTTACGCCACCCGTTCCCTCAATGAATCCATAAACCTGTCAAGAAAAGACTTTGAGGTTCTTACCTCTCTTTTGGATGCCCGTTTTATATGCGGAATGTCCCAGTTGTATACGGAAATCACGACCCTGCTCAGGAAAAAAATCGTTTCCGGCCGATCCGGAGAAATAATAAGATGGCTTGTGCAAAGAAACGAGGACCGACATCTGCGTTTCGGAGACTCTACATACCTTCTTGAACCCAACCTGAAAGAGGGCCAGGGCGGTTTGAGAGACTACCACACCATGCTGTGGATCGCCCGGATAAAATCCGACCTCAAACGCCCCAGAGATCTCGAATATAACGGCTACCTGTCATATGCAGACTTTAAAACCTTAACCAAAGCACTCTCATTTATATGGAACGTAAGAAACCGATTACATCATCTGACCGGCAGAAAATGCGATCAGCTTAACTTTGAATACCAGATAAAGCTTGCCGATGCTTTGGGCTTCAAAAAAGAAAACGGCCAGGAACCCGTAGAAATTTTTTTAGGAGAGCTTCACGGCCGGATGGAATTCATCAAAGAGCATAACCTTATATTCCTTGCCGAACTGGGTTCTCCTAAAAAGTTAACCCTCAAAAACAAGCTGACCAAAATAAACGGGCTGGAAATCATAAAGGATATGTTGAACATTACTTCTTCCGAACAAGTACTCCATTCACCCGAACTTCTGATCAAAATTTTTGAAGAGAGTTCACGCTTAAAAATCCCCTTGAGTGCCGAGGCCAAGCGGGTTATAAAAGAATTCGGCTATCTTGTTGACGACAATTTCAGGTCTTGTGCTTCCTGCATCAAAACTTTTGAACGTATTTTAGCCGCTCCGCCCTCACCGTTTAATGTATTGAATGAAATGTTAAACACGGGCTTTTTGACAAAGTTCATACCCGAAATAGAACAAATCGTTAATCGTATTCAGTACGACGAATATCATCTCTATCCCGTAGACAAGCATTCTTTGCGGACGGTTCAAGCAGTAAAAAAATTCGGCGAGCCTGAAAAGACCGGTGAGGACCAATTATGCCATGACCTGTATAAGGAGCTTTCCAATCGAAAACCGCTCCTTTGGGCAGCTCTTCTTCATGACATCGGCAAGGGGGATTCAGGCGGAGGGCATTCAAAAAAAGGTGCTGTAATTGTTCGATCCATACTTTCAAGAGCGGGCTTACGGCCTGCCGATATTGAAACCGTATCCTTTTTGGTTTTAGAACATCTGCTTTTGATCAAAACCGCAACGAGAAGAGATGTCAATGAAGAGGAGACAGCTGTTTTTTGTGCAAGAAGAATAAAGGACCCCGAGCGATTAAAAATGCTTTACCTGCTAACCGTTGCCGATTCCATCTCCACAGGACCAAAAGCTTGGAATGACTGGACTTCAACTCTCTTAAGGGAACTTTTTTTCAAGGTCCTGAGTATTCTGGAAAAAGGGGAATTGGCCACTACAGAGGCGGTTGAAGCTGTTGAAGAGAAAAAAAATAAAATCTTAAGTTCAACCCTTACGCCCCAAGACAGAGATGATATAAAAGCGTGTTTGAACCTTATGTCCCCAAGATACCTTCTGTACACTTCCGCAGATGATATCCTTGAACACATTAGATTGTACAAGCTTCTGTCAAATGCCGAATTTGTCTGGGAAGTGGCAAAGGACAGTGAATCAAACACAAGAACAGTAACGATTTGTGCTAAAGACTCTCCCGGATTATCCTCTAAAATTGCAGGCGTATTCACCTTGAACAACATTGATATTATCGGCGCACAGGTTTACACATGGCGGAATAATATTGCCCTTGACATTTTCAATGTCAAGCCTCCCCTGGATCAGATTTTTGAAGATGAAAAATGGGCGCGTGCCAAAGAGAATCTCCAATCCGCCTTATCAGGCGATCTGGACCTGAAAGAAGCATTGCGCAAAAAAATTCCGGTTTATCGATCCGACCGGCCATATACATTAGAGAGACCCCATCGCGTAGAAGTTGACAATAAGACTTCCAGTTTTTTTACCATTATTGAAGTCTTCACTTACGATTTCCCCGGACTGCTTTTCAATATCACGGATGCCCTGTTCAGATGCGGACTCGATGTTTGGATCGCTAAAATTTCTACCAAAGTCGACCAGGTGGTGGATGTCTTTTATGTCAGAGATTTCGACGGACAAAAAGTTGATTCACCGGGCAATGTCAAGGCAATCAAGACAGCGATTGAAGAAGTGCTGCCAAAACCTGTTGACACATAACAAGTTGTTTGTATTTTAGAGGATTTGCAACACAAAAGGAGAATTTTATATGAAAAAAATAGAAGCGATTATCAAGCCCTTTAAACTGGACGATGTAAAAGAAGCCTTAAATGAAATCGGTATTCAGGGAATGACGGTTTCCGAGGTTAAGGGTTACGGACGTCAAAAAGGTCACAAGGAAATCTACCGTGGAGCTGAATATGTCGTTGATTTCATTCCCAAAGTCAAGGTGGAAATCATCATCGAGTCAAGCAGGACAGATGAAGCGGTTGAGACAATTCGGCAGGCAGCAAACACCGGAAAAATCGGCGACGGCAAAATTTTTGTTTTCCCCGTTGAACAAGCGATCAGAGTACGCACCGGTGAAAAAGGAAAAGATGCGATTTAAGCCAATAAAACTTTAAAACATTTTGAAAAATTGTTCGACCATGGCATAACGTTTTAGTCCCAAGCTCAAAGCTGAAAGGTTGGTGAATGCATAAGCCCTTATTTTTCTTTGAGCTTTCAGCTTGAATGTAATTTTCATGGTAAAGTGTCTTTAATCCGCAACCATTTTATTATGATGAACAACTTTTGATTAGGTACTTAGATTATGATTATTGCGGTGATGAGCGATACCCACGACAACATATGGAATCTGCGCAAGGCATTGAAAATTATCAAGCAAGAGAATGCGGGAATGATAATTCATTGCGGTGATTTTGTTGCCCCGTTTATGCTTACAGAACTTGAAGAAGGGGGAATTCCGGTTCACGGGGTCTTCGGGAATAATGACGGAGACCAGTACCAGTTGACAAAGGCCTCTCTCACTGTTTTAAAAAAGATTACACTTCACGGCATGATCGGTGAAATTGATATGGAGGGTGTTAAAATCGGATTTACCCATTATAAAGATGTGGCAGAAGGTCTGGCAGCCGGTGGTAAGTATCAAATCGTCTGCTTCGGCCATTCCCACAAATACCTGAAGAAACAAATCGGTCAAACCCTTCTTTTAAATCCGGGCGAAATAATGGGTAAAGACGGCTTGCCCGGATTCTGTTTTTTTGATACCCATACCTTTGAAATCAAACAAATTAAAATAAAGGATACGCCTTGACATTAAATAACGATGTTCTTAATTTTTTAAAGGAGTTTTCTTTATGAAGTTTAAATTTTTTGTTGCTTTGTTTTTTGTATGCACTTTTTTTTACGCAACAGATTCCATAAGCGCAGAAAAAGAATCAATCAAATCACCTTCCACTTTTTTGTCCCGGGATAAATACGAATTTGCGCCGGTGCCGGAAGGTTTTGAGATAAAACATGATTTTATCATACAAAACAAAGGGGACGCCGTACTGGATATTAAAAAAGTCAGGACCGGCTGAGGGTGTACGGCGGTCTCATATACGAGACAAATCCCTCCCGGCGGTGAGGGAAAGATCACTCTTAAGCTCAATACAAAGTACTATGGTGGGAAAAGACTCAAGAAAAACATCAGAGTAGAAACAAATGATAAGAATCGCCCGATAATTCATTTGACGATTTCGGGCATGGTCGAAAAATTTGCCTCCATTACCCCGAACAGAATAAGACTTGCCGGTTGTGTCGGCAAGGAGTTGAAAACTTCGGTAAGCATTATCCCTGAAAAAAAGTATCCGTTCAAAATTGTTAACGTCACTGCAAAACAAGGGAAAAATATCCGTTACAAGATAGAGGAATTCAAAAAATCAAAAATATCGGAGTACGTATTGACCGTTGAAAACATAAAAAAAGAAATAGGCCGCTATTTCGATATTATTCATTTAAAAACAGACAGTAAAATCCAGCCGGAGATCAGCATCAGGGTAATGGGGAATATTTATGGCAGGCCCATCAATAAGACGGATAAATAGGCTTTTATGATGGATATTAAAGTGGTTGCTTTCGACTGCGACGGCGTCCTTTTTGATACGACACAGGCGAACACGATTTACTACAACAGGCTCCTGGAACATTTCGGCAAACCGGAGATGACTCCTGAACAGTTCAAGTATGTCCACATGCACACCGTTGATAATGCCATTGCCCACCTCTTTGATGATGAGAAGACACGCAAGGCGGCTAATGAATACCTTCGTAAAAATGTAAGTTATCTGCCGTTTATCAAATATATGAAGATAGAGCCGTATTTAAAGCCCTTGCTAAAAAAGCTCAAGCCCTCTTACCATACGGCCATTGCTACAAATCGCAAGGGCACGATGAACCGGATTCTTTCAGAACACGGCATTGAAAAATATTTTGACCTGGTTGTAACGGCCTTTGATGTGAAACGACCTAAACCCTGCCCGGATTCACTTGTCAATATATTGAAGCATTTTAAAGTAGAACCCCGGCAGGTAATTTATATAGGAGATTCGGAGCTGGATGAAAAAGCGGCAAAAGCTGCCGGAATACCATTTGTAGCATACGGCGACCCCTCCCTTTCAGCGGATTTTCATATAAAAAACCTCAAGGAGGTTGAAGAGATTCTTTAGTCTCTTAATTAAAGTTTGAAGTGAGCTAAAGTGATCTAAAGTTGAGGAATTCTATCAATTTTAAATATAAAAAAGACGGAGCGAAGCGATTCATTAACTTTAGCTCACTTCACACTTTAGCTCATTTTAGCTCACTTTTCTTTATTGATTGCCGAATCCGTTTTGATCTCCACAGTCCGGACACTGCCAGGTTATTCCGTTACAGGACATTCCCCACAAATTTTCATGCATGCAGTCCTGACAAATACTGAACCCGCATCTGCATCTCCAGCAGAACGGAACTTTTTTACCACAGCAGTCACAATTTTTCTCTTTGGCCTTCCGGCGTTTTTCTCTGTATTTATTTTTATTGGCAGAGTATTTCATATTCTATCTTTATACACTTATTCATCACAACGTCTATACCGGCCGCTGTCAGGAAATTTGCAGCCTCCTGATTTTCGATACCCAACTGCATCCAGAAGACCTTGGGCCTGAGACGAACCGCTTCCCGTGCATGGGGCATGATCCGGGATGGGCTTCTGAACAGGTTTATAATATCTATGGGTTCATTAATATCGTCAAGGGACGGATATGCGCGTTCTCCCAATATCTTCCCTTGTCCCGGGTAAACCGGAATAATCCTGTAGCCATGTCTTTTAAGATATACGGCAACCCAGTTGGAGTCTCTTTCCGGATTAGGGCTTAAACCTACAACAGCAATGGTTATGGATTTTTCCAAAAGATGCTTTAGCTTTTCATTGTCGGTAATTATCTCTCCCGGCTTCATTGGACGACTCCTTTGGCAGTATTGTTGTTTTGCCTCATTCGTGTTATAAAAATTGATTAAATCATGTGTCGTTACTCAGCCACGAAAGCACCAAGGCACAAGAGAAAATGAATATAAATGTCCCATTATCTAAAAAAGAAAAATTCATTGCAAGAAAAATACTTGATAAAAAACAGGGATTAATACGGATCAACCACTAAACAATCATGGAAAAAGAAAAAACATTATATCTGATCGACGGAAGCGCATATATTCACCGTGCCTACCACGCCATCCGCGGACTTTCCAATTCCAAGGGGCTCCCCACAAATGCCGTTTTCGGCTTTACCCGGATGCTTCTAAAGCTCCTTGAAGAAAAGACCCCGGAATATGCAGCCGTAGTATTTGATTCAAAAGGGCCGACTTTCAGACATGAAATATATGCCGAATATAAGTCGAATAGGCCTCCCATGCCCGATGATATGGCAGTTCAGATCCCATACATAAAACAAATAACCAAGGGGTTGAACATATCCATGATTGAAATGCAGGGATTTGAAGCCGACGACCTTATCGGGACCCTTGCACGTAAGGCGGAAAAGGCGGGCTTTTCCGTTGTTATGGTTACCGGAGACAAGGATTTTATGCAACTGGTAACGGAAAAAAGCATCTTATGGGACCCCATGAAAGAGAAGACGACGGACATTCATGCAATACGAGAATCTTTCGGGATTGAACCCCGCCAGATTATTGATCTCATGGGCCTTACCGGCGACAGTTCCGACAATATCCCCGGCGTGCCCGGCATCGGACCGAAGACCGGCCTGTGTCTGATCAAAACCTTTGGGAGCATGGAAAATTTATATGAAAAAGTTGATACGATAACAAAGAAAAAACAACACGATAATCTTGTCCAATACAAGGATCAAGCCTTTTTGAGCCGAAAACTGGTTAAAATCGATACCAATGTTCCCTTATCCTTTGATCCTGAATCCTATAAATACAAACAACAAACCACGGGTGAGAGCAAGCTTTACAACCTGTTTAAGGAGCTTGAATTCAGACAGCTGCAAAAGGAGTTTACCCGGCAGGCGGACCTTTCTGAAAAAAAATACCGGCCGATTTTCCATATGAAGGAACTTTCCGATCTTGTGGAACGCCTTGAAAACGCAGGGTTATTCGCCCTCGATACCGAGACCACTTCTGAAAACCCGATGTTGGCAAAGCTTGTGGGACTATCCTTTTGTGTTACTTCCGATGAAGCATTTTATATTCCCTGCGGCCATGATGATCCCGACGCACCCAAACAACTTGAACTTTCAGAGGTTTTAAAGCTGCTGAAACCCGTACTTGAAAACAGAAACATCAAAAAGATCGGTCAGAACATTAAATATGACTGGATGGTCCTTGCACGCCATGGCGTCCATCTTAAGGGTGTTGTCTTTGATACCATGATCGCCTCTTATCTCATCAACCCTTCAAAGCGGGCACACAATTTAGAGCAGATCGCTTTAGATTTTCTCGATCACCAGATGATTACCTATAAAGAGGTCATAAAATCGGCTACCGGCAAAAATAAAAAAGCCGCGGGTTTTGCCGGGGTTCCCATAGAAAAGGCGTTTCCCTATGCATGTGAAGATGCGGATATCACCTTTAGTGCCTATCATGTTCTTTTATCCCACTTAAAAGAGATAGGACTTACGGAACTTTTTGAAACCGTTGAAATGCCCCTTGTTCCTGTTTTGATGAAGATGGAAATGACGGGGATATGTGTAGACAAGAAAAGACTTCGCACCCTTTCAAAGTCCATCGAACATGAACTGGAGCAAATTGAAAAAAATATATATTCACTTGCAGGGGAAGAATTCAACATAAGGTCGTCACAACAGATGGGGCGGATACTTTTTGAGAAACTCAAACTGCCCGTTCAGAAAAAAACAAAAAAAAAGACGGGATATTCAACGGATGTCGATGTTTTAACGACACTTTCAGCCAAACATGAACTCCCTGCCCTGATTTTAAGGCACCGGACCCTGGCAAAACTCAAATCAACATATGCCGACGCCCTGCTTGAACTTATTCATCCGGAAACCAATCGTATTCATACCTCATACAATCAAACGGTTACCGCAACGGGCCGTCTGAGCAGCTCGGACCCAAATCTTCAAAATATTCCCATCCGGACCGAAGAAGGAAGAGAAATTCGAAAAGCATTTATTCCCCGAAAAGGATGGTCCCTGGTTTCAGCCGACTATTCTCAGATTGAACTTCGTATCCTGGCGCATTATTCGGATGACCGGATACTGATAGAGTCTTTCAAAAATGATGAAGATATTCACACCCGAACGGCAACAGAGGTATTTCAGGTATTTCCGTCTTTTATTACTCCCGAACTCAGGAGGCAGGCAAAGGTTATAAATTTCGGTATCATATACGGCATGAGCGCTTACCGACTGGCAAAAGAACTCGGTATCAGCAATAAGATGGCAAAAACCTATATAGAAAATTATTTTCAAAGATACAAAGGCGTTAAAGCTTTTATAGACCGGACAATCAAAGAGGCCGGAAAAACAAAAAAAACAAGCACCCTTCTTGACAGGATCCGTCTTCTGCCCGATATTAACAGCTCCAGAACAAACCTGCGCCAGTTTGCCGAACGCATCGCAATCAATACACCTATTCAGGGGACGGCTGCAGACCTTATAAAGGTGGCCATGATAAAAGTGGATGACGCATTAAACAAAGAAAAACTTCAAGCGGCAATGCTTCTTTCCGTACATGATGAAATCGTATTGGAAGCCCCTCCTGATGAACTGGAAACCGTAAAGTGTCTTGTCACGGATATCATGGAAGGGGTATGGGAACTCAAAGTGCCGCTTAAAGTAAACGTGGCATGGGGTAAAAATTGGGCTGATGCGCATTAGTCTCACTTCAGCTCACTTTTTCGGTTTATCCGGCTTAGGTTTTGTTTCCGTGCTTTCAGCCTCAAGCTTTTCTTTTTCGCCCTTAACGGATTTTTCGATTGTATTGTAAATCGTTTTGAATGATTCCTCAAAGCTAGTGGGAGAAACCCTTCCGACCTCAATGAATTTCACAACGATCTCTTTGGTCGCCCTGAGAATTTGTTCGTCGACAGAACCCATTTACACCCCCTTTTTTAAAAAAAATTTATAATGATTCTGACTTGTTATCAAAAAGTCACAAAAGTGTCAAGATGACCGTTTTACAGGATACAAAATTGCCGGAAAATATAAATACCTTAAAAAAAATAAAGACCCTTTTACCCAAGGCCCTTCATACGGACAGAATTACCGCACACCGTGAAATCAGCCGGTTAAAGCGTAAACCAGGGTCCCTGTCCGATGAAAAACTAAACGTAAAACTCTCTGACCTTGAAAAACAGCTTAAAACTTCCGCCCAAAAAAAACTATGGCGGGAAAAGAACCGACCCGAGCCGACCTATAGCTCAAGCCTGCCGATTACGGACCGAAAAGACGAAATCATCGATGCGATTTCAAACAATCAGGTACTTATCATATCCGGTGAAACAGGGTCCGGAAAGACCACGCAGATACCCAAATTCTGTATTGCCGCAGGAAGGGGGATAGAAGGTAAAATCGGCTGCACTCAGCCAAGAAGAATTGCCGCCATTACCGTTGCACAGCGCATCGCAGAGGAACTCGGCGAACAGGTCGGTAAATCCGTCGGCTATAAAATCAGGTTTAAAGACAAGACCCGTCATGATTCCTTCATAAAGATCATGACCGACGGTATCCTGCTTGCCGAAACCCAGAACGACAAATATCTGAATAAATACGACACCATAATCGTGGATGAAGCCCACGAAAGAAGCCTGAATATCGATTTTATCCTGGGGATCTTAAAGACCCTTCTAAAGAAAAGAAAAGATATCAAGCTTATCATAACGTCTGCAACCATTGATACGGAAAAATTTTCAAAGGCTTTTGACAACGCCCCTGTCATACAAGTCTCCGGTCGGACATACCCGATTGAGGTGCGTTATCTTCCCGTGCAGGAAGAAAAAACTCAAACCGAAGAAAATAACGAACAGACCCACGTAAAAATGGCTGTGAGTGCAGTTGAAAAATTGCATCGAGAGAGTCCCTTTGGCGATATTCTGATCTTCATGCCGACGGAACAGGATATCCGTGAAACCTTGGATCTTCTTGAAGGAAGATCTTTGCAGGGCACGTCCATTCTTCCCTTGTATGCACGACTTGGGGCTTCCGAACAGTCAAAGATCTTTTCACGGACGTCGGGAAGAAAAATCATTGTTGCAACCAATGTTGCGGAGACTTCAATAACCATACCGGGCATTAAATACGTAATAGACACCGGGCTTGCCCGCATATCCCGGTATACGCCGAGTTCAAGAACCACCTCCCTGCCTGTCGTCGCCATATCGAAAAGCAGCGCCGACCAGAGAAAAGGGAGATGCGGAAGAGTGGAAAACGGCATCTGTATCCGCCTTTATTCCGAAAAGGATTATGAAGACCGCCCGCTTTTTACGCCGCCTGAAATTTTAAGGGCCAACCTCGCGGACGTCATTTTGAAAATGACCGCATTGAAACTGGGTGACATATCCGATTTCCCCTTTATAGACAGACCTGCCTTGAAAAGCATCAAGGACGGATTTACCCTTCTTTCCGAACTCGGAGCCATCATCCCTGGATCCGACCACAAAAAATCAAAAGGCAGCAGGCATACGACAGGCAAAGCACAGCCCGGTTTTTCTCTGACTGAAAAAGGCAGGGTTATGGCCAAAATCCCCCTTGATCCCAGATTATCCCGGATGCTCATCGAAGCACAAGAACAAGGATGTATAAAAGAGACGACCGTCATCGCCTCTGCCCTGAGCATTCAGGACCCCCGGGAACGTCCCGCGGAAAAGGCACTGGAAGCCGACCGGATACACAGCATTTTCAAAGACCCTTTATCTGATTTTATCACGCTGCTCAACCTGTGGAATACCTTTCATGATAACGGTTCCGACAATAAAAAAAGAACAACAGGCGATATGAAACGGTTTTGCAAAAAGCATTATCTTTCTTTTAAAAGGATGAAAGAATGGCGCGATATCCATACCCAGATTTGTGATGTTTTAAAAGAGTCCGGCATATCGAACAAAAAGCAGCAGGCAAACGGTCCCATACCCGATTTAAAACCCGGTGAATTTAGTCCGCTTTATGCTTCAATACACAAATCGATTTTAAGCGGTTTTCTTTCCAATATCGCGGTAAAAAAGGAAAAAAATATTTTCAAGGCCGCAAAAGGCAAAGAGGTGATGATCTTTCCGGGATCAGCCCTGTTCAACCGTGCCGGAACATGGATCGTTGCCGCTGAAATGGTCGAAACATCACGACTCTTTGCCAGAACTGCAGCAACTATAGATAATCGGTGGCTGGAAGACTCAGGAAAACTTCAGTGCAAATATACCTATATGGATCCTCACTGGGAGAAAAACAGGGGCGAGGTCGTCGCTTTCGAGCAGGTAAGCCTTTACGGCCTTATCATCATCCCCAAGAGATCCGTCTCCTACGGCAGAATCGATCCTGACCATGCGTCTGAATTTTTTATCCGAAGCGCTCTTGTTGAAGGTGATGTAAAGCATCCGTTTTCATTTATGAAACATAATCAAAAACTCATCGATGATATAATAAAAATGGAAGACAAGATCAGAAGAAGGGATATTCTTGTCAGCGATGAGGATATGTTTGAGTTTTACAGGCAGAAGCTGGACTCGATTTACTACGATATCAGAACCCTTAGAAAGCTCTTGAAGGACAAAGGAAATGACCGGTTCTTACGGATGGAACCAAAGGACCTGATACGATATTTCCCGGATAAAGAAGATCTCTCCTTGTTCCCCGATGAAATTAATCACGGAAATACAAGATTTGAATATACCTACAATTTTGAACCCGGCAAAAAAAATGACGGCATAACCATTAAAGTCCCGGTGGGTGAGGCATCCATGGTTCCGTCGGCATCTTTAGACTGGCTTGTACCCGGACTTTACGAGGAAAAAATAACCGCCCTTATAAAGGGGCTCCCCAAAAAATACAGAAAAGAGCTTGTTCCCGTGGCAAAAAGTGTCGCTATCATTACAAAAGAGATGCCCAAGACAAATACCGGTCTTCTTTCAGCGCTCGGAAAATTCATTTATAACCGATTTGGTTTGGACATACCCGCCTCAGCGTGGTCTGATCATCTTTTGCCGGACCACCTGAAAATGCGTATATCGATTACAGACCCCAAAGGCAAAGAACTGGTTTCCGGCAGAGACAAAACGATTTTAAAACAGAATATTTCAAACAAGGTCAACCTCAACGAATTGGAAGCCGCTAAAAAGAAATGGGAAAGAACCGGTTTAACCCGCTGGGACTTCCCGGATCTTCCGGAGGCGATCAACATCAGTGGAAGCAGCAGTGAAAAATGGACGGTTTATCCCGGCCTGGAAAAAGATGCCAGTGGTAACCCAAGCGTAAATCTGCGCCTTTTTGAAAACAGGGAGAAAGCAATAACTTCCCACAAAGACGGCATTTGTGAACTCTTTACCATCCATTTTTCAAAGGATTTAAAATTTTTAAAAAAGAACCTGGTTCTACCCAAAACGATGGCGCATCACGCCGATTATTTCGGCAGTGCAAAGCGGTTTGAACAGAAGCTTTTCCAAAGTGTAATCAGCCGCCTTTTTTACAGCAACATAAGGTCGAAAAATGGTTTTTATACCCATGCCGAGTCCATGAAAACCGAAATTTTTAAAACCGGAGAGGAAAGATTAAGCAAGGCATGCGATCTTCTTAAGGCTTATCATAAAACAAGGTCTGCTTTTTACAAACTGGAAACCACAAACAGACACAACGGTACTCTCATACAATTTGTCAATACATTAAGACAAGAACTCTCAAGTCTTGTACCTGAAACTTTTATAACGCTTTACGATACAAACAAACTTATCCACCTGGTAAGATATATAAAAACAATCGGTCTGCGTGCACAAAGAGGTGTTGTAAACTTTGAAAAAGATCAGACAAAGGCAAGACAGATCAATGTCTTTAATGACAAATTGAATGAAATGCTCAAAGGACTTTCAGCTTCAGCATCAGAAGAAAAGCGTAAAGCGGTCGAAGAATTCTTCTGGCTGATTGAAGAATACAAGGTATCTCTTTTTGCCCAGGAGCTTAAAACCCCTTTTCGTGTTTCGTACAAAAGGCTTTATGAAAGATTAAGTGATATCGAAAGAATGGTATAAAATATCCAAGTTGCAACAAGATAAAAAATTTGTTAGATTTTAAATAAATTCAAAAACAGTTTGCTTTCAGTTTCATTGTAAAAAATCCTGAAGACGATATTGACAATCTCGTCAAAAATCATCAATATTCGGAGGTTTATCATGAACAAAGAGCAACCGTCCAAGGATTTAATCCCTGAAAAAATTTCAAAAATAGTTCCCATTCTTCCCTTGTTTGACATCATCCTTTTCCCGAAGATGGTTTTACCCCTTGTCGTCATGCAAGGCGAATCCATAAAGATGATCGACGAAGTCATGTCCAAAGATCGTGTTTTGGGATTCCTTGCAGCCAAGAATTTGGAATCAAAAAAAAACTACAAACCTGAAGATTTATATACCGTCGGCACAACCGGAACGATCCTCAAAATGGCAAAGAACAAAGATGATGTAACACAGCTGATAGTACAAGGTTTAAAGCGATTCAAGATTAAGGATTTTATAGAGGAGAAGCCTTATCTCCGGGCACGAGTGGAAATTATCAAGGACAAAGGGGGGAAAGACAAAGAAACAGAAGCGCTGATGACCAACATTCTCGTCTTGTATAACAAGATCGTCAAATTTTCTCCTGATCTTCCCCAGACCATCGGCTCTGTGGCAAAATCGATTGAAGACCCCGGCATGCTGGCCGATATGATTGCCAGCACCATTAACTCCACGGTTGAAGAGAAACAAAAAATCCTGGAAATTCACGATGTAAAAGAACGATTAAAAGAGGCCACCAGACTGGTAAACTATCAGATGGAAATCCTTGAAATCGGACATAAGATACAGGCCCAGGTCAAGGGAAAGATAGATAAAAAACAGAGAGAATACTACCTCCGCCAGCAGTTGGAGGCGATCAAAAAAGAACTGGGGGAACAGGAAGAACCCGATCTTGAAGTAGAAGAATACAGAAAAGAAATAGAAGCAAAAAAACTTCCTCAAGAAGCCCAAAAAGAGGCCGAGCGGGAACTGAATCGCCTTTCCCGCATGCATCCGGATACTTCGGAATACATGGTGGCATCAACATATCTGGACTGGATAATATCCCTTCCCTGGAATAAAAGCACAAAAGATACACTTAATCTAAAAAAGGCGAGAAAAATTTTAAATGAAGACCATTTCGGGCTGGAAAAAGTAAAACAGCGTATCATCGAATACCTTGCGGTACGCAAGCTCAAACCGGATTCGAAGGGCCCTATCCTATGCTTTGCAGGCCCCCCGGGCACAGGGAAAACCTCCTTGGGACGCTCCATCGCCAAAGCTTTAGGACGCAAGTTTTTCCGTATTTCTTTGGGCGGTGTAAAGGATGAAGCTGAAATAAGAGGGCATCGCCGCACCTATGTCGGAGCGCTTCCCGGGCGAATTATTCAAGCCATCAGACGAGTCGAATCAAACAATCCGGTCTTTATGTTAGATGAAATAGACAAGATTGGAAGCGATTTTCGCGGTGATCCATCAGCGGCACTGCTGGAAGTTCTTGATCCGGAGCAAAACCATTCGTTTTCAGATCATTATCTGGATGTTCCCTTTGACCTCTCCAAAGTCATGTTTATCATGACGGCGAATATTCTCGATACCATACCTCCGGCGTTGCAGGACAGAATGGAAGTATTGAAACTTTTAGGGTATACGGAAGACGAAAAGATTAAAATTGCAACCCGCTATCTGATCCCTCGCCAACGAAAAGCCCACGGCCTGAAAAAAGATCAAATCTCTTTTACAAAAGGCACCGTAAAGCGTATAATTTCCGGCTATACCAGAGAAGCCGGTCTTAGAAACCTGGAGCGGGAGATTGAAGCCATATGCCGGGGGGTTGCAAGCAAAATAGTGGAAGGGGAAATCGATTCCACAACAATCAAGGTAATAAACGTCTCCAAATATCTTGGACCCATACGCTTTGATACCCAGGTAAAAACAAGAGCTTTGACCCCGGGACTGGCCATAGGGCTTGCATGGACACAGACGGGAGGTGATATCCTGTTTGTTGAAGCAACAGCTATGAAAGGGAGAAAAGGCCTTATCTTAACAGGTCAACTCGGTGATGTTATGAAAGAGTCCGCAACCGCAGCTTTAAGTTATATTCGGGCAAATGCCCCTTCCCTGGGAATCCCCGAAGATTTTTTCGAGTCGCACGATATACACATCCATGTTCCTGCAGGTGCCATACCCAAGGACGGACCTTCCGCCGGCGTAACCATGCTTACCTCCCTTGTCTCTCTTCTGACAAAGCAAACGCCCCAAAACGATCTTGCCATGACCGGTGAAATAACTTTAAGGGGAGACGTTCTTCCCGTTGGGGGCATAAAAGAAAAAGTTTTAGCTGCCCATCGCGCGGGAATAAAAACGATTATTCTACCCCAGTGGAACAAAAAGGATTTAGAGGGTATCCCCAAAAAAGTTCAAAAAACAATCAAATTCCATTTCGTCAACAAAATGATGGATGTTTTAAAAATCGCACTTTTAAAAGCACCGTGATCAATTATTTATGAATCTCTGCCTGACTAAAAAAACCGCTCTTTTATTTTTTAAAATTCATTTTATTTGCATCCTGTTGGCGGTTTTTAATTCCGGATGCTCAACATCCGAACCGCCTTACACCCCTCCTGGGCATCCCAAACCTTATAAAGTTATGGGGAAATATTACCAACCCCTAGCGCATGCAGGAGGCTTTCGTCAGCAAGGGAAAGCCTCCTGGTACGGTAAAAAATTCCACGGCAGAAAAACTGCAAACGGTGAAATTTATAACATGTATGCAATGACTGCCGCCCATAAAACATTGCCTCTCGGTACCCGTGTCAAAGTTCATAATATGAATAACAATAAGGAGATCGTGGTCAGAATCAACGACCGGGGTCCTTTTGTTCGCGGAAGGATTATTGATCTTTCCTATACAGCGGCAAAAAAAATCGGAATCGTCGGTCCCGGCACCGCTCCGGTAAAAATTGTTGCCATAGATGACCCTTCAAAGTCTGAAACCCAAAATCGGAGCGGCCATAAATATGCATCTATAGACTATTATACCGGCAATTTTACCTTTCAGGTCGGTGCCTTTGAAAATAGAAAAAATGCAGAAGAGCTTAAAACCAAGCTTGCCCTGAAATACAAAAATGTACACATAAAACCCTATAAAAACGGATACAATATTTTGTACCGGGTACGCATAGGCAAATGTTCAACGCTGAAGGATGCCATCCGGTATGAAAAAATGCTGGCTCAGGACGGAATTCACAATGCCTTTATCGTTGCGGAATAGAAAGTAAACCAAACATGCCGAAAAAAGTTGTTTTCCTGGACAGAGATGGCGTTATAAACAAAGATTCTCCAAATTATATTAAGACTTGGGCCGAATTTGAGTTTATTTCCGGAAGTATCGATGCGATTCAAAATCTTACGTCAAACGGATTTGACACCATCGTAATTACCAATCAATCGGTTATCAACCGAAAAATGACAGCTTTGTTCGAGCTTGAATATATTTTTTCCATGTTGAAAAAATCAATCCAATCCAAAGGAGGGCGGATAAAGGATATTTTTTACTGCCCCCATACCCCTGAAGATAATTGCGACTGCCGTAAACCAAAACCAGGACTGATTTATCAGGCGCAAAAAAGATATAATATTGACCTTTCAGCCTCTTGCATGGTAGGCGACAGTGCAAAAGACATTGAATGCGCCCAAAATGCCGGATGCGGATATGCCGTACTGGTCAAAACCGGAAACAGAATAGAGGCCGAAAAAATACTGGCTGCAAAAAACCTCTTTCCCGACCATGTGGCTGAAAATCTTTATGAAGCAGTCAACTGGATTATTAAACAGAAAAAGTGAGCTAAAGTCTTGTCATTGAGTATGATAACCCTTAAAGGACACCTGGAAAGCATCACCTATTACAACGAAGAAAACCATTATACCATCGCAAAATTAAGGATGCGAAATACGAAGACGCCTGTGACCGTTGTTGGTTACATGGCCGAAGCCATGCCGGGCGAAACCCTTAAAATCCAAGGTTCATGGGAAACTCACTCCAAATACGGCCGGCAATTTAAAATCGATTCCTTTGAAATCACCCTGCCTTCAACGGTTGACGGTATAAAAAAATACTTGAAATCCGGAATTATCAAGGGCATCGGCCCTAAAACGGCCGATAGAATGGTCACCCGCTTTAAAGAAAAGACCCTTGAAATTATAGAAGACGATCCCAAAAGACTCCTTGAAATAGAAGGCATCGGTAAGGCAACGGCGACCCGAATATCCAAAGCATGGAAAGGACATCATGCAGTAAAAAATCTCATGCAGTTCTTGCAGGAATACGGGCTCAATGCCTCATACAGCGCAAAAATATTCCAGGAATATGGCCGGAACGCCGTCAACATCATCAGCAGCGATCCTTTCCGCCTGGCCAACGACATTCCCGGAGCAGGTTTTTATATTGCCGATACCATCGCACTAAAGTCGGGAACCCCTAAAAACGAACCTCAAAGGGTCAAGGCCTGCCTTATACATCTGACACAGCAATCTTCCAATGACGGTCACATCTTTATTTATGAACAAGAACTTTTAAAGCGTTGCACAAATCTTTTCCAGGTTGATCCGAATACAGCCAAAGATGCATTGAATGCGCTTGCCGGTTCAGGGCAGATCGTCATTGAAACACTCACATCGGATCAGGGTGCCCGTGTTGTTTACCCCAAAATTCTTCATGAAGCAGAAACCGGTGTTGCAAACAGGCTTAAAGCGCTTTTATCGGTTCCGGTTACCTCTCCTGGTATCGATCCTGAACATATTACCGCGGAAGTTCTGAAAAAACTTGCCATCAAGCTTTCTTCCGAACAACTCAAAGTACTCGACAAAATTCTTTCCCACCGGGTTGCCATCATCACCGGAGGCCCCGGAACAGGAAAAACAACCCTTATAAGATCCGTAAATGCCGTTTTTGAAGCCTTTGGAAAAGATATTCTTTTGGCCGCCCCAACCGGCCGGGCCGCCAGACGTCTTTCAGAGGTTACCCTTAGAAAGGCGGCGACCATTCACAAACTTTTGGGATACAATCTGACAACCGAAGCCTTTGAGAAGAATCAGGACAACCCCCTTGATGCGGATGCGGTGATCATCGATGAGGCATCCATGGTGGATACCTCTTTAATGTTTCATCTGCTTAAAGCCGTTCCCATGACTTCGGTGCTGATCATCGTCGGTGATGCCTTCCAGCTTCCTTCCGTGGGTCCCGGCAACGTTCTTTCCGACATGATCGAATCGGGTGTAATTCCCGTCTTTTATCTTAAAAAAATATACCGGCAGGCCCAGGAAAGCCCCATTGTCGTCAATGCACATATGGTCCGCAGGGGTGAATTCCCCATGTTGGAGAGGCCTGATAAGCACAAAGGCCTGTCTGAATTTTACTTTATCGAACAAAGCAATCCCCATCAGGTTGTTGAAACCATCGTCGAATTATGCACCAATAGAATCCCGAAAAGATTCAACCTTGATCCGGTAAAGGAAATTCAGGTCTTAACGCCCATGCACAAGGGAGAGGTCGGCGTCATCAACCTGAACCAGGTCCTTCAAAAGGTTTTGAATACCAGCCCGGTTTTAATGGAAAGTATGGGCAACACCTTCAAACAAGGCGACAAGGTCATGCACTTGAAAAACAACTATCAAAAAGAGGTTTTCAACGGCGATATCGGAACCATCCGTTCCATAGACAAAGCAGAAAGTCAGCTTTCGGTAGACTATTACGGACGGACGGTAAAGTATAATTTTGATGAATTAAATGAAATCTCACCGGCATACGCCATATCGGTCCACAAATCACAGGGATCGGAATATCCGGCCGTAATTGTTCCCATAATGACCCAGCATTTCGTGCTCCTCCAACGAAACCTGCTATACACGGCAATGACGCGGGGCAAAGAGCTGGTGATCCTCATCGGTACCCGAAAAGCGCTCAACATCGCTCTGAAAAATGATAAGCCCCGGCAACGTCTCTCCAGCCTGGCAGACAGGCTTAAGGCAAGGTAACAGAAATTGGTTTTTAATAACGGCCTGACATAGAAACATTTCCTATCCGACATTCCACCCTACGATCTGCATCTGATTTTTTGGATTATCTCGTATATTATTTCTGCGGTGATACCCCAAACAGGCGTCTCCCGGGTCCTGTAAACCAATATCCGGTGATGCCTGAAACCCCAGGATTCAGCATACCTTTCAGGTAAATTCAGCGCTTCGGTCGGCAGCAAAACCACTTTTTCGCCGTTTTGATCCGTATATGAAGATTGGATTTCCGATCTCACCTGATATCGTTCCGGTTCATTGCGTTCAAAATAAGATACCGGTAAAACAAAAAGCTTTTCAACCTCATTTTTTTGGGGGATTAATTCATCCGGACTTTCGATTTCAAGCGTCGCGATAAATGCGTCTACCGTTGTTCCGATCAAAGCGATGAGCGTATCGAGATGACCGTGAATTTTTATTTTTTCTCTTTTAATCCCGATTTCTTCAACAGTTTCCCGAATAGCGGTCTCTTTATAGGTCAAATCACATTTGGGGTCATGCCGGCCTCCCGGAAAACAGATTTCTCCTCCCTGTCGGATATGGGCGGCTCTTTTCTGAAATAAAAAATGGTATTCACCATCTATCAGAACCAGAGGCACCAATACTACGGAATTAAAGTATTTTTCCTTTCCCTGAATGCCGGGAAATTCAGGTAATTTTTTCTTTAATATATTAAAATCGCCTTGTTTCATGATTTGATGTTTAATTTATAACTCAATAGACCGGATTGAGTGATCTTTTATAGTTTATTCCTAAGCCGGATAAACCGGAAAAGTGAGCTAAAGTTAATGAGTCGCTTCGCTCCGTCTTTTTTATATAAAATTGATAGAATACCTCACCTTTAGGCACTTTAGCTCACTTTAGATCACTTCACACTTTTTTAAATTCAGATTTTTTTGACATAAAAAACACAAAATTCAGAATTAAGAGACTAAGGGACTCGGCACAAATAAATTATCCCATTTAGCATCTCCTATTCAGGCCATCTTTATTCGATACTCAATCAAATCGTCCTCGAAATAGTACGACTATTCCTGTGGCGATTAGATTTCGGATCGAATAAATCTGACCTGAACATGAGCACTATCTGGGACACTTTATTCGTGCCGAGTCCCTTACAGGAATGACACCCGGATTTTTTTGATTCTTTCTTTTTTCCCTCTTCTTCTTCTTTTTCGCCAAACTTCTTCAGTCCTTCAGCCAATTCCCTTAATCTTTCATCGACCAGATAATTAATTGTCCCTTCGAGGTAGGTCCCGTCAGGCTGCTTTTCTCCGGCCTTTTTATCGGTCAGGATTTCGACACCCTCATCAATGGTTTTTACCGCATAAATATGGAACTTCCCATTTTCCACCGCTTTGACCACATCCTTACGAAGCATAAGATCTTTGACATTACTTTCCGGTATCATCACCCCTTGGCGACCGGTGAATTTGATTTTAGAGCAGCAGTCGTAGAATCCTTCTATTTTTTGATTGACACCGCCGATGGCCTGTATTTCTCCTTTCTGATTGACGGAACCGGTAACCGCTATATCCTGTCTTAAGGCAAGACCGGAAAGGCTGGAAAGCAGGGCATAGACTTCGGTTGAAGAGGCGCTGTCCCCCTCCACACCGCTGTAAGACTGCTCAAAGGCAATGCTGGCGCTCATACTCAACGGTTTATCCTGAGCATACTTCTCTCTCAGGTAGCCGCTTACAATCAGGAGCCCCTTATTATAGGTATTACCCGACAAGTCGGCTTCTCTTTCAATATTGATAATGCCAGAGCGGCCCATGGAGGTGGAAGCGGTAATACGGGAAGGCTTTCCGAATGAATAATCCCCTACCTGATAAACGGCAAGGCCGTTAACCTGGCCGACCACCTTTCCGTCAACATCGATCATCAAAGTTCCACGATCGATCATTTCCTGAATATGCTCTTCAATCATGTTGGATCGGTATACCCTGGCTTCAATGGTCTTATCCACATGGCTTTCCCGGACCATCGCCTCATTTTCTTGGCCGGCCCAGTAATCCGCCTCCCGGATGAGATCTGTTATGGCAGGAAAACGCGTAGCGATTTTTTCCTGACGCCCTGCCATGCGAACCGCATGTTCGACCAGTGCAGCTATGGCTGTTCTGTCAAAGGGCTTCAAATCCTCGTCATCTTTTTTCCTTTTGATAAACTCTGCAAACTGGCGGATGTTCTCTTCGTTTTTGTTCATGGAGGTATCAAAATCCGCTCTTACTTTAAAAATCTTTTTAATATCCGGGTCATAGGCCATAAGCAGAGGATACCACCGCTCATCCGAGATAATAACCACCTTAATATCCATATCAATGGGTTCCGGTTTTAAAGCCGTGGTGGTGAACAAATAAAAGGGATCGTACGTCTGAATCTCCATTTTTTTTGTTTTCAGTGATCGTTTGAGTGACGGCCATACCCCAGGTTCTGCAATGACATCAAGCAAATTCAGAACCAGATACCCCCCGTTAGCCTTAACAAAAGACCCGGCCGTAATTTTGCTGAAATCCGTCTTCCATACGCCGCTTCGATCAACAACCCTTTCTATACTGCCGAAAAGATTCCGGTATGTGGGATAGGATTCGACAATCACGGGGGCTGACTTCTGATCAGCGTTATCCACCAGAAGATTGACCTGATAAGGTTGAAAAAGATCGGCGGCAGGAGGCAAAAAGGGTATTCCAGGTACAAGTTGCTGAGCCTGGGGCATGAAAATCTGTAAATTCTCAGTCATATCCTCAAGCATGTCATTAAAATACGTATCAATCTCTTTAATTTTATATTTATCCCTTATGGGCACAACCAGTTGCGTTGCCGCTTTCATAAACATGAAGCGATCCATTTCCTCAATATTTTCCTGAATCTCCTTTTGCAGATCTCTGAGTTCAAGGAAAATTTTGTCTATCTGATCTCTGAGTTTTTCCTGCTTTTTTTTCAACTCCTCAAACTCTTCCTTTGGGAACCTTCCCCTTTCCTCCATATCTTCAACCTGATCGATATGCATGGGTTTTTCATCAACCAAAGGCATGAGTTCAGGCCGCTTAACCTGTCCTACCTGTATATCCACAAGAGCAAACCCCTGCTCTCGGACTTCCTTGTCAAGCTCCTTGAAAAAATTTTTAGCCTTTTTCTCATATTCTTCTGCAATCTCTTTTTTTCGGCTCAGATAATCCTGACCGGTAAAAAGTTGCGGGATTTGCTTTTTAAGGGCTTCTATAAAATTATGAATTTCCTTTTTGAATTTCTGCCCTGTTCCTGCCTTGAGCCGGAGGAGGATGGGTGCCTCAGGATTCTTGAAGTTATTCACATAACAAAGGTCGTCCGGTACCATACCCTTTTTCCGGGATATCTCATCGAGTAATTTTCGAACTGTGGACATTTTCCCCGTACCCAAGGCCCCTGTTACGAAAACATTGTATCCCTCTTTATTAATATCCATGCCAAAGCGGAAGGCCTCTACGCCTCTTTTCTGGCCGATAATCTTTTCCAGCGGTTTAACGTCTTCAGTACTTTCAAACGGCAGGGTGACCGGATCAAGGCGCCATCTGAGTTTATCAACGCTCACTGTTTTATCTGATTTATTCTCGGGCATTTATGGACTCCTCATTTTTAGTTATTTTAGATAGCTTTAAAGTCTTTCAGGATAGCTTGGAAATTCAGATGAAATAAATTTTGATCTAAAGACAGGATAATAAGTCTTCCAAGGGCCAAAAAGGGCTTCTGAAATAATGTATCTGAGGCAATTGATAATAAATTACTCTACTCTGATTTTAACTTCCCGGACTCTTTCCGGTTTGTATTTAGGAATAAATATTTTTAATATGCCGTTTGTATAGGTTGCCTCAACATTGTCGAGCATTACCCGACAAGGGAGTGGAATGGTCCGGAAAAAAGACTCTTGTCTTACCTCAATTTTTCCACCTTTCTTAACGACTTCTTGTTTCATCTCCCCTTTAATGGTCAGGACACCATCGTTGATCGAGATGTCCAAATTCTCCGGATTAAAACCAGGTATCTCAGCATTGACAACCAAATGGTCCTTTGTTTGTAATAAATTTATAAAGGGAACCTTACTGACGACCCTTGGCAAAAGAGGCATATCAAAATCATTGCAAAACCTGTACATGAGGCGGTCCATATCTCTTTTCAATTTCCTCATTTCCTGATCTATCCATATGGTCAGCTCGGGCATGGTTAAACCTCCTTTCTATTTTCCGGATGGTTTATTTATGATTATAAAAATTTTAAGATACTATTTCGGCTCGTTCTGTGAAACATTAATTATGGCAGAACATATTACGAATAAAATACGCAAAAAAAATTATATCACAGTCAGTACGGTAAAAACACAAAAAATAATTTTCCGGAATGGACATTTTAAAAACTCATCAAAGGTTATGGAATAAAGTACACAGTTTTATGTAATTATGATGTAATTTTCATAACCATAAATCCGGATTTCTATGACTCGCCATAAAACCCGCCTGCCAATATTTTTATAACAATTTGATATTTAAACATAAAATTACTCGACTAAATATCTGCAGGTTACTGGCACCTAAATTGCAATGATTTACTATACTCCAAATTTTACGTTTTTATTTGGCAAACCGGTTTAAGATTTAATAATGCCTTTTGACTCAAATTTAACATCGGGTTTAACCTCCATGGGTTTAACCTCCATGGGGAAAAATTCCAAATTCGGTTTTTAAATTCCATGAAGGAAAAAACTAAATTCCAAGAAGGAAGGAGGATTAGACATGGCGGAAAAGATAACAGGGCCGGAAATCAAACCACTCGATATGGAAAAGACGACCACTTGTGAAGCCACAGCCCAGATGCTCACAAAAGCGGAAAAAGACGGCGTGGAAACTGCTTTTCATCGGGCAGCCGCAATGAAGGCCTGTCCCATCGGTGCGGATTCGGCATGCTGCAAACACTGTTCCATGGGACCCTGCCGCTTGGTTTCCAAGGATCCCTATTCCAAGGTGGGCGTGTGCGGAGCCACGATCGACACCATTATGGCCCGAAACTTTGCCCGTATGGTAGCAAGCGGTGCTGCAGCCCATACCGACCATGGTATGAGCATGCTGGATGTATTCAGAGAAGTGGTCAAGGGCGACCTTAAAGATTATCAAATCAAGGATACCAAAAAGCTAAAAGAGGTTGCCGCATCTATCGGCATCGAAGTGGAAGACCGGAAAGTCGATGAAATCGCCACAGACCTTTACGAGGAGCTGGAACGGACCTACACCCAGGTCGAAGGCGAAATCCCCTTTGCCCAAAGGGTGCCTGAAAAGACCTTGGAAACCTGGAGAAAGAACGGTATCGTTCCGCGCGGTGCCATGCGGGAAATCATGGAACTTATGCATCGAACCCACATGGGTGTGGACCAACACTATGAAAATATCACCAAGCAGTGCAGCCGTACAGCGTTGGCTGATGGATGGGGTGGATCCATGGTGGCCACGGAAATCTCGGATATTCTCTTTGGCACACCTACCCCTGTGGCTGCCGAAGTCAATATGGGATGTCTGAAAGAAAACGAAGGCAACATCATTATCCACGGCCATGAACCCAACCTCTTTGAGTCCATGTTGGCTTCGGTCAATAATCCTGACAAGATCCAGGCGGCCAAAGATGCCGGTGCGGAAGGAATCAATCTGGTCGGCATGTGTTGTTCCGGGGCTGAGATGCTTTCCCGGCACGGAATCCCCCATGCGGGTAACTTCATGTCCACGGAAGCGATTCTGGTCACCGGCGCTGTAGACGCCATGGGTGTGGATGTTCAGTGCATCAAGCAGGGTCTGGCCAAGGTGGCTGAGTGCTACGGAACCCATCTTTTTACCACCAACCCCAGGTGTAAGATTGAAGGGGCTGAACATATTGAACTGGACGAGCATCATCCCAGTCAATGTACGGATGCAATCGTTGATAAGGCCATTACGCGATTCAAAAACCGGACACGGCCCGTGGAGATTCCCAATATCAGCAACATGGGTATTCACGGTTTCTCTGCCGAATCCATCAAGTACATGCTGGGTGGGACCTTCAGGGGCTCTTATGTCCCCCTGAATGACAATATCATTAACGGCAGAATCCGGGGGGTGGCCGGCGTCGTGGGGTGCACAAACCCGAGGGTCAAACATGACTATGTTCATGTAGAGATGGTCAAGGAATTGATTAAGCACGACGTCCTCGTGGTCCAGACCGGATGTTCCCAGATAGCCCTTGCCAAAGCAGGGCTTTATAGACCTGAAGCCGCCTATCTGGCAGGTCACGGCTTGAGAGAGGTCTGCGAGACGGTCGGTATGCCGCCGGTTCTGGGTTTGGGATCATGTGTAGATAACAGCCGCATCCTCATTGCATGCTCTGAAATGGTTAAAACGGGCGGACTTGGCGACAGCATCGCTGATTTGCCGGTTGCAGGAGCGGCTCCTGAGTGGATGAGCGAAAAGGCGATCTCCATTGGTCATTATTTCGTCGCATCCGGCGTTTATACCGTATTCGGAGTTACGTTCCCCATTATCGAAAATACCAAATTCAAAAAACTTCTTTTTGACGGTCTGGAAGATGATGGACTCGGGAAATGGGGCTTTGCCAGAGATCCCTATGAAATGGCACATCTGATGATCGACCATATCGACAAGAAACGTAAGGCCTTGGGCATCGACAAGGCCAGGGAAAGAGTTCTTATGGATATGGAAGCTCGCATGGCCCTCTAAGGCTGAAACTCGATCATCGAGGGGCTTGGTCATAATTTCGGCCATATAATAATTAGTAGGTTGGGTTGAGCTTTCGCTGTTAATGTTGGGTTTCGCACCTCAACCCAACCTACATTTGATAATCGGCTCGAATATCCGGGTGCGAAACCCAACAATAGCCGAAAATATGATTATCCCCTCATCGAGTAAAAGATTCGGAAGGGGACTTCCAGGGGCCTAAGACTCACACTCAGCCGAATTATTTATTTTTTTAAGATACCTTGTTCTGTATTTTTCCAATTCATCAGCCACCTGCGGCAAGTCATATTCCTTTAATATTTCAGCCTTGGGAAACCCTGTTTCATTATCCCATCCACGTACCTGGTAATAGAGCGGAATAAGCTCATCTTCAGGGAAGAGGACACCTTTGTTGGGTCCATCGGGCATCGGTTCTTCTGTAAAACGACGGGGACTTTTGTCCTCTAATCGCCCCACCAATAAACGGTTCCAGTAAGCTCTTTCCAGATGAACGATGCGTCCACCTATTTTCAACAATTCATCTGCCGAAAAGTCTATTCCGGTAGCCGATGAAACCATCTTAGCCATATCCTCGGGAAGGACGGCAAAGGACCATGAATGGGTAAATGAACACTGAGTAAGGCAATCGCCCACTGCTTTAACGTCCTCTGAGTACTTTTCCATTTCCGGTTTCTTTACTTTTGAGAGACGATCTTCAGCCTCACTGGTTCCTAAAATCTTTTTCACCAGACCGGGGTAAAAGCCACCGGTCAACTCCAGACAGGGCAACCCCTGGAGGTGATCACCGCCGCGCCTCCCCGTAGCAAAGCCTATACCAAAGGCAAATCCCAGCCCCCGGGGATCGTCCTGGGACATATCATGCCCCTTGATTGTCATTGTATAATACTGCCCACGATTAAAATGCTTTGCTGCATAATGAGCCCCTTCAGCCAAAACATCTCCAAAACCCCGGCGTGAAGCAATCATTTTTATTAATTTATCAATCAACTCCTGATCACCCCATTTCAGAACCAGGCCGTCTGTATCTTCTTGGGTCAACAGACCCTTTTCGTAACACTCCATGGCCCAGGCAATGGCGGCACCGCAGGAACATGAATCCATCCCCAATTCATTTACCAGTTTATTGTTGTGAATAATCGATGCCGGATCCAACAGACCGATCCGGGGACCGATACCGGCCAGAGTTTCGTATTCCGGTCCTCCTGTAATTTCTCCGGCATATTTCCCCTTGGAAATTTTGCTGAACCTTCCGCAGGATATCGAACAAGCAAAACACCCCTCCCGGTGTGCCAAAAAATTATCCCGGTGGTTCTCACCGCTAAGCAATCTTCCATCCGGGTGATGTCCCTTTTGAAAATTTCTCCAGCACAACCATCCCTGCTCATAGTTTGCCGGCATGGTCAGAAGCAAGGTACCTTGGTCATACAACATCTGAGCCATCAGGTCCTGCTTGAGTTTTTCCCTTGCCTGAGCACAGATTTTAAAAAATTCCTTCGGTCGTGCTATTTCTACGGGAGTTGTACCCCGAAGTGCTACCGCTTTAAGATTTTTGGAGCCCATAACAGCCCCCATGCCGCACCGGCCTGCAGCGCGGTAAACATCGCTCATCATACAGGCATAGCGAACCCTGTTTTCACCAGCAGGACCGATAATGGCTATATGTATGTCATAATTATTCAATTCTTCTTTAATCATGGCATCAGTCTGAGGTATATTTTTACCCCAGAGATGCTCGGCATCCCGGATCTCTACCTGATCATTATGAATGTAAAGATATACCGGGCTTTCAGCTTTACCTTGTATAATTAGTTGGTCATGTCCTGTATATTTCAGTTCCGCACCCCAGTGGCCACCCATATTTGAATCCCCAAAACCCGGAGGATCCTGAATAGGAGATTTTGTCGTAACCGTACACCTCCCACTGGAAGGAGCAAAAGTTCCCGTGAGTGGACCGACACCGAAAACAAGGCGATTTTCAGGTGAAAATGGTTCTACCTCCGGTCCCACTTCCCGATATAAAAGCTCCGAGTTCAGTCCCCGTCCGCCTAACCATTTTTTTAAATGCCCGACGGGAATTTCTTCAACTGTTACCTTTTTGCTGCTTAAATCTACACGCAGCCTTTTTCCTCTATAACCGTACATAATAATTATCCCTCCATCACGGTGAATTTCATGTTCAGCTCCCGACGTTTGGACATCATATATTCATCAGCAAAAACATATGTCAGTGCCCCGGAAGGACAGTATTTTACGCAGACAGGATCCCCGCCGCATAAATGGCACTTAAAGGCCGCCTCTTTTTCAGGGTGAAAATTAATCTGCCCAAAAGGACAGGATTGGAGGCATTTGTGACATCCAATGCAATCCGTTTCATTGATAATCACAGCTCCTGTAACTTTGTCATGGACAATAGCACCGGCTGGACAGGCCGACATACATTGAGGCTTGCTGCAATGGGAACACACCGTGGGAAAATTCATGCCCTTTGCTTCAAACTTAATTATCCTTATTCCTGAGAGTACCGGACTGCATTTCTGCTCATTGTATAACGAGCAGGCCATTTCACAGGTCCTGCATCCTGTGCACTTTGACGGGTCAACCATCAAAACCTTTTGAGCCACGTTTTTTACCTCCATCTATAAGTACCCGATCATATATTTTTTAACACTTTTAAAGAGTCTATGCTCTTTTTATTTTGAGGCTTACATCGAAGAAAAGTTAAAACCTTTTGTACGGGTACTTACGAAAATATTTAATTTTCATTTTTGTAACCGCTTGTTAATATATCGATTATTTTTCCCCCAAAAACAATTACGATTTTAATGTCAAGATCAGCAAAAAAAGAAAGAAAGATACATGTATCCCGAATTGAGCCATTACCTTTATAAAAATGAATCGCCTGCTTCAAGTTAAATTTGAGTACAATGATAAAAAATCAGTACACTGCGCGATCTTCTTGAATACAGCTATTGACAATAACACTTATGTATGACATCGACCGTAAAACTAAAACCCAATAAACAAAAATCATTATAGGAAAACCTTTTTGGTTATAGCTTGTCCAGATTAGGAGATTAAGATGAATCAAGAAAGAAAATGGGTTATGATCGCGGCGGTTTTATTGGCATTCTCTAGTTTGTGTGCCGCCTCAACTGCATATGGTTCGGGATTCGGTATTTTTACGCAAGGGGCATCAGCCCTTGGCCAGGCAGATGCCGTTGTCGCTCACACCGATGAACCCTCGGCCATTTTTTTTAATCCCGCACTGATCAATGACCTTCCGGGCACACAGATGGAAATCGGGACGACATTGATATTTCCCTCCCGGGAATTCAAAAGCGATTTGACCGGAAGTACCTCCGAAGGGGAAGATACGATGTATTACCCTAGTACCTTTTTTCTTAGTCATTCATTTAATGACAAGGTCAGCGCAGGACTTGGCGTCTTTAATCCTTTCGGCCTGGGAACCGAATGGGATGACGACTGGGAAGGACGGTATATAGCAACCAAATCGGAAATTACAACCTACACTGTCAACCCCATTCTTTCATACCGGATAACCCCTCGTGTCTCATTTGCCGCCGGAGTTGATTTTCTTTGGTTTGATACAACACTGAAAAAACGAATAAGTTTGGCCGATTATGGTCTTCCTGATGCAGGACAAAAATTTTCAGGCGATGGTAACGGCATCGGATATAATCTCGGCATTCTTATAAACATCAGCGATAACATTTCCCTGGGGGCTTCATACCGCAGTGAAATTGATGTCGATGTCGACGGGGATGCCTCTTTTAAACTCCCCTCCCCCCTGCTCAGCGGTGTATTCCCCAATACCGGAGGCGAAACGGATATCACGCTTCCACAGCAGGTTTTTGCCGGCATATCATACATAGCTTCCGATCAACTGACATTGGAAGCGGGCTTAAGATGGGAAGACTGGTCGTCGTTCAAAGAGCTTACAATAGATCTTGATCAGCCGATTGCAGGCCAAACATCTATTACGGAACCCAAAAACTGGGATTCTACGTATGCTGTGAATATAGGGGCCAAATACAAATTAAATAAAGTTGTTTCACTTCTGGCCGGCTATCTGTATAGTGAAAACCCGGTACCTGATACGACATTCGAACCCTCCGTCCCGGATTCCGATACTCATCTTTTCTGTGTTGGAACGGATATGAAATTCAAAAAATTCAAAATTGCCATGAGCTACGCGTACCAGCGACAGGAAGATAGGAATAAAAACAATTTCGTTGGAGGTAAAGACCCTTCACGTTCTGCTAACGGCAGATATGAAACGGAACTCCATCTGCTCGGTATCAGTCTGGCTTACAGATTCTAAGAGTCTGTTTGAAAAACAGGGGATCGAAGCGACTCATTAACTTTCACTCATTTCTAACTTTTCCGGTTTATCCGGGTTAAGAGATTTAGAATATGCACCATCAGGAATACTTAATGGAAAGTGACGAAGAAGCGCTTCGTCTTGACCTCAAAACAGACGGTAAAGTTGTCGAAAAACAGGCACTGTGGGCGGGCATAAAACCGGGGATGCGCGTAGCTGATATAGGCTGTGGTTCAGGGATAACCACTTTTTACCTGAACAAACTGGTCCAACCGAACGGAAAGGCCGTCGGAGTGGATATCTCCAAAGAGAGAATCAGGCACGCAAAAAAAAATTACAGTGACACAGGAATAGAATTTACTTGTAAGAATTTTTATGACCCTCTGGATAATATTGGAATGTTTGATTTTATATGGGTTCGTTTTGTTCTTGAGTACCATCATTCAAAAAGTTTTGATATCGTCAAAAACCTATCCAATATTCTGAAACCCGGTGGAATTCTCTGTCTTATAGATTTGGACTATAACTGCCTGACCCATTACAACCTCTCTCAGAGACTTGAAAAAACTATTTATAAAATAATAAACACTTTGGAAAAGAAGTTTGACTTTGATCCTTATACAGGAAGAAAACTCTACTCGTACCTTTATGATCTTGGCTACCGGAATATTGACGTAGACCTTTCCCCGCATCATCTGATTTTTGGAGAATTAAAAGAAACCGACGCCTTCAACTGGACGAAGAAAGTGGAAATTGCGGCAAAAAATTCAGGATATCGGTTTGACGAATACGAAGGTAGCTATGAAGATTTTTTTGAAGAGTTTAAGCGCTTTTTTGCAGATCCAAGGCGATTTACCTATACGCCTGTCATCTCCTGCCGGGGGTGCAAGCCTGTAACGTAATTACATTGACGAAACCATTTCCAGAGGCAGTTTATCTGCATGTGCCTTGGTATAGTAGTTGTAAAAAGCTTCAACAATCTTTTCATCAAAGTGGATGCCGCTTTGCTTCCATATCAGCTCAAATGCTGCTTCAAGGGGCATCGGATCCCGATAGTGACGCTTGGCGGTGATGGCTTCAAAAACATCTGCCACGGCAATTATCCTGGCACCCAATGGTATCTCTTTACCCTTGAGGCCTTTCGGGTAACCGCTTCCGTCAATTTTTTCGTGGTGCGCACCGGCAATTTCAGGAACCTGGCTGAAAATCCCTTCAAAATTGATCTGTTCCAGAATTTTCCTGGTTTTTTCGGCATGGGTTTTTACGATTTCGTACTCTTCTTCCGTCAGTTTTCCCGGTTTTTTCAAAATTGCATCCGGAACCCCTATTTTACCATAATCGTGGAGCAATGCCGCCACCCGGATCATTTCACTCTCATCCTCGGGAAGCCCCAATTCATTACATATTCCTAAGGTGTATTCAGTGACCTTTTGAGAATGGCCTGCTGTCAGAGGATCCCTGGCATCGATACTGGCGGCCAGAACTTCTAAAATTGATCTGAATTGCCGCTCCCTGGCTTCCAGGAGTTCTCCATTGCGGATACTGATCCCTATAGTAGGCGCTATCCCCATCAATAAACTCAAGTCGCTCTGGAGTAGTGGTCTTTTTGATTTCAGATTGTCTACCACAAGAACCCCAATCGACTCTCCATCACAGATAATTGGACAACAGACAAACGATTGAGTTCCCAGTTTCTTTGCAAACACCAGACTCCGCAGTGAAAGATCATTTTCTATCTCTTCAATGTTATTTATCAAAAACGGCTTCTGTTCCCGAAATGAAACAACAAAAACCCCTTTTGATTCCGGCCTGTCCAAATGGAAAGCCATCTTTTTGAGAAACCTGAGCTGATCGTCCGTATAGCCGTACCCCACCCGGAACATCAGCTTGGTTTTTTCCGAATTTGCCAAAAGAATCATGCCCCGGTCATAATCGAGCCGATTCCGTGAAATCTGAATAACATTTGCTAAAATATCTTCGATACTTGTTTGCCTGCTGATAGCCTGTCCTATCTCATTGGTCATAAGAGCATTATTATAGTTAATTTTGATGTGTTCAAGCAGCTCGTCAGATGCCCCCATGAGGTTGTCCAGACTGGCTTTCAACTCCTTGTTTTCCATGCTTACGCCAATTAAGATCAATCCAAGAACAATAATGATTGAAACCGGCAAAAAGATCTTCAGTATAACAAATGGAGAGATAAAGATGGAAATCAGGCAAGTCAAAAAAAGAAACAACGCAGTGTAATTTGTTATTTTCTTCCATAAAAAAGAAAACGGGTTTTCCCAGGAAATTATGTAACGGCAGATATTTCCGCCTTTGAACATGCATTCCGGATGTTCAATTCGTGGCGGAGTGTTGGTAAAAATCATTGAAGCAGCATCAAAAAATCCCATTCTGTTTTCACATTGAAAAAGTCTTTCAATAACTCCCTCATTCGGTGTAACGGTAATCTCAACCTTATTGGAAGTTATTTTCCTTGATTTACAAATTGATGATTTAGTGAAATTAGAAGTTGCTTTTCCTATTGTTTCATATACATTCGCCGGGCTCATCATACCCAGAATGTACTGCCTCATTACCCCTATAGCTTCGGGGGAAGCCGCGTATCGGCCTGCCTCCCGGGCAATGTTCTTATTACCGGTTACCTGTACAAGCCTTTCGTAAAACAGATTTATCTGTTCCTGGGTAAACCAGTGCCCCTGATCGGCAACCTCGTATGGCTTCATTTTGGCGGAACTTAATAATTCGGTTATGTTTACATGGCTGTATTTTCTTTTAATAAGCTTAATATACGTATCTATTATTCTGCTGCTATACAGGGGGATGTTTTCTTTATCAGACAGTATCTTCACGGCAGTACCTGAAAAAATTACAAAAAAATTCAAGGTTGAATTGAATTAAAAAAAATCTTTAAAAGTCAAGTTCCATTTTCCGAAAACCCGAGAATTTAATCATATGTTTAAGGCATCTGAAATAATGATCCGTATACTGCATATCCAAAACCCACAGGTTATATATTTTTTCATGAGATAGTGACAGATTCTCTGCATAAGTTGCAGGATATAAAAGCACGGGCATTTCATCCTCCTCGATTTTTTCAGAAACGGCTGAGAGTATCAACTGAAGGGTATCACCGGAAAGCTCCTCCGGATTCAGGACAAAAACATTGATGCAATTGGTCAGATCAGACATGTTCAAGCCGATATCCGAGATATTTACCATGATGATGGCCTTAAGACTGCCGTTCTCTTTCAATGAGAAAAGATGTCTTTCCCGTTTAAAACCCAACCGTTGATATTCCTTTGAGATTTCATCCAGGTCAAGCATGTCCGGCTCCAGATTGAGGGCCCGAATCATAAGCCCTCCCGAATGATGCTCGTAAAAACTTTCCAGTTCCTGGAGGTCTTCGGACCGGGTTTCAGTCAATCTCCACAGCCCTGGCATATCCGCTTTACTACGAAGTATTCTTCGAAAATTAAAATAGACAAAGGTATCAATAGAAGATCCCTTTGCATTTTTTATATTTTGGGTAACCGTTCCAAAAACACGGCTGGGGAATTTATTATCAGGCCTGAAAAAACAGAAAACAAAATCCATATGCATGGAAAAAAGACGATGGGAATCATTTATAAACCCTCCCATCTGGTTCAACACAACCAGTCCGGCCTTGTGGCAGACGGAGCTTCTGGCGGCATGGTGATGAAGAAGCCATGAATTTTGATAAAAACGTACCATTGCCATATGTCCCAAAATACAACCTTTATCCTGATATATGAAATGTCTGGCGATGTTCGGATTCTGGGTGTAAAGTTTTTCATAGGTTTTTTTGATTTCCTCTTTGTTTTTCTGAATATACGAATATTTTTCCGGATAAATAAAACCTGTTTCAAAAAAGAAATTCCACAGATCGTCCAGATCCACCTTGTTGCAGATGTAAGAATTCCTGTTTTTTACCTGATCCAGAAGACTTAGAAGCCTGACATGATCCTGAATGTCCATATCAAGAATAAACAGACCGCATTTTACCAAATTGTTTTCTTCCCCTTCACCGCAACTCCGACAAACAACCTGAGCCTTGCATTTGATCTCGAAGCTGTTCGCAAAGCTCAGCGCCAACTCGGGTATGATCATGCCCGCTAAAAGAACGGCGTTGTTCTCGTCTTCTTCTACCGAAAAACCAGAACCAGACAGCTCGAGAACCTTCAGGTTAACCATCTTTATAGTAAAAGGGTGTACAAAAATAATATTTGGCGAAGGGATCAGTTTATGTCGTGTACTGCGGAATTGCTTGGGTTTAAACCTTTGTATCTCATGACATAAAGGTTCCAGTACATAGTCTCGCGTTTTCTGTGAAGAAGTTTGCCTGACTATCCTGCATTCTCCGGAATAAAGCGTCTCAGAGCCATCAGAAAAAACGAGGTTTACCGGGAATTCAGGATTAATCCACTGAAATGTCTGGGGGGGAGCTGTCGATAGTTCGATACGGAAGGAAACGGCGCTAAAATCTATGAGAACGCCATAAAACGACACGCTGTTTTGAAACAAAGATACATTTATGCCTTTGCATAAATGCCTTTTCACTTTTCGGGAACTGATTTCGTAGCATTTTTCCGGGAGATTGAGGCTGATGCCCTTCGCGCTTATGCTTTTCATTTCAGCCTTCACCAAAAGAAGATTTTGGCCGTCGTTGACGAGAAGATTTTGGAATTCATACGATTTCAGTTTCTGATCAAGCCCGTCGGTTTCTATCCAGACACATTCCAAGCAGTCGTCGTGACAGGGCTGCAATTCGGCATGGAGAGAAATTGTGTTGTTATATTTTTTGTGTTTGAGGTTTATGAGGACAGTGCCGTCCTGGAAATTAATGTAGTTTAGTTTATTGATTAAATTTTTTTTACTGACCGACTTCCTTGTTTCCTGTTCACTCTCTTTGTTGATTGTGCTGATAACTTGAGGAATTCCCTGCCTGTCCCACATCTTTTTACCTCTTTAGTTAAAGAATATCGACTTGCTTTTGGCTTGTGCGTTTTGATTTTGGACATTTGCTGAGGAGTTGTTGAAAAATGCCTAACATTCTGGTTGCAATGGATTTGAATTGATCCCAGCGCAATAGTAAATATTTTATCTCTGGAAAAAGCCGCAACTGTTTTTAGTCCCTTATATGAAAGCCCATAAAGTGCATAGGTAAGGTATTAAGTCATTTTAACCAGACTATGAGCGACTTCTCAATAAGTCCGGGCGGCTCAAATTAAAGGAGTAGAATGAAAAACAATTACTCGAATACAGTTGAGATAGTTAAAAATTTAATAAAATGCAACTCCAAATCGAAGACAAAGAAAAAAAGTCGGCATTCATCACATGTTAGAATTAAATTGCCCGAGATTATTAAAAACTTGTCTGCGCGCCTTACTTATTTCGTTTGACACCCAACATGCTATTACTTATATTTATTCAAACAATCGGCTTTTCGGCGCCTTAACATAATAAAATTTTGCGTTCGGTAAAAACATCAAAGCAAACAGAAAGGAGAACACCTTTCATCATTAAGGAAATATAATGAAAAAAAAGATCGTTATTTGTCTTGCCGTCTTACTGAGTTCAGCTCTTTTAGTTAGTGATTATATTTTGACAACTGAAGATGCCTGGGCCGGCCGTTCCCGGTCAAGTTTCAGTAGATCCGGCTCATCCTTCAGCCGATTGAGTCCCAGCAGAAGCGTCTGGGGCAGCAGGAGTGGAGGAGGAATATTCAAAAAAACATCCAGCTCGTCAGGATACGCAAAGCCCTCATCTTCAAAAAAATCCTATAAATACGCCAAGCCCAAGTCTGCCGTTCCAGGTTCCACCTCGTCCAAGAAATACAAAAAACCCGATAAAGCCGCATCTTCTGGTTCAGGCGGTTACGCAAAACCGAAAAAATCTTACACGGCATCGTCGTTTTCTGGAACAAAATACGACCGAAAAAAAATAAAAAAAATCCGGAAGACCAAATCCGCTCAATCTTTAAAGGCCTATAAGGCGGAAAAGGCTAAATATAAAAAATCCGCATCCAAACCGGATCCGAAACAGTTCAGATCGAGTCCCATATACAATAAAACCCAAAGATACGGGTCCTTTGATTACAACGATCACTATACCCGACGAAACGGTTATTACCATGGTATGGGCTGGTCCATGCCTTCCTACGGCTATCTTTCCAGACCCGGTTTCGGTATGTGGGACGTTATGTTCTGGTGGATGATTCTGGATCATGTCGGAAACCGCAATTATGCCGCGACCGCATATCACCATTCAAATGATCCGGGCTATAAGGAATGGCGGGCCGAAGCCGAAAGACTTGCCGAAGATAATGCTCAGATCAGGGAGAAACTGAAAAAACTCGATCAGGAAACCGCATCCATGCGAACTCCCCGTGATCCGGGTTATCTACCTTCAGGCGTTCCAGCCGAAGTCGCCCTTGCGGCCGATGTCATGGCCTCAAAAAAATCCGAACGTCCCCTACTCCGTATGGCAACCGCTTCAAAAACCGGAAATTATAATTATTTCGGAACGAAACTGGCCGGGTATGCCGAAGGCGTAAACGTTGAACTCCGCAACAGCAACGGCTCCATGGAAAATCTGCGGCTTCTGATGAATGATGAAGTAGACGCAGCCCTGATCCAATCCGACGCCTTTGCCGTATATCAAAAAAAGTTTCCGAATTCACACCTTATATCCGAACAAACCGTTTTGTACAAGGAAGCCGTACAGATGATTGCAAACAAAAAATCAGGTATCAAGTACGTCGATGATATCGATCCGGACAGACATTTCCTTATTGTGGGTCCCAAAGGCTCAGGGACGGCATTGACATGGGAAGCATTTTGCATGGAGGACTCCGGTTATCGAAAAATAAGAACCATGAACATGGCCTACCCAAAAGCCTTAAAAGAGGTCGAAAAAAATCCTGACGCGGTTATGATGTTTGTTTCCGGGCTAAACAGTCCGCTCCTCAAAGAGGCCGAAAAAATGGCCGGTGAAACGAGTAACCTTCGTCTGGTTGCAGTGGACGACTGGGATTTCAACGATACATTGGATCAAAATGGAAACAGGGTCTATACATTCACCACTATCCCCACATCGATTTATCCGAATTTGCAAAAAGGATTTATTTTCGACAGAGATATTGAAACTCTTGCCGTCGATTCGGTACTTGTGGTCCGTACCGACTGGGTCGAAAAATACGGTGTCGAAGCAATGGACGCCTTGTCTTTTGCCGTTATGGAAACCCAGCCTCATGTGGCTCGCCGGGTCCAGGGGCTGGAATAATTAATTAATGCCCGCCCGGAAAGGGAATGGGCATCATTGATGACAAAAGATACAAGGGCACTCAATGTAACAACATAATTATAATAATCGGAGTAGATGAATGAATAGCTCGTGGCGGATATTCAAGGCAGTAGCCGCTAAAAAAGCCGAAGGTGTCAAGGATCTTTTTAAGCGGGAAAAAACAGCAAAACCTGTTGATCGGGATCTTCCCTTAGGCCTTCACATCAACGGGAAAATACTTTTGGATCAAACACCTTTTCTCCTCTGGGAAGATAAGATGACCGTGGTGTTTCCGGGCAAAGCGCAGCAGGTTGCGGCTTACGGAAAGGCAACGATCGGGGATTCGTATCTGCACAGATTTTACCTTGTCTCAGATGATGGTCGAAACGAAGAGTCCATGCTCCAGATTACCTGTGATATGAAAAACGATATCCGGGAATGCCGGCTCTTTCGATCCATGGATGAAGTTGTGCCGGAAAGCCAAGAGGATTGGGATTTCTGGTTGAGCGAAGAAGACGGATCTATAGGCTGGCAGGCCTTCGAGAGCAAAGAAGGGGTTTTATACGATCGAGCCTGGGATGACAGCGCGGATGACCATGTTCTTCCGATTGGGTTTGAAGAAACAGTCTATGCGGACAGCGCGGGCGAAGATAATCTCAAAATCTCCCACGACGCCATGCTTTACGGCAGGTGGATCAACAAAGACGATGAAACTGCAGAATATATCCTCCTTTCGGCAGAAGACCATGGTGATACTGCCTTTGTTCATATAATGGCCGGAATCGATATTAATCCCGCATCGATAAAGACGGTCTACTAAATTCCTTGATTTATAACGTATTCGATCAGTAAAAAACATCTCTTGGATGTTTGTATTGTCTTTAATGTTGCGTTTAGATATTCAAATTTTATAAATCAGCCTGTTCGGTTCCGACTTGTCCGGTCGGGATATGACTTGAAATGATCAAATAACAATATTAAAGTTGTTTGCCACAAAGTCACTAAAGCACAAAGTAATTCTTTTCTTTTTTTCTCTTCGTGTCTTAGGGTCTTAGTGGCGGAAAGAATTATTTTTTACCATAGAAAGCACAAATTTCAGAATTAAGATACTAAGGAGTTATAACAATGGCATTTTTTGGTTTTATCAAGAATTTCGGCAAACAGAAAGTACAGCAGACAGGACAGAGCATCGTTCAGATATTGGCAACCTGGGACCCGGATACCTCATCGGCGGCAGAGATCCAACAGATGGAAGAAAGACTCGACAAACTGACCCAACAGGTTGCTCAGGCCAAACAAACCTATCAGAAAGAACAGAAAGAAGCCGACGCCATAGAAGCTTTATACGAGCAGCGTTTAAAGGCGGCTGAAATCCTTCAGGCCAGGCTTTCGGAAGGGGGAGAAAACAGTGCGCAGGTGGAAAAAGCCCTGACAGATCTTGTCAAGGGACTGGAATCCATGCAGCCCGATATCGAGCGGGAGATGGAAGAGGCCGGGGAAGCCAAAGCATTTATGGAGGAGTTGGAAGAGGTGGCCGGGGTTGCCGCTGAAAAACTCAGAAACGGCCGTAAAACCCTTGAAGCGGCAAAACGGGATATGGCTCGGGCAAAGATACGTGAAGAAAGAGCAGAAGATAAGACGGAACACACAGCAATGCTTGCCGGACTGCGCAATGAAACCGATCAACTCGGAAGTGCCCTTGCTGCAATGCGCAAGGAGACTGAAAAATCCAATGTCAAGGCCGAGGCCATGAACCTGAAAACCAGGTTACTTGCTCCCACAAAAGAAGAAAAGGGTGATACTCTGATTGCCGAAGCCATGGCCCAGGCTTCAGGCGGATCGGCAAAACCTGCAAATATCGCCGATCGTCTGGCCGCTTTAAAGAAAAAATAATATCGCCTTACGTTCGTTTTCCTTTTCATTGGAAACTTCCGGGACAGCATCTTGATTATCAGGATGCTGTCCTTTCATTGATTTCCAACCCATTGAACTCCTTTTTCTTTTTCAAACACGTCCAATGTCTTTTTCAATGTAATTTTGATGGCTTAGTAAAAACTCAAAAAGCCAGTCCCAAATCGGATCGACAGAATGTGTGGCACGATCACCTTGATTCAGAAACCTATATATTGCGGTAACGATTCAAGAGCAGAACCAATAGGAAACCCTGGAATGAAACCATGGCTGCTTTATTCAATTGTTTCGATGTGTATCTGGGGGGTCTGGGGATTTATTGGAAAGCTGGCGTCCCGCTCCGTAACCTCTTTTAACCTGCTTCTACTGGCTTTTCTGGGCAGCCTTATGGTGTTGCCCATCTCCTTTGCAATCTTTTCCAAACATTTCAAGTTTTTGTGGCAAAACACCGATTATTACCTTGCGCTGATCACCGGAATTTTGGGGACAACCGGAGTATTGTTTTTTTATCTTGCCTTATCAAAAGGAGAGGCTTCACGGGTCGTGGTGATAACTGCAACATATCCGGTCATTACCGTAATCCTGAGCCGCCTTTTTCTTCACGAGTGCCTCACAATCCCAAAATTTTTTGGTGTTTTGTTTGTCCTGTTAGGTATCTATTTATTGTCACGTTAAGAGCCTGTTTAAAAGCACCTTGAATCAGAACGAAAATGCTTATTGATCATGAGAATTTTTTTCAGTAGTCTTTGTCCGATAATAAAAATCCTAAACCCTGAAAGAGGAGATGGAGATGGATATGGATATAAAAGTCGTTCTTCATGTAGACTCGGATATGGAAGAGAGGCTTGCCATGGCGTTGAACAATATAACCAACTTATTAAAAGAGGTAAGCCACGAACAAGCATCCGTTTATTTGCTGATTAACGGGCCTGCCGTAAAATTGCTCCGTAACAACCGGATTTATGCCGACAAGTTCAACAAACTATCAGATATCGGCGTACGCTTCCTGGTTTGTAACAACTCTTTGACCAAAACCGGGATTGATAAAGACGAGCTGCCTGATTCCTGTGAGGTTGTACCTGCCGGAATTTTAGAACTCATTCGGCTGCAGAACAAAGGATGCGCCTATGTTAAACCTTGATGACCTCTCAAAATCAAAAAAAGCGCTGAAGGTGATTTATGAAATGCCCCAAGTGCGGTTTTGAGCAAGCAGATCAACATACCGAATGTATAAGATGTGGTATTGTTTTTGAAAAATACCGAAGATTTCAAAATTCCACATCAAATTCAAATATATTGCCGTTAAAGGATAATAAAAAAGCAGTAACCGTTGAAAATCCCCTGAAGAAGTTTCTTCTTTATGTAGAACCGGCAGTCGACCCGATTTATTTTGGCGTCAGGATATTGATTTTTCTTTTGTTTCTTATATGGGGATGGAAATTTATTCTCACCCCTATGGAGAGTAATTATACCGGCAACAGTTTTTGGTACCTTGTCAACCTTCCTTTCCATGAAGCAGGTCATATCGTTTTTCGACCTTTTGGGGAATTTATCACCTCCCTGGGAGGAAGTCTCGGCCAATTGTTGATGCCTTTGATATGTTTTTTCGTTTTTATTCTAAAGTCCAAAGATACATTTGCCGCTTCAATTGCCTTGTGGTGGTTTGGAGAAAATTTTATGGACCTTGCGCCCTACATTAACGACGCCAGGGAACTGGAATTGATGCTTTTAGGCGGCAATACAGGACGTACTTCACCCTATGGCTTCCATGACTGGGAATATATTCTGACTGAATCAGGATGGCTGCATTACGACCATGCTCTGGCCCATTTTGCCTACAACCTTGGAACAGTCCTGATGTTAATCTCTTTTATTTGGGGAGGCTGTTTACTTTTGAAACAATACCGGAATCTCGATCTGAAAAATTAAAAATGGATACCTCAAAAAAAATAAAGTATGTTAAGATAATTTTTTAATTAGAAAAATATATTAAATTCAGACACGATTAAGAAAAAGACAAGAAGGGATTCTTTGAATATGACCACAAGCGATTCTACCCCCAAAACCGACTTTATTCGCAATATCATCGCCGAAGACGTGAAGGCAAACAAGAACCAAGGCCGGGTGGTGACCCGGTTCCCGCCGGAACCGAACGGCTATCTGCATATCGGACATGCCAAGTCCATCTGCCTGAACTTCGGTATCGCCGCTGAGAACAAAGGCGGTATTTGCCACCTGCGGTTTGATGATACCAATCCGAGCAAGGAGGAAGTCGAATATGTGGAATCGATCAAAGCAGACGTTAAATGGCTTGGATTCGACTGGGGGGACCATCTTTACTATTCATCCGACTACTTTGAACAATTATATCAATACGCCGTACAGTTAATCAAAGACGGCAAGGCATATGTTTGCAGCCTGAGTCCGGATGAAATCAGGGCGTACCGGGGCACCCTGACCGAACCCGGCAAGGACAGCCCGTATCGCACACGTTCAGTCGAAGAAAATCTGGACTTGTTTGAGCGCATGCGGGCAGGAGAGTTTGACGACGGCTCTCATGTGCTTCGAGCAAAAATCGACATGGCATCTCCAAATCTGATTCTGCGAGACCCAACGCTCTACCGTATTCGACGGGTGGCACATCACAGAACCGGCAACAAGTGGTGCATTTATCCGATGTATGATTTTGCCCATTGTCTGTCGGATTCCATAGAAGGAATCACACATTCCGTTTGTACACTGGAATTTGCAAATAATCGTGCCTTGTACGACTGGGTGCTTGACGAATTAAAGGTTGATTGTCATCCACAACAAATTGAGTTTGCCCGCCTTAATCTGAACTACACGGTATTGAGCAAGCGAAAGCTTGTAAAACTGGTGGAACAAAAGGATGTCACCGGATGGGACGATCCACGGATGCCGACAATATCCGGTTTGCGAAGACGCGGCTACACACCGGAATCCATCAGAAACTTCTGTGACCGCATCGGTGTAGCCAAAAGGGACAGTATCGTCGATATTGCACTGCTCGAACACGGCATCCGCGAAGATTTGAATGAACGCGCTCCGCGTGTTATGGCCGTGCTGCGTCCGCTTCGGGTGGTCATTGACAACTATCCGGAAGATCAAACAGAAGAGCTGGACTTCCCCTACCATCCAACAGATCCGGCTATGGGATCAAGAAAGGTTCCCTTTTCACGTGTACTATACATCGAACAAGAGGATTTTATGGAGGAACCGCCCAAAAAATTCTTCCGTTTAGCCCCCGGCCGTGAAGTAAGGCTTCGATATGCTTATTATATCAAATGCGTGGATGTGGTCAAAGATGAAGCAACCGGCGAAGTGGTCGAACTCCACTGTACCTATGATCCGGAGACGCGGGGCGGTTCAGCTCCGGACGGACGTAAGGTCAAGGCAACGCTGCACTGGGTTTCGGCTCCCCACTCGATCGGGGCTGAAGTTCGTTTGTATAATAATCTTTTTGTAAAAGAGAATCCAAGCGATGAAAAGGAAGGGAATGATTTCAGAACGTGTTTAAATCCGAACTCGTTGGAAACGTTGACAACGTGCCGTGTTGAACCGAGTCTGGCGGATGCGGCACCGGAAAGTCGATACCAATTCGAAAGACTGGGCTACTTTTGCGTCGATTCGGTTGATTCTTCCCATGAATCATTGGTGTTCAATCGAACGGTAACCTTACGCGATACATGGGCCAAAATCAAGAAGGCGCAAAAGAAGTAAAAAAAGTATAAATAAAACATAAGGGGAACCAAAATGTTTAATATTGGAAAAGCGATCAGAATGGAAAGACTGATGAACAGAACTACCGGTAAAACGGTTATTGTTCCCATGGACCATGGCGTGACCGTAGGGCCGATTTACGGATTGATCGACCTGTCACAAGCGGTAGATACCGTTGCGGAAGGCGGAGCAAATGCCGTGATCGGCCATGTAGGTCTTCCAAGATACGGGCACAGACACGGCGGCAAAGATATCGGACTTATCCTTCATCTTTCCGCATCAACCACCCTTTCACCCAGGCCGAACAGGAAAGTACTCGTTAATACGGTTGAAAATGCATTGCGAATGGGCGCTGACGGTGTTTCCATACATATAAATATCGGTGATGCTGATGAAGCACAAATGCTGAAAGATTTTGGGAAAATTGCCGTCGAATGCAATTACTGGGGAATGCCTCTGATAGCCATGATGTATCCAAGAGGTCAAAATATCGAGGATGAAAAAGATATGGAAGTTGTAAGACTTGCAGCAAGAGTCGGCGCCGAACTGGGAGCCGATTTTGTAAAAACAAACTATACCGGAGACCCGGATTCTTTTGCAAAAGTTGTTGAAGGCTGCCCCGCACCGATTTTAATTGCCGGCGGAAGCAAGTTAAACGAAGAAGAGATGTTTAACACCATAGAAGGCGCCATGCAGGCAGGGGCCAAAGGATTATCCATAGGAAGAAATGTATTTCAAAGTAAAAATCCCTCCTTGTTTTTAAAAGCGGCATGTTCCATTGTACATGATAATTTGACTGCCAAAGAAGCCATGGAAATGTTTAATCAGGGCAAACAATAACAAAAAGTGTAAAGTGACTAAAGTGATCTAAAGTGATCTAAAGTTGAGGAATTTTATTGATTTTATATGGACGTTGTCAGTTGTTCGTTGTTTTTTTTGCAACAGACAACGGACATTTAAAACTTTAGCTCACTTTGAACTTTTTCAGTTTATTTTGTTTATAAAACCCTTATGTTCAGAAGGAGAATTCAGAAAAAATGAATAAACCCGAAGAATATTGCGTTGTTCTCACCACCTGTGGGGATAAGCAAGAAGCTAAGAATCTGGCTTGTTCACTGGTTGAAAGCCATCTTGCGGCCTGTGTCCAGATGACGGAGGTAACGAGCTTTTATGAATGGGAAAACAAAGTCAACAAAGATGATGAAGTGCTCTTGTTGATAAAAGCAAAAGCCGAACTGTTTGAAGAGATTAAAACCTTTATTTCCGAGAACCACAGTTATGAAGTTCCGGAGATAATAGAGCTGCCCATACGCGGCGGTCTTGAAAATTACTTCAAATGGATTGATGAAGTTAGCCGGTAGACGGAAAAATTTCAAGGCAGCACCGATCGCAGTGCTGCCTTGTATTAGGAACTCAGTAAAAATAAACTATCCCATTTAGCCTCTCCTCTTCAGGCCATCTTTATCCGATCCTCAATCAAATCGTCCTCGAAATAGAACGACTATTCCTGTGGCGATTAGATTTCAGATCGAATAAATCTGACCTGAACATGAGCGCTA
>JAUUWG010000141.1 GCA_030589165.1 Desulfobacterales bacterium
GAACGGATATGGTTAAACTTCATTCAGAACGACGGCGATACAGGCGATTTCGGAGATATCGCAAAACCCGTTATCGTAAACCCAGGTTTTTAAATCGAGGCAACAAGCAAAAAGGCTGGTTAGCCCCTTCCATTCAACATACGCTCGATTCTCATCTCAAAGTCGTTGATCGAGTTAAAAAAATTCTGCCGATTTCAAACATTGTCGTTGAAGTGGCGGGTTTTGATATCCAGAAAATCAAAAATCCTGATATCCAAAGCAAGCAATATCAACAAGGCGAACAATTGGGATTTTGGAATGTCAGGGAATACATACTTTACCGAGACAATCATACTTGTCAATATTGCAAGGGTAAATCCAAAGATCCAATTTTAAATATTCACCACATAGTTTCAAGACAAATCAGCGGAAATCGGCCGGATAATTTGATTACCCTTTGCGAAACCTGCCACAGGAAATACCATAAGGGTGAAATTAAACTGAAAGTTAAAGCCACAAACGGCTTTAAGGCTGAAACCTTTATGTCAACGGTTCGCTGGAAACTGGTTAATCAACTTAAAGAGTCCGGCAATACGGTCTCGCATACTTACGGATACATTACAAAGCATCACCGGATTAAGCAGAAATTGCCAAAATCTCACGTTCTTGATGCATATGTGATTGCAGGTGGAAACGGTCAAAGACGACTTTCCAATATGTTTTTCAGCAAACAGGTTCGTAAATGTAACCGAAAGCTGTTTAAAGGTATCCGAAGTCATATCAGGAATACCGCCCCACGTTTCATTCATGGTTTTCAACGATTCGACAAAGTTCTATGGAATGGGATCGAGTGTTTTATTTTTGGCCGTCGGAAAACGGGGTATTTCGCCTTACGGAAGCTGGATGGAACGAACATTCATACATCAGCAAAGGCAAAAGACTGCACATTGTTGGAATCAGCAAATACTTTATCAAGAGAAAAAAGGGGGGCATTCCTCCCCGCCTGAATCAAAGATTCAGACGGGGTCTCCTGCCGCGTTTATGATGAACTATGAACCGTTTATGGGAATGGCCCTGGAGCAGGGTGAATCTGCGCTGTCTGCAGGCGAATTTCCTGTTGGATGTGTTATTGTACATGAGGAAGATCTGCTGGTAACCGGTTCTCGAACAGGTACTGCCGGAGATGCCGTAAATGAAATTGATCATGCTGAAATGGTGGCTTTAAGACGTCTTGCAGATCTTGATGAAACCATAGACAAAAACAAAACGACCCTTTTCTGCACGTTAGAACCTTGTTTGATGTGTTTTGCCGCTATCCTTTTAAGCGGCATTGGAAAGATCGTTTACGCATATGAAGATGTTATGGGAGGGGGGACAAATTGTGATCTGACCCGTCTTGCACCTTTGTACGAGAAGCGGCGGATTCCGGTTGTTCCGAATATATTGCGAGAAAAAAGCCTTGCGCTTTTTAAGGCTTACTTTAAAGATCCCGATAATACCTATTGGAAAGAAAGCCTTTTGGCAAGATACACTCTTAATCTTTAGAAATTCAGATAAAATAAATTAATCACAATTGTGCTCCGATTCAGGTCAAATTTGTTCGATATTATTTTGTCTGCATTTATTTGTATTTTCCGAAAATTTTAAGCCTTATTAAAAAGGTTTAAAGAAAGGAGTTGATTTCATGTCGTCAAAACTACGTGTTTTAGTAATCGGTGGTGTTGCATGTGGACCCAAAACCGCTTCAAGGCTCAAACGCCTGATGCCCGATGCAGATGTAACAATGATTGAAAAAGGGGAACTCGTTTCCTATGGCGCTTGCGGGCTTCCCTACTATGTGGAAGGCGTTTTTAATAATATCAAAGAATTGACACATACACCTGTTGGTGTTCCAAGAACACCGGCTTTTTTTGAGAAAGCCAAGGGCTTCAAAACACTGATCCGAACCGAAGCCATTAAAATTGATCGTGAAAACAAAACCGTACGGGTAAAATATTTGGATTCCGGGACCGAGGAGGACCTGCCTTATGATAAACTGGTCCTCGGTACGGGCGGTTCTCCGGTCTGTCCGCCTATTCCCGGTATTGACCTGAAAAATGTCTGGTTTATGACCCATCTCGATGATGCCGAGACTCTTGTCAAGGAAATCGAATCCCAGAATTTGAAACGCGCGGTCATCGTCGGGGCGGGGCTGATCGGTATGGAAACGGCTGAAGCGCTTATTAACAGGGGATTGGATGTTACGTTGATCGCCAAGTACGACCAGATCATGCCGAAAAATCTTGACAAGGACATTGCAGACTTTGCCGCAGTACATCTGGAGGATAATGACCTGAACCTGGCTTTTGAACAAGCGCTAGCCGAGATCAAAGGTGATCAAGGAAAAGTTTCCTCGGTTGAAACCGATAAACAAAGCATTCCCGCCGATCTGGTGGTTATCGCCATCGGCACGATACCCAATGCCAAGCTGGCAATCGATGCGGGGTTGGACTGCAGGGGCGCGATTGTCGTCAATGAATACTGCCAGACCAGCGACAAGGATATTTATGCGGGGGGCGACTGCGTTTTCAACCGTTATGTTGACAAAGTTCTCGGTGGTATGAGGTACGCACCCATGGGTTCCACCGCAAACAAACACGGCAGAGTCATTGCCAACCACATCGCGGGTATGCCGACGCCTTTCAGTGGAATAACGGGGACAACGGTCGTCAAGGCGTTTGATTATGCGATTGGCCGGACCGGGTTGACGGAAAAAATGGCCAGAGATCTTAACCTCGATATAGAGGTGACGACGTGGGCCGGAGCCGATCTTCCCAACTACCTGCCTGAGTCCAGACAATTTATAATTAAAATGATCGCTTCGCGCCGGGACCGAAAACTTTTAGGCGTTCAGGTAGCGGGTATGGGAGATTGTGTCAAGCGTCTTGATGTGGCGGCAAGCGTCATTTTATTCGGCGGAACCCTTGATGATATTTCAGATATTGATTTTGCCTATGCGCCGCCTTATGGACCGGCCATCGATCCTCTGGCAACATGTGCCCATATTCTGACCAACAAGCTGGATGGGGTCGCCAAAGGAATTTCGGCTGCCAAAGCCAAAGCCCTTCTAGATAAAGGAGATGCCGTTCTCTTGGATGTAAGGTTGGAAGATGAGTTCAAGTTGATGAAGCTGCCCTATGACGCCATACATATTCCGCTGGGGGCATTAAGAGAAAGAGTGGATGAATTGCCCAGGGACAAAGATATTTTGACGGTATGCAAGGTCAGTCTTCGGGGTTATGAAGCTCAGCGGATTCTCAACGCTGCCGGTTTTGATCGTGTTCAGTTTATCGAAGGCGGATTGCAGGGCTGGCCGTTTGAAATGAGTCTGCTTGGATTATAGTTAGTTTCTGATTTCGGATTTGGTTCTATCTTCGACCACATTTTCGTCACCAGGGCGAACACACAGGTTCGCCCCTACAAATCCAATAAAATCATTGTAGGGACAGACCTGCGTGTCAGCCCCTGATTTCTTTTCAGCGTTTTTTTCTTTATTGACAAAATTGATAATCAGAATTAACTTTTTTGATATTCAAAAAATTCAAAAAAACGTTGATAATCACGCAGGTTTCTAATTTTTATAAGGAGGATTTCATGCTTGAAGTGACGGATACGGCTCAAAAACAGATTGCCGATTATTTTAAAGAAAAAGAAGTTGAGCCGGTCAGGATTTTATTACAGCAAGGTGGATGCGGAGGCCCTTCCCTGGTCATGGGTCTGGATGAGCCGAAGGATACCGATAATGTTTATGAAATAGGCCGCGTTCAGTACCTTGTGGACAAAGATTTAATGAGGAAAGCAAGGTTTATAAAAGTGGATTTCAACGAAGTCGGCTTTAAACTCACCTCACGTACGGCGTTGGGGGGAGGCTGTTCCGGCTGTGGTAGTTCAGGCTCATGCTCTTAGTGCTTTAAGGGACTCGGCACAAATAAAGTCTCCCGGATAGCGCTCATGTTCAGGTCAGATTTATTCGATCTGAAATCTAATCGCCACAGGAATAGTCGTTCTATTTCGAGGACGATTTGATTGAGGATCGGATAAAGATGGCCTGAAGAGGAGAGGCTAAATGGGATAGTTTATTTTT
>JAUUWG010000231.1 GCA_030589165.1 Desulfobacterales bacterium
CACATGCCTTGCCCATATGATAAAGCCTCTTATCAATTTCTTTGGACCCAAGAGGATACTGTCTGCTTCAATGTCTACTGTTCATGCTGCTACAGGATCACAGCAGGTTCTGGACAGAATGCCTAAAACAGGGGCGACAGATTTGAGAAAAAACAGGAGTATACTGAATAACATTATTCTTACTTCAACCGGCGCCGCCAATACTCTCAGGCTTGTTATCCCGGAAATGGAACAGATCGGATTTATTGCGGAATCTGTAAGAGTGCCAATCTCCACAGGTTCTCTGATTATACTCGTGCTGAATTTACAGGAGGAACTGTCCGGTGAACCCACAAGCAGGGAGTTGCTCAACGATATATACCGGCAGGCGGCATCCCATGATCCTTATGGTTACCTCCACTATTCTGAAAAACAGAATGTTTCGGGGGATATCATTGGTTTGCCGAGGGCTGCTGCCGTGATTGAGGGCCATGAAACCCATACCCGTACTGCCGATCAGACCGTTGACCTGGAAAAAGTACCGGGATTGGAAAAAGAAATTTTAGGTTTATTAAAAGATGTAACGATCAGAATACCGATAACACAGGCTGTAATATACGGCTGGTACGATAATGAAATGGGAAGTTATGTTAATATTCTCGGCGACAGGACTGTTTCAGTGGCCGAAAACATGTAATCGTATCAAATCATTTCCATAAACAATACCTTTTTCTTCATAGAAACTCCCCTTCATTTTTATATTCCACTCTCTAGGTCTTCACAACCAACCTCTTGCATACGTATAACGCAAAATGAGAATGATTTTCCCTTGACAAAAAATAGATTTGCAGATACAAAGCCGCAAGTTATTACCCCATTCAGGAACGAAAGTTCATTTTAATAACGGAGATCTTATGAGTGCTTTGGATAATAATGCTAAAGAGATTGCGGAAGATGCCGGCGGCGAGGGTGTTGCAACATCGTCCCCGGAAATAAATCAAAAAGAACAGGATAACCGGTCTGCGGGGCCGGTTATCCTGTTCTTTATTATCGGACTGTTTGCAAGTCTTATTTTGGGATGGATTATTTTCCCGAAGCTTCTTTATTCGAAAAAAAAACAACCGATCGATTTTAACCATGTGCTGCATGTGGCGGAAGTTGAAGACGGGTGTGAAAGTTGCCATTTCTTTCGTGAAGACGGTACCTATTCCGGTGTTCCGAAACTTGAACAGTGCATCGATTGTCATGAAGAGATTCAGGGAGATAGTCCGGATGAGATCAAATTCGTTGAGGAGTATGTCTCTAAAGGAAGAGAGGTTCCGTGGTTAATATACTCGCGGCAGCCTGATTGTGTATTCTTTTCCCATGCCGCCCATGTCAAAGGTGCCGGAATGGACTGTGTTACCTGTCACGGCCATATTGGGGAATCAGAAAGCTTAAAAATTTATGAGGAAAACCGGATTACGGGCTACAGCCGTGATATCTGGGGAAAAAGCATCGGTGGTTTCAAAAAGAATACCTGGGACCGGATGAAAATGGACGACTGTGCTGAATGTCATAGAGAAAAGACCGCCAACATTGAAAGAACAGATGTCAAAACTCCCACAAACAGGCTGATCGACCATCTCATAGACGTGGTCTATCCTGGCACATCAAAGTCTGGTAAGGGGGGTAGTATTCAGACAGAAAGAGATGCATGTTTTGTATGTCATAAATAAATTGTAACCGTTCAATGGTTCAATGGTTCAAGGTTCAACTGTTAAGGTGGTTAAAATCTTTGATTTTGAATCCAATGCAGAATTCCTTCGGGCCTTAGAATTTACAGAAAATTTAAGGGGTAGAATAGATGAAAATTGACAGAAGAAGTTTTTTGTCGTTTTTAATTGGTGGTGCGGCGGGAACAACCCTTTCACCATTGACATGGAAGTTGATGGATGACAGTGCGATATGGACCCAGATGTGGCC
>JAUUWG010000026.1 GCA_030589165.1 Desulfobacterales bacterium
CCTGACTGGAGGACAAAACTTGAGAGTATTTGTCAAAAAGTTGTTTCAACCAAAAAAGTTGACAAAAGTCCTATGTTGCTGATCTCGATCGGGTACTTTTCAAAGATGCATAGGCTGAAAAGTACAAACAAAACTGCTAAAACGAGTCTTATATCCCAAGGATAAATCCTTGGGTTTTACGGCCTAAAGGCAAATATTATAAAAAAAATTGAAAAGGAAGGACTTCTGGAAATCCAGAAAAAACAAAAAGAATTTTTTTACGAAATCCGCAAAAAAAAGGTTTATTTTAAAGAGGAAATTAAAAGGAAGCACAAACAGCAGAGTAAAAAGATTCACCGTTATTTATATGATGCCCCTTTTTTGCACATGCTCACTGTACCGGTAATTTGGTTTGCCATTGTACCGGCCCTCTTCATGGACCTTTTCGCCACGATTTACCAGGCCATCTGTTTTCCACTCTATGGCATCCCGAAAGTCAAGCGCAGCGACTACATTATAATCGACCGCCATTACCTTGAATACCTTAATATAATTGAAAAAATAAATTGCGTATATTGCGGGTATTTTACCGGCCTGATCGGCTTTGTCCAGGAGGTGGCTGCCAGGACGGAACAGTACTGGTGCCCCATCAAACATGCGCGCAAGACCAGGGCCATTCACAGCCGGTATAATAACTTTTTCCTGGATTACGGCGACTGCGACCGGTATCAGGAAAAGCTTAAAGAGATTCGCAAATCATTTGATGATATAAAATAAGATGATTTGTTAGTCTTTTTTTTGTCCGTATGTTTCAAACTTCTTGATTACCCTTGCCATCTGGTATTCAGGAAGTATGACGGGATCGCCTATACACTTTGTCTGATAATAGACCCGGGCGACAAATTCGATCTCTTCAGCTGTCGAAAAGGCTGACGACATGTCCGGCCCCACCGTAACCAGACCATGATTTGCCAGCAAAACGGCATTGTAGTCGCCTATGGATTCAGATACATTCCGGGCAAGTGCTTCCGTACCAAAGGTCGCATAAGGAGCCAGAGGTACTTTCTTGCCGGAAAAAGCGACAAGATAGTGAACGGCTGGAATTTCCCGGTTGAGGCAGGCGATCGTCGTTGCATAGACTGAATGGGTATGAACAACGGCATTGATATCCGAACGTTTCCGGTAGAGACTAAGATGAAAATTCAGTTCACTTGAGGGCTTGCATCGACCTTCGACGATTTCACCGTCGACATTGATTACAACCACGTCTTCGGGTCGCACGTCAAAGTAATCAATTCCACTGGGACCAATGGCCACCAGACCCTCCCGACGGTTGAACAGACTCAGGTTCCCCCCTGAGCCGGTGGTAAGATTTGAGGCGATTAATTTTTTCCCGAAACCAACGATTTCATCTTTTTCCTGTTCAAGAAGCATAGCAAACCTCTTTTTCAAAAATATTGTGATATAAACGTTTTATAAGGAAAAACCAATAATGAAGTTACACCTGCTCGGCACTTCAGATATAAAAATCACGCGGCTCATCATGGGCACCTGGCAAGCCGGGAAAAGCATGTGGTCGGCCATTAACGACGTCGAGACCTCCAGAGCGGTTCGGGCTGCGTTTGATGGGGGCATCACAACGTTCGATACCGCGGAGTCATACGGAAACGGCCATTCCGAAAGAATCGTGGGAGAAACGTTGGCCGATGTCCGGGAAAAGGTCATTTACGCCACCAAGGTATCCCACAACCACCTCAAATACGACCAGGTCATTGAGGCATGCCATAACTCCATAAAAAATCTTAAAACAGATTATATCGATCTCTACCAGATACACTGGCCTTCAGGCATCTGGTGGGGCAGTGATCCCATCCCGATTGAAGAAACCATGCAGGCCATGAACGATCTTAAACAGCAGGGCAAGATCCGGGCGATAGGGGTTTCCAATTTTTCCCGCACCCAGTTGGAAAAAGCTGCTCAGTCCTGCCGTATCGACAGCCTGCAATCCCCCTATTCTTTGTTCTGGCGTCACATTGAAAAGGAGACTGTGCCCTTTTGTATCGATAACAATATTACCATACTCGCATATTCTCCCATGGCTCAAGGGTTCCTGACAGGTAAATTCGGGCCGGACCACAAGTTTGCCGGAAAGGACCATCGGTCAAGAAATAAACTCTTTAAGCCGGAAAATTACTATAGAGTCCAGAAAGCGCTGACCCGATTGCAGCCGATTGCAAAACGTAATGAGGTGACTCTCGGACAACTGGCACTGGCCTGGGTTATGGCCAAACCATGGGCATGCGCCATATCCGGGGTCCGTAATGCCTCACAAATCACGGAAAACATCAAAGCAACCGAAATTTGCCTGTCCTGCGCCGACCTGGCCGAGGTAAACGCCATCGGACGCATGGTAACCGATTTTATAGATGACAATCCAATTATGTGGGAATTTTAGTATCCGGGTTAGGACAAACTACCTTTTCACCCTCTCCACATATTCCCCTGTTCGGGTATCAATTCTGATCAGTTCTCCTTCTTCCAAAAAGGGGGGAACCTGCAAAACATAGCCGGTTTCAAGGGTGGCCGGCTTTGTACTCCCGGATGCGGTATCCCCCTTTACCCATGGATCTGCTTTAACAATCTTGAGATCGATAAAGATCGGCAAAGACACCTCAATCGGCTTTCCATCGAAAATAAGGACATTGCATACCGTGTTCTCTTTTAAAAAATTCATGGCTTCTCCAACCTGCTCTTCGGTAAGATAATTCTGTTCATAGGTAGATGTATTCATGAAACAATAATCTCTACCTTCCGAATACAGATATTCCATTTCCTGTTTTTCAAGGTTTGCTTCATTGAATTTATCACCCGACCTGAATGTTCGTTCAAATTGAGCACCCGTCACCATGTTTTTGAGTTTGCACTTGTAAAGGGCCTGCCCCTTGCCCGGTTTAACAAAATCAAACTGCACAATCACGTAAGGATCTCCGCCTATCTCTATCTTAAGGCCTTTTCTCAAGTCACCACATTCATACATATTTTAACTACTCCTGTTTTTTTATTATTTCCAGATTGGCAAGAGGTTTGCAGAACCTTTTTTCATAAAAATAAAATTGACTTTTTTGCAACAGGCTCTAACATATACAATATTTTTTGGCAAATCGTTTAACTTTATTGTATATTTTCAACCCATTTATAGAAATCTTTTCATCAGTTTTGTCCTAAATTTAAATAGCGCCTTTATTTTTACTATGGCTGGGGCACGTTGCAACGTGCCCCCTACTCAAATCCGGAATCTTCATTTAAAAAATCAGATTAACATCTTTCACATTATAAAAGGATACCCATGATACAGATTATAGATTTTGGTTCACAGTTTAACCAGTTAATTGCCCGCCGCGTAAGGGAATGCCAGGTTTACTGCCGTATAGACCCTCCAAATATTGATATTGAGGACATAAAATCCTTAAACCCGAAAGGGATCATACTATCGGGAGGTCCTTCAAGCATATACGAAGAAAACAGCCCAAAGGTCGATAAGGCTATTTTTGATCTTGGAATTCCCATACTCGGAATATGTTATGGAATGCAGTTTATGGTCGACGCCCTCGGCGGGACCGTAAAAAAATCCGAGAAACGGGAATACGGTTTTGCAGAACTTGAAATAAAAAATCAGGAAGGACTGTTTAAAGGTATTGATAAAAAAACCCAATGCTGGATGAGCCATGGGGATTCCACTGAAAAGCTTCCACAAGGGTTTGAAATAACCGCCTCAACAGAGAACACAAAGATCGCGGCAACAGTTAATAAGAATAAAAAATTTTATGGTCTCCAGTTCCATCCTGAAGTCGAACATACGCCCAAGGGGAAAAAAATGCTTGAAAACTTCCTGTTTGACGTGTGCGGCTCCAAACATACATGGACCATGAAGTCTTTTGCCAAGGATGCGATTGCGGAAATTAAAGAGACCGTCAAAGACAAAAAGGTCATCCTGGGTTTAAGCGGCGGCGTTGATTCTTCCGTTACCGCCCTTCTGATCCATAAAGCCATCGGGAAAAACCTGACCTGTATCTTTGTTGATAACGGCCTTCTTCGAAAGGACGAGGGGACAACCCTTAAAAAAATCCTGAAACAACACCTTGACATCAACATACGATTCATCGGGGCCAAGGGCAAATTTCTAAAGGCCTTATCCAAGGTAGATGACCCGGAAAAAAAGCGTAAAATAATAGGCAAGGTCTTTATGGATGTCTTTGAAGCCGAAGCAAAGAAAATAAAAGATGCGGATTTTTTAGCCCAGGGGACCCTTTACCCGGATATTATTGAATCTCAATCCACATTTGGAGGCCCTTCTGCAGTCATAAAATCCCATCACAATGTCGGGGGGCTGCCTGAAAATATGAAGTTAAAACTGATTGAGCCCTTGAAATATCTTTTCAAGGATGAGGTACGCCTGTTGGGTAAAGCATTAGGTCTTGAAGAAGAATTGATATGGCGTCAGCCGTTTCCGGGACCGGGCCTTGCCATCAGAATTATCGGAGAAGTTACCGATAAGCGGCTCTCCATCTTAAAAGAAGCGGATGCCATTGTTCTTGAAGAGATAAAGAAGAGCGGATATTACAGAAAATTATGGCAATCTTTCGCTGTTCTGCTGCCGATTAAAAGTGTCGGTATAATGGGAGACAAAAGGACTTATGAAAATATCCTGGCTCTTCGGGCGGTTACAAGCAAAGATGCAATGACGGCGGACTGGGCCAAACTGCCTCACGATCTTCTGGGGAAAATCTCAAATAGAATAATAAATGAGGTAGAAGGGGTAAACAGGGTCGTCTATGACATCAGTTCAAAACCGCCCAGTACGATCGAATGGGAATAGATAAAAATACAAGACATGGACAAAGACGCTTCGGAATTTAAAATAAACTTAGATGACAATCCGCCTGACAGCCCGCTGCAGGAGGGAATGGAAGATCTGCGGATAGAAAAGTTAAATCACCGGGTAACACTCTTTTCCATTCTCATCCCCGCCCTGATCGGTATTATACTTTTTTTTGCCTACGTTGATATAAAAAAAAGAGTGATCAGTTTACACGACACAGGGACTGACAAGGTTCAGTCCCTGTCAAAAGAGATGGAAGACAGGTTATCATCCCTTATCGTTCAGTATGCGAAACTTGAATCTTCAGTTAAAAAAGACTTTTCATCAGTAAGCGAAACAACGTCTTCTTTAGAAAAGAACCTGAAAAAAACAACAAAAGCAATAGATACAATCAGCGCATCCAAAGCAGACAAAAAAGAACTGACACAAACATTGGCGTCCATTCGAACGGATTTAAAAAATGCTGCGCATAAAATAAAAACCGCCGACGATAAATTGGGTAAAGAAACGGCAAAACTGACCCAACATCTTGATAAGGTACAAAATGATTTAAAAAGAATTCAGGTTGACATTTCTGACCTGTCATCCAGCCGGATAGAGAAAAAAGATATCGACCTTGGATTTGAAAACCAGAAAAAAGATTATCAGAAGCAAATAGAAGGATTGAGAAGGAATTTTGAACATATAACGAACGATCTCCAGAAGAAAATAAGGGGACTTGAAAGGCGATTGCAGGCTCAGGAATCAAGACCCATAGCCGTCCCTCATCAAATCGGGGATATTATGGAACAGGATATTACGGACTAATTCTAAATTTGAAAAAGTGTGAAGTGGCTAAAGTGATCTAAAGTGCCTAAAGTTGAAGCATTCTATCAATTTTATATATAAAAAGACGGAGCGAAGCGACTCATTAACTTTAGCTCACTTTTCCGGTTATTTCCATCCGCCGATAAGGTGAAGGTGCAAATGAAAAACTTCCTGCCCTCCACCCTTTTCAACATTGAAAAAAATCCTGTACCCGGATTCGGCAATACCCTCTCTTTTCGCCATCTCACTGGCGGTCATGATCATTTCGGATACGATTTCTTTATCCTCCTGCGTTAAATCGTTTATGCTCCGTATATGCTTTAACGGAACGATCAGGAGATGGACCGGAGCCTGTGGATTAATGTCTTTAAAGACAACCAGCGTATCGTTTTTGTACAAAAATTCAGAAGGGATTTCCCCATTTATAATTTTACAAAAAATACAGTCATTTTCCATTCCGCCTTTACCCCTTTTTGACTTTTATGTTACGAAAACCTCCATTTGCCCCGCCTTGTCGGTGCATCCAGAGATTGTTCCAGTTCATCCAAAAAACGGTTTCTTGATATTTCAATCGCCCCGAAACGGATTAAATGGGCCGTTGCGACCTGGCAATCGATCATATCGAATGATAGTTTCCTTAAGTAATCCACAAGCGCAACAAATGCCGATTTTGACGCATTGCTCACATAGGCGAACATCGACTCTCCAAAAAAACTTTTTCCCAAAGATATGCCGTATAATCCGCCTGCCAGTTTCCCTTTGTACCAGGCCTCCACCGAATGTGCAAATCCGGATTCATGCAGCCGGCAGTACGCATCGATCATATCTTTCACAATCCAGGTCCCTTGATCATCCGGTCTTCGAACCTGGGCGCATGCGTTGATCACCTGCTCAAAAGCCGTATCCATGGTCAGATGAAACATCTTTTTTTTAATCACTTTTTTTAAGCTTTTTGAGATTCTGATTTCATCAGGATAAAGTACAAGACGCGGATCCGGCGACCACCACAAAATAGGTTGATCGTCTGAAAACCAGGGGAAAATGCCCATCCGGTAGGCCAGCAAAAGGCGTTTTTCACTCAGGTCGCCGCCGATTGCCAGCAAACCGTCTTTGCCGGCAAAACGGGGCAATGGGAAAGCAACGGGTTCATCAATGATCATAGCTGAAAGTCAGGCTGTCTTCTTTAAGGTCCACCAAAACCTCGCCGCCCTTTTCAAGACACCCGAAAAGAATCTGGTCGGAAAGCATGTCCTTGATTTCAGTCTGAATCAATCGGGCAAGAGGCCGTGCGCCATAAAGCGGATCACACCCCTTTTCAGCGAGCCATGTCCGTGCCTCGGAAGAGAGACGAAACGAAACCTTCTTACCGGAAAGTTGCTGTTTAAGCTCGGCAATAAACTTATCCACAACCTTTTCCATAATCTCCACATTAAGCGGGTTGAAATTGATTATATTGTCCAGGCGATTTCTGAATTCCGGACTGAAAAACCTTTCGATCGCTTTGTTTCCTCCCTTTTTTTTCGTCTTATCTCGAGTCCCGCCGAATCCTATGGGTTTGGCGATCATCTCCCTTGCACCGGCATTTGACGTCATAATAACGATAACATTTCTGAAGTCGGCTTTTCGCCCATTATTGTCGGTCAATGTGGCATGATCCATTACCTGGAGCAGAATACTGAAAAGATCTGCATGGGCCTTCTCGATTTCATCAAGAAGAAGAACGCTGTACGGATGTTTGCGAATGGAATCCGTCAAAAGCCCTCCCTGTTCAAAACCGATATAACCCGGAGGCGCACCGATCAGACGGGCCACGGCATGTTTTTCCATGTATTCACTCATATCAAAACGGATAAACTCAATACCCAAAGTCATCGCAATCTGCCTGGCCACCTCTGTTTTCCCGACCCCGGTCGGTCCCGTGAATAAAAATGACCCGATGGGTTTCTCAGGTGTTCCAAGACCGGCACGAGACCGTTTTATAGATGTAACCAAAGATTTTATGGCCTGATCCTGACCGAAAACCACCTCTTTCAGGCGGTTTTCAAGTTTTGAAAGATTGGCTTTGTCGGAAGTCGATACACTTTTGTTGGGTATTTTGGCCATACCGGCCACGATCTTTTCGATATCCGAAGGGTGAATCTTCTTTCTGCGGGAAAAACCGGTCAGCCTTATAAATGCTCCGGCCTCATCAATTACATCAATGGCCTTGTCCGGCAGATAGCGGTCATTAATATATTTGGCAGAAAGCTCAGCGGCTGCTTTAAGAGCGGTATCCGTATAGCTGATGCCGTGATGCTCTTCATAACGGGATTTAAGCCCTTTTAAAATTTGAACGGTTTGGGAAACAGACGGTTCCGCGACTTCGACCTTTTCAAACCGGCGGGACAAAGCACGGTCTTTCTCAAAATGATTTTTAAATTCTTCATATGTGGTCGAACCGATGCACCGCAACTCTCCTGTTGTCAGTACGGGTTTCAAAATATTGGAGGCATCCATGGAGCCGCTGCTTGTCGCCCCCGCCCCCACAATCGTATGAATCTCATCAATCAGCAGGATAACATTTTTTTCGTTTTTCAGTTCAGAAATGACATCTTTTAACCGCTGCTCAAAATCTCCACGAAATTTGGTACCGGCCAAAAGCGCACCAAGATCAAGGGAATAAACACGCGAATCTTTGAGAATTTCAGGCACATCTCCTTGATAAATTTTCTGGGCCAGCCCTTCTGCGATTGCCGTTTTCCCTACACCCGGTTCGCCCACGAAAACAGGATTGTTCTTACGCCTTCTGCAAAGTACCTGCATGGTCCGTTCCATTTCCGATTCGCGGCCGATCAGCGGGTCTAAGTTACCTTGAGAAGCCATTTCAACAAGGTCGACCGTAAACATCTCAAGCGCTTTTCCTTTTTTCTTTTTTTCATTTTTCTCTGTTTTCAGCCCTTTTCCATCTCTGGAGACTTCACCGGAATTACCGTGGGAAATATAGTTTAAAATATCAAGACGGGTAATTCCTTCCGTCTTTAAAAAATACGCGGCATTGGAATCTTTTTCCTGAAGAATGGATGCCAGTATGTCACCTACGGAAACCTGCCGTTTTTCTGCGGAACGCGCGTAGTTAACCGCCCGCTGAATGGTTCTCTGGAACCCGGTTGTCTGCTGAATCACATAGTCACTATTTCCGGAAATACTTTCAAGCCGTTCATCCAAAAAAATTTCAAGAGCATTTTTGAGATTCTTAATATTCCCTCCACAGTTCTCAATAATCTCAATGCCCTCACTGTCATGTAAAATGGCAAAAAAAACATGTTCGAGACATACATACTCATGCCTTCTTTTTTTCGCCTCTCTGACGGCAAAACCTAATGTCGCGCTCAAGTCTTTACTTATCATGGCTTTATTCTTCCTCCATGGTACACTTTAAAGGGAAACCTTTTTCCGCGGCGATAACATGAACGGTTTTCACTTTTGTTTCCGCCACTTCAAAAGTATATATACCGCAACCCCCTACCCCTTCCACATGAACTTTCAGCATAATTTTTATCGCATCTTCAGTCGATTTGTTAAAAACGGCCTTAAGAATTTCAACAACAAAGTCCATGGTCGTATAGTCATCATTGTGAAGGAGCACCTTGTACATGGGAGGCTCCCTTAGTTCCTCTCCAGTTCCGGAAGTTACGTTTTCTTTTATTCCAGGGGTATGCAAACTCATTTAAATATCCTTAAGCAAAAAATACTTACAAGTTTCATATTGTCAACATGCATCCGTCAGTTCGGCACCTCGTTCCTAAGTACATGGCGGCATAAATACGTACCTGGTTTTTCAAACAAAGATTCTGAATTTGAGTGGTGAGTATTGAGATTTGAGAAGATGTTTGCTCTCATTCCTCAAATCTCAACACAAAAAATAGCAACGCAATTGTGCCGTCATGTACTAATACCTTATGCCATTTGTTTTTGTTAGTCGGAATTTTACTTTTTCCCAAAATTTCAGAAAATGGATGGTAAAAAAACATCGAATGTCTTTTTCATATTTTTTCACAATCCTCATGGCTTTTATTGAATTTTTTATTGTAAAAGCGCCCTCAACCTTACCAGACAGCCGTAATGCGGATATAAAAAATTAACACCACAAAAGCAGTTTTGCAACTATTATCAAGGTACAGTTCTGAGAGAAGGACTCGCATAATAAAATTGATTGTTTACGGTTGACCAGAATCATACGGATTGATATTTTTATTCCGGCTTTTTAACACACTGACCCAAAAGAGTTTATGGGTAAAATATGCAAAAATATAAAGATACAAAACAACCCGGCCCTGAAAAAAAATACAGAAACCCTTTAGTTACCGTGGATATCATTATTGAAGTCAAAGGCGGCATCATTCTGATCGAAAGGGTTAACCCGCCTTACGGCTGGGCCATACCCGGCGGTTTTGTCGATTACGGTGAATCTTTAGAAACAGCCGCGGTAAGGGAAGCAAAGGAAGAGACTTCCCTTGATATTAAACTTGTCGAACAGTTTCATACCTATTCGGAACCGACCCGTGATCCAAGGCACCATACGGTAACCACAGTCTTTATTGCCATAGCCGACGGCATTCCAAAGGCGGCTGATGATGCAAAGAATCTAAATATCTTCACAAAAAACAGACTCCCTGCCCCTATTGTTTTTGACCACGGAAAAATTATCAGCGATTATTTTCGTTACAAAACCGGAAAATTGAAAAAAGATATTTTTTTATAGATACCTTCAATCATTCATTAAAAGAGTGTAACCCTTTTGAATTTTATCCAATCCCAAACCCGTAGGGGCAGGCCCCCGTGCCTGCCCTGTCAATGAACGCCGACAAATAAATGGGCAACCTCAGACAATGGGGCAACCACGGGGGGTTGCCCCTACGGATATTGACGGACAACGGGCACCAATGGGCAACCACAGGGGATTGCCCCTACGATGTCATTATCCGATATTGTACATCGGTTTAAAACATTAACCACAAACGATATGGGGATGGGGTTATTAATAATGATTGGCCACGGTTTAACAAAAAATTATGGCAACGCAATTATTAGGAACACATAATCAAGTTTTATATTCAGGTACGGTTTTATTGACAAACCATTTTTTTGAACTATTTTATTGACAAACCATTTTAATGCAGTTATTTTATTTAGCTTCCGTAAAGTTATAGACCCGCTATAATTAGTCGTAAAGTTATAGACCCGCTATAATTAGTTTAGACAAACAACTTTATTTTAATTTTATCACCATTGCGATTACTTCTCCCATAACTATTTCTATAATTACGACAAGTTACCACTCCCCAAATGGCCTAAACTTAAACACCAAGCATTATTTTTTTAATACAGATCGTCAGTTTCAATAAACCCCTGACATTCATAACGACCTTCATCCGTCAAACAGGGCCAAATTCAAGGCTGCGGAAAAAGTACGTTCAAAAGGAAAGAACACCATGAAATACGATATACAAAATGTAAGAAACATCGGAATCAGTGCACACATCGATTCGGGAAAAACCACCCTGACCGAAAGGATTCTGTTTTTCACCAAACGAATACATGCAATCCACGATGTAAAAGGAAAAGACGGCGTGGGGGCTACCATGGATTCCATGGAGCTTGAAAAAGAACGCGGTATCACCATCGCTTCGGCCGCCACATTCTGTGAATGGAATAACCATGAGATCAACATTATTGATACTCCCGGCCATGTTGATTTTACCATAGAGGTTGAAAGGTCTTTAAGGGTGCTTGACGGCGCAATTCTGGTCTTGTGTTCCGTAGGCGGCGTTCAATCCCAGTCGATAACTGTTGATCAGCAGATGAAAAGATACAAGGTCCCTTGTATCGCCTTTATCAACAAGTGCGACAGAAGCGGGGCCAACCCTTTTCGTGTCATTGGGCAACTTAAGGAAAAACTGGGCCACAATGCCGTAGCCATGCAAATTCCCATCGGGCTTGAAGCGGATTTGGCCGGTGTTGTTGACCTTGTTACCATGAAAGCCGTCTATTTTGACGGTAATAACGGCGAAGTGGTGCGAACCGAGGAAATACCTGAAAACCTTCTTGGAGAAGCCGAGGAAAAACGCGAAGAGCTTATCGATGCAGCCTCCATGTTTTCGGACGAACTTACGGAAGCCGTACTTGAAGAAAAAGAAATCCCTGAAGATATGCTCATTGCCGCAATACGCCAAGGTACGTTGACCCGCGAACTGACACCGGTTTTTATGGGATCGGCTTATAAAAACAAGGGCGTTCAGCCGCTCCTGGATGGTGTTACCCATTTACTCCCCTCTCCGTCTGATGTGGAAAACTCAGCACTGGATATGGAAAATGATGAAAAAACCGTCATCCTGTCCAGCGATGCCAAAAAACCCGTTGTCGCTCTTGCCTTTAAATTAGAAGACGGGCAATACGGCCAGTTAACATACATCCGGGTATATCAGGGAAGTCTTTCAAAAGGGTCCACTATGGTAAATGTCCGTAATGGTAGAAAAATCAAGGTAGGCAGGCTTGCTCGGATGCATGCGGACCAGATGGAAGATATTGAGACGATCCCCGCCGGCTATATCGGCGCCCTTTTCGGCATCGACTGTGCCTCCGGCGACACCTTTGCAGAACCGGGTATCAGCCTGACCATGACGTCCATGTTTGTTCCTGATCCGGTTATCTCCCTTGCCATTGTACCGGAGGATAACAAATCCCAGATTAACATGTCCAAGGCCCTTGGCCGCTTTACCAAGGAAGATCCGACTTTCAAATCCTATGTTGACGATGAGACCAACGAGACGATTATCGAAGGTATGGGCGAACTCCATCTTGAAGTGTATGTGGAACGAATGCAGCGTGAGTACGGCGCCAGAGTAACCACCGGTAAACCCCGTGTAGCTTACCGGGAAACGATCACCAGAAAGGCTGAATTCAACTATACGCACAAAAAGCAAACCGGCGGTGCCGGCCAGTACGGCAGGGTCGGGGGTTATATGGAACCTGTTTCCGACACGGATTTCGTATTTGAAAACAAAGTTGTCGGAGGCAAGATTCCTACCCAGTATATTTCTGCCTGTGAAAAAGGTTTCCAGCTCTCCCTTGCAAAAGGGCCGAAAATGGAATTTCCTGTTACCGGTATCAAAGTGGTTATAAACGACGGTGCGTCACATTCCGTCGACTCTTCGGAAATGGCTTTTCAGGCGGCAGCGAGAGGCGCCTTTCTTGAAGGTTATGCCAAAGCCAAATCAGTGATTCACGAGCCCATCATGAAAGTAGTCGTTGAAACTCCTACAGAATTTCAGGGTCCTGTCATGGGTCTTTTGAACCAGCGCAGAGGCATTATCATCGGCTCACAGGACGAAGGCACAATATCTGTTGTTGAATCACAGGTACCCCTTGCCGAGATGTTCGGTTTCTCAACCGTTTTAAGATCATCGACCCAGGGCAAGGCCCAGTTTACCATGGAGTTTTTCATGTACAAACAAGTACCGCAATCCATCGCGGAGGAACTGGTCAAAAATGCCGAAAAAGAAAAAAAAGGGGCGGCTTAACAATTTTTTAAAACAAAACAAAAAATCATTTCCAAAGATGCATCCGCCAAAGATCATCTATCTGAAAAACAGGAGTTTCGATATGCTTAAAAAGGACCTTATCCTCCGTAACCCCCTGAAGCTCATGGAGCAGGCCATAAAAAACAGCCTGCCTGAAAACGGCTTCGGCGCCGTACTTGCACGTGCCGGCGTCGGCAAAACAGCTTTTCTGGTACAGCTGTCCTTAAACTTTCTGCTGATGAGCAAAAATGTTCTCCATATCAGCCTGGATAATCCGGTAAATAAAGTCTGCCTGTGGTACAAGGAGGTTTTCGACCGTCTTGCCAGTCAGGACAACCTTCAACAAATCGAGCGGCTCTGGGAAACCCTTCAACCCCACAGGTTCATCATGACCTTCAATGTCGACGGTTTCAGTGTGCCCCGGTTTGAAGAGAGGCTAAACGAGCTTACCGAGCAGGAGATATTCTTTCCGAATATGATTATTATTGACGGGCTTCCCTTTGATGAATCGGTTCACTCAACACTTTCCGATCTTAAAGCGCTTGCAAAAAAACATTCCATGCACTTTTGGTTTACCGTGCACACTCACCGCCACGAAGAACCCGGACCGGACGGAATGCCCCCTCAACTTAAGAATGTTTCAGATCTTTTCGATCTTGTCATACAACTTCAGCCCGAAGGGAAAGATATCCATGTGAGGACCTTAAAAAAAGCAGAAGCAGCAAATTTTGAGCATCCCGAACTGGTTCTGGATCCTTCCACCATGCTGCTAAAAGATAAAGAAAGATAAAGAATGATGGAAACAACCCATCATTTTTAACCCTTAGAGGGCAGAGCAGAGAACGGGTAAAAACCCGCGCTTCTGATCTGCCCTTTTTTTGTGCGTCATTAGAATATATCCAAATGCCGGAGGTATTTCATAGCGTTTTAAAAATTTGATTATCAATATAAAAAATCCGAAAACTCAAGTAAAAAGACAAATCAAGAAATTACAGCATCCGAATGCGGTTTTTTCGGTAAAAATTGACAACGCGGTGATTATCGATGATATTATTGAAACGAATATTCTGTATATTTGTTTATACCTGGGGATCATTTTCATCTCAACCCTCTTCTTAATCGGCTTTGGCGTAGATACTCTTTCCGCTTTTTCCAGATCCGTGACTACGATGGGAAATGTCGGGCCGAACTTTGGAATAGTGAGTTCCCTGGGCAATTTCAGTCAGATTCCGACCATTGAAAAATGGATCCTTACGTCCAATATGCTTTTGGGACGCCTGGAGATATTCGGTCTGATTTTATTTTTCATGATAAAATCATGGGAATGATTACCACTTAAACAAATTGTCCGAGTCCCCTAATCATATAAAAATATGACACCTGATAAATCTGCCGCTGCCGGTAACAAGGCACTGTCGACACCCAATGGATCGGAAACCGTATTTGAATTGCGCGGCATCACCAAAATCTATCCCATGGGCGAAGTAAAAGTACGTGCCCTGGGAGGTATCGATCTTGATTTTTATAAAGGAGAACTTGTCGTTTTACTGGGACCTTCAGGCAGCGGAAAATCAACCCTGCTGAATATTCTCGGGGGACTGGACGTACCCACCAGCGGTCAGGTTCATTACAGAGAGCATGATCTCAGCATCGACAATGATATTGTTCTCACTCGCTACCGGCGTAAACATGTCGGGTTTGTCTTTCAGTTTTACAATCTTATTCCCAGTCTGACCGCCCGTGAAAACGTTGCATTGGTCACAGAAATCGCGGACAACCCCTTACCTCCGGAAGAAGCGCTTAAGCTTGTCAATCTTTCTGATCGCATGGATCACTTCCCGGCACAACTCTCCGGTGGTGAGCAGCAACGGGTTGCCATTGCCCGCGCCATTGCCAAACGGCCGGACGTTTTGCTTTGTGATGAACCCACGGGTGCCCTTGACCTCAAGACCGGTATCATTGTGCTGGAGGCGATTGAACGGGTGAATCGGGAATTGGGAACCACCACCGTTGTCATTACTCACAATGCGGGCATTGCCGACATAGCGGATCGGGTCATCCATATCAGCGACGGCCTTATCTCCAGGGTATACCGCAACAAACACAAGAAATCGCCACGGGAAGTGAAATGGTAAATGCATGACGGCACTGAATCGAAAACTTCGGCGAGATCTTGTCAGCATGCGAGGCCAGGCGTTTGCTATCGCACTGGTGATTGCAAGCGGGGTGGCAACCCTTGTGATGTCCGTCAGTACTTTGGATTCATTGCGCCTCACCCAATCAACCTTTTATCAGGAATATCGTTTCGCCCAGGTCTTTGTCTCATTAAAGCGAGCACCTGAAAGTCTGCGCTTACGCATTGCCGAAATCCCGGGCATAGCCAAGGTTGAGACACGCGTGATCGCGGCAGCAAATCTGGATATTGAAGGTTTTCCGGAGCCGGTGACCGGTCAGCTTATCTCGATCCCCGATAGTGGTGAACCCCTGTTAAATAATCTTTATCTTCGCCGGGGACGATTGGTCGAACCCGGCCGAAACAATGAAGTAGTCGTGGGAGAAGTCTTTGCCGAAGCGCACGGGTTTAAACCGGGTGATAAAATAGGGGCCATCATCAATGGGCGACGCAAGGCCCTTACCATTGTCGGCATCGCCATCTCTCCCGAGTATATTTACCAGATCAGCCCCGGAGCCATATTTCCGGACTTTAAACGCTTCGGCATCCTTTGGATGGGGCGTACACCGCTCGGCGCGGCATACGACATGGAAGGCGCATTTAACAATGTGGTTTTGCGTCTTTCATCCGACGCCCGGCTTAACGAGGTTCTTGATCGACTCGATGCCTTACTGGAACCCTACGGCGGACTGGGCGCTTACGGCCGCAAAAATCAGATTTCCCACCGCTACCTGTCTGAAGAATTACGCCAACTCGATCAAATGGCCACTATCTTTCCTGTCATCTTTCTTGGTGTGGCCGCTTTTTTACTCAATATTGTCGTCAGTCGACTGGTCAGCACACAACGTGAACAGATCGCCGCATTAAAAGCCTTTGGCTACGGCAACCTTGCGATCAGCTTCCATTATATAAAGCTGGTCATGTTGATCGTGCTGCTTGGCGTAGCCGGCGGATTGGCGGCCGGGGTCTGGTTCGGCAAGGAGATGAGCGAATTGTACATGGATTATTACCGTTTTCCATCCCTGACGTATCAATTACGACTCGGCGTGGGAATTAACGCCGTACTGGTAAGTACAGCCGCGGCAATGACAGGAACGCTCTACGCCGTACGTTCGGCTGTCATGCTCCGCCCCGCGGAGGCCATGCGTCCTGAACCACCGGGCATCTACCGGGAAAGTATAGTTGAGCGTTTGGGACTTAAACGCCTGCTCTCCCAGCCCAGCCGAATGATTATTCGTCATATTGAACGCAAGCCGTTCAAGGCATTCCTGTCTGCTCTGGGCATTTCAATGGCCTGTGCTATTTTGATTGTAGGCAGTTTCTTCAAGGATGCTGTAGATTTTATGATCGAAGTCCAGTTCGGGCTTTCCCAACGTGAAGATCTTTCCGTCACTTTTGTAGAACCCACCTCCAGGCGCGCCTTATATGAGTTGCAGCACCTGCCCGGTGTAAAATACGGCGAGGCATTTCGTGCGGTACCCGCACGATTCAGGTTTCAGCATCGCACCTACCGCGGTTCGATTCAGGGGGTAGAGCCGGGCAGCGATTTACAACGGCTGTTGGATGCGGATCTCAAGCCTGTCGAGCCGCCGGCAGCGGGTATCATGCTCACCGATTACCTGGGCAAAATACTGGGCGTTCGGCCCGGCGACCGGTTGACGGTGGAGGTGCTCGAAGGCAGCCGGCCCATACGCCAAATAACGGTAGCCGCATTGGTCCGGCAGTATATTGGGGTATCGGGTTACATGCGGCTTGACACCCTCAATCGTTTCATGGGTGAAGGCAATGCGGTTTCAGGCGTCAACCTGGCCATGGATGAACGCCATAAGTTTGAAATCTATGATGCTGTAAAAGGGATGCCCCGTGTTGCAGGAATCGTACAGCGCAAGCAAGCGTTAAAAAGCTTTTACGAAACCATGGGGGAACAAATACTTGTCTTTGCTTTCTTTAACACCTTGCTGGCTGCAAGCATCGCTTTCGGGGTGATGTACAACAGCGCCAGAATTGCCCTGTCGGAACGCAGCCGGGAACTGGCGACCCTTCGCGTCATGGGGTTTACCCGGCCGGAAATTTCCTACATCCTGCTCGGTGAACTGGCCATACTCACCCTGGCGGCCATCCCCTTGGGGTTTGTTATCGGTCGTGCCCTGGGCGCTTATATGATACTCTATTTACAGACCGACCTGTTCCGTATCCCTTTAATAATAGAACCCAGCACCTATGCCTTTGCGGCAAGCGTAGTCATCGTGTCGGCCGGCATTTCCGGATTAATCGTCCGACGCAAACTGGATCATCTGGACCTAATTGCGGTCCTCAAGTCAAGGGAATAAAAAAGCGATGCAATGGCGCAGACGTATTGGATTATTTCTTCTGTCGGCAGCGATCGTGCTGGCTGTCGGTTACGGCTTCTGGCCACAGCCGATAGCCGTTGATGTCAAAACAGTAACACGCGCACCGCTTCAGGTCACCATAGAAGAAGAAGGCAAAAGCCGGGTTATCGACCGCTTTGTTCTCTCAGCTCCGGTAACCGGCTTTGCCCGCCGTATCGAACTGGATGTGGGCAATGCCATAAGCCGGGGACAAGCATTAATGGTTCTGGAACCTCTACCTTCCGAACTTCTCGACCCCCGCAGCCGTGCACAAGCCGAAGCCCGCGTTGCTGCTGCCAGGGCAGCCTTGAATGCCGTACAGGAGAATGCACGTGCTGCTGCAGCAGATGCTGATTTAGCCCGCATGGAATTTGAGCGCATCGAATATTTATATAAAAAAGACTCCGCCTCCAAACAGGAGCGGGACAATGTCGGAGCTCTGGCCCTCCGTACCCGGGCGAACCAGCGTTCAGCCGAGTTTTCCGTGGAAGTTGCCCGCTTTGAGTTGAAAGCGGCACTTACCGCACTACAGTACTCGGCAGCAGAAGAGCAAAGCCGTCTACCTGAAAAAGTAATTATCAAAGCACCGGTAACCGGCAGCATATTTAAAATCCATCACCAGAGCGAAGGGGTCGTGAATGCAGGAGAAGCCCTGATCGAAATCGGCAGCCCGCATACCCTGGAGGTCGAAGTGGATGTCCTGTCCGCCGATGCCGTGCGCATCAACCCCGGTATGCGAGTCCTGTTTGATCGCTGGGGTGGAGACAAGATTCTTGAAGGTCTGGTGCGTGTAGTAGAACCGACAGGCTTCACCAAAATCTCCGCACTGGGCGTCGAGGAACAGCGGGTACTTGTTATCGTTGATATCACTTCACCACCGGAAATCTGGGAACGACTGGGTGACGGCTATCGCCTGGAAGCCCGCTTCATTCTTTGGGAGGGTCATGATATTCTACAGATCCCTTCCAGCGCCCTTTTTCGCTACAAAGAAGGCTGGGCCGTATTCATGGTGAAAAAGAAAAAAGCCCGACGTTGTGTAGTCCAGGTGGGCAAAAGCAACGGTTTGGCAACCCAGATTATTGATGGACTTGCTGAAGGGGATACGGTCATTACCCATCCGGACGATGCGATCAAAGATGGAAGTTCTATTCGGTTAAGAGACAAGTCAAAAAAAATTTTATGAAGAATCAGTATAAAACTGGGGCGTCTAAAAACCCGGTTTGGGGGCTGTATTTTTTTGATCAGTTTTTGGGCCTGGCAATATTGATCATCATACTTGCCCTGACTGGCTTTATAGCAAATAAGAGAGGGCCAAAAACCGGGCAAGTTAAATGGGCTGATTTAGACGCCCTAGTATAAAACTAATTTTATCACGGAATGACGAAGTACTGAACTTGACCGCTACGCTCCGTTGCCGGCCGGTTATGGGGAGCGCTGAAAACCAGGGAGTGTCTATGAACAATCAAATGAGGATAACGGCGATTGTCGGCAGCTACCGCAAAGGCGGAGTCGTGGATACGGTTATCGATGAAATTCTGAATGCGTCCAGAGCAGAAGGAGCCGAAGTCACAAAAATCTACCTGGTCGATAAGCATATCGAGTTTTGCACGAACTGCCGAAGCTGCACGCAACAGAAAGGAAAAAAGCGAGGCGAATGTCCCATCGCCGACGACATGAGCACGATCCTGGACGAGATTGAACAGTCCGACGCCATTGTGCTGGGTTCGCCAATGAATTTTGGAACGGTTACGGCGGTAATGAAGCGGTTTATCGAAAGGCTGATTTGCTTTGCCTATTGGCCGTGGGGAATGAACGCCCCAAAACAACGAAACAAGCGGAAAGAGAAACGTGCCGTTGTGGTCGCTTCTTCCGCTGCACCTGCATTCATAGCCCGTTTATCCACGCAGATGGTGGGCCTGCTGAAAAAGGCCGCAAGCCTTCTTGGCGCCAAAACAATTGGCGTGCTTTTCATTGGCCTTGCCGCTGGAAAACAGCAGCAACCGATAGGGGAACGAACCCGGAAAAAGGCACGCCGCCTGGGAAAGAAACTGGCTTCCACTCATCATTAAAGGTGACTTCAACATTCTCATCCCTATTTCGTACACTCCATATTTAGCATAAAAATGCTGTAAGGTAAGTTGGTCGAGAATATCGACTTTGAAAAGCTCAAGGCTGCACGGGGAACCTTCAGTGACCTGTTCGAAGTGCGATGGAAACGATACGGCATGGACTGGCCCAACGAAAAGAATTGTTCCTTAGCTTGACAACTTGGCAACCACAATTTTATGATATCTCAAATAATTTCAAAGTTGAGATAATGGCAAGATATACCCATATTCGATTATGATAAAAACACAAAAGCCCCCAAAGGAATATGAGTGTTCCCTTGGAGGCT
>JAUUWG010000095.1 GCA_030589165.1 Desulfobacterales bacterium
AGCCTATTTGCCGAAAATTTACGACGATTTGAACCGCTGTCACGCTTTTACAGCCGATTCATCAATTTTTAAATAGGCTCTAAGGAACGGAAATCAGATAAATCAGAACAGGAGAAATAATGGGTGAAACTGACAAGGATGACCTTATAAATATTATTGAAGAAGAAGATAAAGATCTAGAGATACCGAATATTCTTCCATTGATGACCCTGCGGGATGTCGTCATTTTTACGGATATGCTTCTTCCCTTGTTTGTCGGACGGGAAAAATCGATTCATGCCGTGGAAGAGGCCCTGGCCAAGGATAGATTCCTCTTTTTGGTTACCCAAAAGGATCCCGCCATTGAAAATCCTAAGTCGGATGAAATATACACGGTCGGTACCGTATGCAGAATTCTGCGCATGCTGAAACTTCCCGACGGCCGCCTTAAGGCCCTTGTGCAGGGTATTTCCAAAGCAAAAATCGTTAGGTATGTCAGGAAAAAAACCTTATATCGCGTAAAAATTGAAATAATTACGGAAGAACCCGTTAAAGATGTCAGTCTTGAAATTGAAGCGTTGATGCGGAATGTACGTGAAAACTGTGAAAAGCTTCTATTGCTTCGCGGAGAACTGATCGGTGATGTCACCACGATTTTAGACAACATCGTTGAGCCCGGCAAGCTGGCTGACCTCGTAGCCTCAAATTTAAGATTAAAAATACAAGACGCCCAGGTTTTACTTGAACTGACCGATCCTTTGGAGCGCCTTAAAAAAGTAAATGAGTTTCTTTCCCGTGAAGTGGAACTCTCAACAATGCAGGCCAAGATCCATTCCGATGTCAAAGATGAAATTTCAAAAAGCCAGCGTGATTATTATTTAAGAGAACAGGTAAGGGCGATACACAAGGAATTGGGCGAAGAGGATGAAAAGAGCCGTGAAATAGAAGAATACGCAAAAAAGATAAAACGTGCCAAGATGCCCAAGGAGGCCGCCAAAGAGGGAGGGGAGCAGTTAAGACGCCTTGAAATGATGCACCCTGACTCTTCTGAAGCTTCAATTGTAAGGACATATCTGGACTGGCTGGTTGAAATGCCCTGGAGCAAATCCACCAAAGACGTGATTGTCGTAAAGAATGCGAAAAAGCAGTTGGATAGTGATCACTACGGACTTGACAAAGTAAAGGACCGCATACTGGAATATTTGAGTGTCCGCAAGCTGAATCCCAAAATGAAAGGGCCGATTCTTTGTTTTGTGGGGCCTCCCGGTGTCGGAAAAACCTCTTTGGGTCAGGCAATTGCCCGTGCTTTGAAACGTAAATTTGTTCGCATCTCTCTTGGGGGTATCCATGATGAAGCTGAAATCAGAGGGCATCGCCGAACTTATATCGGAGCCCTCCCCGGCCGTATATTACAGGGCTTGAAGCAGTGCGGTACAAATAATCCGGTTTTTATGATGGACGAGATTGATAAGATCGGTTCCGATTATCGGGGTGATCCTTCGTCAGCTCTTCTGGAGGCCCTTGATCCGGAGCAGAATTTTGCTTTCAGCGACCACTATCTGAATCTTCCTTTTGACCTTTCCAAGGTCATGTTTATTCTGACCGCCAATGTGACGGATACCATACCTTCACCACTTTTGGACAGGATGGAGGTTATCTCCATTTCCGGTTATATGGAAGAGGAGAAACAGGTTATTGCCGAAACATATCTTTTGCCCCGTCAGATCAAGGAAAACGGCTTGAAAAAGAATAATATCTCTATAAGTCCGGGAGCGATGAACCAGATTATTACCGAATACACGGCAGAAGCGGGTTTGAGAAACCTTGAACGGGAGTTGGGAAGCATTTGCCGTAAGACGGCGCGTAAAATTGCAGAAGGAGAAAAAGGACCGTTTACAATTACCAGGAACAATTTGCCCAAATACCTCGGTGTTCCCAAATACTATCCCGAGATGGATCAGGAAAACAGTCAGGTCGGTCTGGCTACCGGCCTTGCCTGGACCCAGATCGGCGGTGAGGTGTTGTATGTGGAGTCTTCTTTAATAGGAGGCAAGGGCGAGTTGATCCTGACCGGACAGTTGGGAGATGTTATGCAGGAATCTGCACGTGCGGCCGTGAGTTATGCCAAATCAAGCCTTAAAGGCTTGGGAGTTAAGGAGAACTTTCTGGAAAACTTTGATGTACATATTCATGTTCCGGCAGGGGCGATACCCAAGGATGGTCCCTCAGCGGGTATTGCAATGGCCACTTCCCTAATTTCCGCTGTGACGAATCGGTCTGTCAACAAAGATGTGGCGATGACGGGAGAAATTACGCTCAGAGGAAGAGTTCTTCCCATAGGAGGGCTTAAGGAAAAATCATTGGGTGCTTTAAGATCTGGAATTCATACGATAATTATTCCAGAGAAGAACAAAAAAGACTTAGAAGAAATCCCCAAAAACGTAAAGCGGAAAATTAAATTCGTTCCCGTCGGGAATATGGACCAGGTCCTGTCCGTTGCCTTGCTGAATGAGAGTCAAGCCTCAAAGCCGAAAATAAAAGGCAAAAAGGGCAAGCCTGCGAAGAAAAAGGTGCAAGCGTAAAAAACATGAAAATACTTGCTGTTGATACGGCGACCAAAAGTTGTAGTGTTGCCGTTGTCGATAAAGATTCCTTGCTGGCTGAAATGACTCTTGTCAGCAGTCAGACCCATTCAATTCACCTTATGGAGATGATCGAAACGGTAATAGCCAACTCCGATCTTACCGTTTCAGATCTTGACGGTTTTGCGGCAACCCGAGGGCCGGGGAGTTTTACCGGACTGCGTATAGGAATCAGTTCGGTAAAGGGTCTTGCCGCTGCATCCGGCAAGCCTCTTGTGGGTGTATCAACCCTTGACGCCCTTGCGTATCAATTTTCATGGTCTTCCTTTCTTATTTGTCCTTTTTTAGATGCTCGAAAAGGGGAAGTCTATTTTTCGCGATGCAGGTTTGAAAATGGCATTTTGAAACAGGAAATTGAGGAACAGGTTTCAAATCCCGCCAATGCCGTTGAAGGGATCGATGAACCCTGCGTGTTTGTAGGTGAAGGCGCTTTAACTTACAAAGACCTTATTATCGATAAGATGGATGAACTCGCCAAGTTCGCACCGCCGGCTCAAAATAGCATAAAGGCTTTAAATGTGGGGCTTCTTGCTATGGAGAGGTTTGAAAAAAATGATACTGAGGGTGTCGCTGATTTTGTGCCGAAATATATACGAAAATCTGATGCTGAATTGAAAATTTTAAGAAACTGAGGGAATAATATCACTATAGTTCACTTTTCCGGTTAGGATAAACCGTATTTTATCAGGAGGGTTGTCATTGACAATACCGGGTGACTTTGATATTGCCTGTTAATTATGATGATTTGTATGCTATTATTATGTTTATGTAATTATAATAATAGGATCAACTACCCCTCCTGAATAATAGTTTCAGAAGGGGCTTGTAAAAGCCCAGGTTGACTACATTCAGCCACCAGCAATTAGCTGATGGGGCTACGTTACTTAGGAATATATAGGCACTTCGGAATGAATAAATTTTCTTGGCCCGACCTACCGAGCCAAACGGCATTTCCTATTGCAAAACCCGGGTATCCTCTGATATTCGGCGCTGCTTTTGTTACGTTTGTTTTTGCTTTATTAAGCCTTACTCCTTTTGCCTTGACGGGCCTTGTCATTACCTTTTGTATATGCTGTTTTTTCAGAGATCCGGACCGGGTTGTACCCAACCAAAAGGGGGCGGTTGTTTCCCCGGCGGACGGCAAGGTTGTTTTTGCAGACAAGGTCGAGGAGAGCCGGTTTGTCGAGGGACCATGCTTGAAAATCAGTATCTTTATGTCGGTTTTTAATGTTCACGTAAATCGTATACCCTATGAAGGTACGGTAACGAAAGTCAGTTATTATCCCGGCAAATTTTTTTCTGCCAATCTGGATAAGGCTTCACAGGAGAATGAACACAATGCGGTTTTTCTTGAAACCCCCGAAGGAGAAAAAATCTGTACCGTTCAGATTGCGGGCCTGATTGCCAGACGTATTATCTGCAAGGTTCAGCCGGGCGACAAGCTGATACGGGGACAGCGATTCGGGATGATATGTTTCGGGTCTCGTTTGGATGTTTATCTGCCTGTTTATACAAAGCTCAATCTCTCTGTAGGAGATAAGGTCAAAGCAGGATCGTCTGTGTTAGGATATTTAAATTAACCGAAAAAAGGGCGGCATTCCTCTCTGCCTGAATCAAAGATTCAGACGGGGTCTCCTGCCGTATTTATGATGAAAAAAAGAAAGCGATTTGAAAAAGAAAAACTGCGACGCGGTATCTATATTCTGCCGAATATATTTACATCGCTTAATCTTTTTTGCGGGTTTTATTCAGTTATATCTTCAATAGACGGTATGTTTATCCACGCGGCCGTATCAATTATAATTGCGGTCGTCTTTGACTCTCTGGACGGGAAAATCGCCCGGGCGACCAACACGACGAGCAAATTCGGCATTGAATATGACTCCCTTGCGGATTTGATTTCCTTTGGCCTTGCTCCCGCATTAATGATCTATTTGTGGGCGCTTCAGCCCATGGGAAGGGTCGGCTGGTTAGCGGGTTTTCTGTTTATGGCATGTGGTGCTCTCCGCCTGGCCCGTTTTAATACTCATGCGGGTACAAGCGGCAGCGATAACTTTGTGGGACTTCCCATACCGGCCGGAGCAGGTATGAACGCATCTATCGTTTTGCTTTTTAACAAGCTGAATATCGATGTTAACGGCTATCATGTGTCAATTCTTATAATGCTTTACATCCTTTCTTTTCTCATGGTGAGTTCCATAAGCTACAACAGTTTTAAAAAACCGGAGCTCTTCAGAAAAATGAATTTCAATGTTCTGGTTATGGTCATTTTGATATTGATTTTTATTGCTTCACAACCATCCATTGCGTTGTTTTCATTAGGTCTTGCCTATGTCATCTCTGGTCCGGTCACCAAGGTCCGCTTTTTTAAAAAAAGTGAAGATAAAAAGCCGAAGCCTGCGATTTAGATGAGCGCAAAAAATCCTATCTGATTATGTTATAAAGACTATTAATTTCAAATTGCCGGCCATTTGGGTCAAATACGTTCATAGCGACTATCAGGAGTATGTTTTATGTCAAAAGAATACGATATAGCGGTAGTTCCGGGAGACGGCACAGGACCGGAAGTCGTGGCGGAAGGTATCAAGGTTCTGGAAACTGTAGAGAAAAAAAGTGATTTTAAATTTAATTTCAAGCATTACAATATCGGTGGAGAGCATTACAAGGCCACGGGAGAAATTCTGCCGGACAATGTGATCCAATCAATTTCAGAATCCGATGCAATATTTCTCGGGGCTATCGGACATCCCGATGTAAAACCCGGAGTCCTGGAAAAGGGTATTCTTTTGAAGCTGAGGTTTGAGCTCGATCAATACATAAACTTAAGACCTGTTAAGCTGCTTGAAGGTGTAGAAACGCCTTTAAAGGACAAGGGGCCTGATGATATTGATTTTGTGGTGGTTCGGGAAAATACCGAAGGCCTTTACGCAGGTGCCGGCGGTTTTTTAAAACGCGGAACCCCTGATGAAGTGGCGATACAAGAATCGATAAATACACGTAAAGGCGTGGAAAGATGCATAAGGTATGCTTTTGAATGCTGTCGGAAACGCAATAAGGCAAAGAAACTTACCTTGTGTGGAAAGACAAATGTCCTGACGTTTGCATTTGATCTCTGGGATCGAACATTTCAGGAGGTTGCCAAGGAGTATCCCGATATAAAGACGGATTATGCCCATATTGATGCCATTTGCATGTGGATGGTAAAGAATCCTGAATGGTTTGATGTTATTGTTACAGACAATTTGTTCGGCGATATAATAACCGATCTCGCGGCAATGATTCAGGGCGGTATGGGGACTGCTGCCGGAGGAAACATTAATCCTGAGGGTGTTTCAATGTTTGAACCGATCGGGGGGTCTGCTCCCAAGTATGCCGGCAAGCAGGTGATAAATCCCATTGCAGCCATTATGGCGGCTCAGCTTATGCTTGAAACCATGGGTGAAAAAGAGGCTGCCTCCTGGATAGAAAGTGCTGTAATAAAGGTGGTTCGTGAAGATTTAAAGGATGTCGCAGCGGGCAAGATGGGATTCACTACCGCTGAGGTGGGAGATCTTGTGGCTGAGTATATAGAGAAGACTTTTTAATCTCTAACTGCGTTTTATCGGTTTAATTGCTCTGATTTTGCTATGTATATTGATTGTTTGAAAATCAACTAAACAAAAGAGAAACTATCCATGCCTGAAAAAAAATATAATGTGGCTGTAGCGGGTGCAACAGGAAATGTTGGAACTCAGATGATAACGTGTCTGGAAGAGCGGAATTTCCCCGTAAAGTCTATCAAATTTCTGGCTTCCAAACGTTCTGTAGGACGCAAACTCTCTTTTAAAGGGGATTCGGTTCCTGTTGAAGAATTGACAAAGGAATCGTTTCAGGATATAGATATTGCCCTTTTTTCAGCCGGCGGCGGGACAAGTGAAAAATTTGCTCCTTTTGCTGCAAAGGCCGGTTGCATTGTTATTGACAATTCAAGTGCATGGCGGATGGACCCGGAGGTTCCCCTGGTGGTACCTGAAGCCAACCCCCATGCGGTGGCGGGATATAAAAACAAGGGGATAATCGCAAACCCGAACTGCTCAACCATCCAGATGATCGTTGCCCTCAATCCCATTTATAGAAAATGTGGAATAAAGAGGATTGTGGTTTCAACGTATCAGGCTGTTTCAGGATCAGGAAAAAAAGCGATTGATGAACTTTTTGATCAAACCCGAGCAAAGATTAATTCTCTTGAATGCGAAAGCAAGGTGTATCCCCACCCCATAGCGTTCAACTGTCTTCCCCATATAGATGTCTTTCTGGAAAACGGTTATACCAAGGAAGAAATGAAGATGGTCAACGAAACGAGAAAAATTCTGGAAGACGACAACATCGGCATTACGGCGACAACCGTTCGTGTTCCCGTTTTTATCAGCCATTCGGAATCCATCAATGTCGAAACCAGAGAACCTGTTTCGGCAGACGAGGTTAAATCTCTTTTGGAAAAAGCTCCGGGCGTAAAACTTGTTGATGATCCTGAAAAGAATCTTTATCCTCTTGCGATTGACGCTGCCGGCCAGGATTTGACCCTGGTGGGACGTATTCGACAAGATGAATCCATCCAAAATGCAATCAACATGTGGGTTGTTGCCGATAACATCCGTAAGGGAGCTGCTACAAATGCAGTTCAAATAGCCGAAATTTTGATAAAAGAATATTTGTCAACTACCCACCGCTGAAGCGGGTGGGCTTGCAAAAGCCTGCGGTTGATTAGCCTAAGTTCTTCGAGAACTACGTTAAGAATATATACAGGATAG
>JAUUWG010000192.1 GCA_030589165.1 Desulfobacterales bacterium
GTTCCGGCTCTTTTAAAATGCGTCCAAAATATTTGGCATATACTTTTTCCAATTGACTGATCGTGGCCACTATGGCTTTGTTGGTGAGTACGTTTAAATATTGGCCTTCAATAAACCATTTGCGCAAATACTGGTTAGCGACCATCTTTGCATATGAACTATAAGGAGTGGTAATGACTTCGCCTCCGTTTCTTTCAATAAACCGGATTAAATCCTGGTTCATCACTTCATTGTCTCGCAGATACAAATCGCCGAAAATTGCCACCTTGGGCCGGTTTCTTTCCGGTTTTGTTTCAATTTCCTCAAAAAGATCTACAACTATAGCCACGGCATCTTCCTTTGAGATGTTACCGTAAAAAGCATCTGACAGGATCTTGATACTTTTTCGGATCGTTCGGTCTGTTATCCCGGGCTTTATTTCATAGGGCCGGATTTTGCAGCCCATCTTGCGGAGCATTCCGCCGAACATATACGCGAAATAAGTATTGATGGCCAGCTTAAGAGAGATATCCGCAAACGAAAGGGCGCCTTTATAAACACCGGCCTTTTCCATACCATGACCATACGCATGAAGGATGGTGCGGATGTGATGGGGATACAGACGCAAATTACAGGCCAGTGTGGAATCAATATTCCATAGTATGGTTCTGGCTGGGTCCAGATTATGCTTTTTAACATAATCGATGAATTCTTGAGCGATGATGTTGAGGGGAATACACTGGCCGGTGTTATACCGCAGGCTTTTTTGAATACTTGTTTCGGTTTCTTCCAGCACACGGGCATCAATCCCGCTGTTTCTAAGGTTGGCCACTATCAGTTTCAGAGAGATATTATCCCAGTTGGGAATAATTAAGGTCTTACCGGTTAGTTTAGTTTCGGTCCGCGGCAGCAGTGACGATGGATATGATACAGGCTTGGCTTTTTGCATGACCTTGCTTTCGGACCAATGGTTTTGAAAAGATCGGATTCCTGCTTCAATGCGGGTTTCATATCCGATACTGGAATCGTGCTCATCCAACTGAAGGATTAAATACGGTTTATCATGGGCTTCCATAATCTTCTTAAAATATTCTGTGATAAATGAATCCGGCGAACATTTAAAAGAAGTGACCAACACTGGATATGCGCCGGGAGTCCGGGCGGTTTTTTCGGCGGCTCTTAATATCTCGGAAGCATAATACCAGGGCAACTCGTTGAGAAGTGATTCAATGGCTTCAAAATCCTCTTTATCAGGCGAAAGCATGTCATGGGAAAACGTTCGAATACCTAAAGCAGCGAATATGTTTGGAATTCCTTTATTCATAGATTTAGACAGTATGGTATAGGGCCGTCCCAATAACACAACATGAATATCGTCCGCTGTTTGTGATTCTTTCTGATAGATCGCTTTAAGATTATGTATGCCGGCTTGTTTAAACTTCAGGGCCTGATCATAGGCGGCTGCCACTTCGAAGAAGCTGAGACTGCCTGTTACAATCGGTTTCAGAATCCGATACAACTGTATTTTTGTATAATAGGTATTGTACAGATAATTCACCAATGGCGTTAAGAATCGGTTCCTTTGTTTTTCTCCGCCGATACTCATTGCCAAAGGAGTCGAATATTGTGTGTAGTAGCAATACTGCCGGCGAACACCTTTTTCGCCGGCTTTTTTTTCCAGGTAAACCGGTAAAAAGATGTAATAAGGGGCACCGGTTATATCTGATTTATCAGCCATTTCCAGCAAATAATTTACATGACCGTGCCAGGCGGTCATCGGCGCACAAAATTCAGCGCCTGTCAGGTGTTTCCCTTTTTTAAGAGCATCATGACAGGGAGCACTGGTAATTATTTTGATGTTTAACAACTTAAAAAATTTTTGCCATAAAGGCAGGTCTTCATATAGATGCAGTGCCGCCGGGATTCCTATGGTCAATTGTTTATTTTTTGTTTTCTTTTCAATAAAGGCTTTTTTACGTTCTTTTAGCAGATCAAAACCGGAACGATTGTTGTTGATAAATTTTTTGGTTTCATAATCACGACCGCATAAAAAACCATAAGCCACAGGCGTATCGTGTAAATGCGCCACTGTTATTTTGCAGTGGTTCGTGCATAGTTCGCAGACTTCAGAGGTGACCGGAATCTTATTTTTGTATAGATTGATACCTCTGAATTGTGACTGTAACTTTGTCTGCTCAGCGAGCATTAACGCTGTGCCAAGTGCGCCGGTTAAATGACAATATCGTGATACGTGGATCGGTTTTTGGAGCCGTTGCTCAAAAGCCGCCACCAAAGCCCGGTTTTTGGCAGTGGCACCCTGGAAAAACACGGTCTTACCAATGCTGTTTTCAATGGCCACCTTTGTGAGGTAGTTTTCGCAAATTGCATGAAGCACAGAGGCCAAGACCTCATCAACACTGTATCCTTCGAATAGCAGATGGTTCAGGTCCCTTTCCATGAACACTGTGCAGCGGTCACTGGTAATAGGCGCCTGTTGATTTTCGGTGCGGGCCGAATAGTCGGATAGCGGGCATCCCAGTTTTTTGGCCTGCTCTTCGATAAAGCTGCCGGTGCCGGCGGCACATACCGTGTTCATGATAGAGAATGTGACCCGTTGGTTTTTTAAAGTGGTGAATTTCGAGTCTTGTCCACCGATTTCGATGATGGTATCGACGTTTGGGTCAAGTGCGCATGCTGCCTTGGCATGGGCAGTGATTTCATCGATCACCAGATCAGACCCGATGATTTTTCCGGCTAACTTTCGCCCCGAGCCTGTGGTACCGGCAGCGGTAATATTGAAATGGATCCCCTTTTTTTGGATAACATCATCAATTGCGGCAAACAGGTTCTGTACCGCTTCAATCGGTCGACCGGCGGTG
>JAUUWG010000158.1 GCA_030589165.1 Desulfobacterales bacterium
CCAGTCTGCACGCTTTTTCTCCATCTTTCCGTAAGGATTCCCGCGCTTTTCGAGAGTCCTCAGAGGCTTCTGCAGGGATTGAGGCACCATCCCCTCATCCACCAGACCTCTTCTTAAATCAACAATCTTGTCGATATACTCAATAAAAAGCGGGCACTCTTCTTCACATGCACCGCATGTAGTACACGACCAGATTTCATCTTCCTCCAGCACATCGCCGATCAAAGGCCGGTCATCTGCAGATTTGCCTCTAAGCGGATATTTATGGAATGAATAGTCACGGCACTTAATCGATATAAACCTCGGAGAAAGCGGACGACCCACGACATTGGCAGGACAATTGTCGGAACATCTCCCGCAATCCGCACAGGAATAAAAATCGAGCATATGTTTCCACGTAAAATCCTCGAACTTCTTAACTCCAAACGATTCAAGTTCGTCAAGATCTTCATCCTCAACACCCCATTTAACAGGTTTTACAGTACCTTTGTTCAGTTTCATTAAAAAGATATTCGGCAGGGATGTAATCACGTGAAAATGCTTGCCCAGCGGTAAAAAGCAAAGAAAGAAGAAGAATATCAGCTCATGTGAAAAATATGCACCCAGATGTAATTTCTGAAGTTTATCAACCGATACAAAACTTAGAATATGGGCGGTAAACCATGTTCCTGTTAATGGGGACAGGATTTTTGTCTTAAATCCATTTTGGATCTGAGCCGCAGCCTGACTCCCTTCAAAAATCATATCACATGTTACAAGCCCTGTAATCAGCAACAAGACCAGTATGGCCTCCCATGTATGTTCTTTGCCGTATCTGGCCGGGACTGTGTATCGGTCGGGCTTGATTTTTATCCGGCGGTATATTGCAGCAAGACAGGCTGCCAGAACAAATGTTTCGGCAAAGTCCTTGAAGAACATGTAAACCTGCCCGGCAATACCACTCATTCCAGGTAGCACATAACCATCTGAAATACCAAGCAACACTAGCGTTATTGATCGCAAAGACAGAATCATGAAACCGGCAAAGATAATAATATGAATAATTCCTGCATCCATGTACCTTGGATGCCGGTACTGCCCGACGGCATATTTTATCATCTTTAAAAATCGACCTGCCGGACGATCAAATCTTGGGTCCGGAGAAGCTTTAACAAGCGGCTTTAGTCGAAGTGCAATAATGTACGTAAAAACTCCAACACCAACAAGCGGTATGATTAATGAAAAAATTACGGTGGGAATTCCAAAAACAGTTGCTTTGGCCGGAGAAATCAAGGCTGCTTCCATTGTTTAATTTTTCACCCCCCTATTAATGAATAAGCGTTCATTCATTTGTTAACAGACGTCCTTTTCTAATATCACTAATATCAAGAAAAAGTTCGGTTTTTCAATCAATTTCGAATCAATTTGAGTATACCAAACTGACGTAAATTACAAGGTTTCTTGACAAATATCCATTTTCATCATAACAGTAATAATCAAAAAAACACCGGTGATCTTTGTTGACTAAAACGGTTTTAAACAAAATCGCTTCAACCAATCGAATCCGGACAAGCCCGCCCTCCTGCCGAGCGGAGTGAGGGGGACGGGCCGGCCTCCGGCTCGTAGAGCCTACAGCTCGGAGAGAACCAAGAAATATTTGCCACCAAGGTACAAAGACACGAAGGGTTTTTTTTTGTTATTCTTTCTTAGTGTCTTGGTGTCTTTGTGGCGAGAAGAAAAAAGAGGGGGAGTATGGCAAAACAAATTAAATATGAAGACAAGCCCTGGTTAACCAGTTATGAAAAGGGTGTTCCTGAAAAAATAGAATACGAGGAAATATGTCTGCCGGAAATTTTGGAAAGATCGGCCGATAGGTTTCCGAACAAGATGGCGCTCCTTTTTCAGGGATACAAAATTACCTTTCGTGAACTTAATGATATGGTAAACCGTTTTGCCGCCAGCCTTCATGACTTTGGCATTGATAAAGGGGATAGTGTAGCCATTCTTCTGCCAAACGTTATTCCCTGCGTTGTGGCCTATTATGCCATATTAAAGATCGGAGGCATCGCGGTTATGAATAATCCTTTGCATTCAGACCGGGAACTTGAATATCAATTCAATGATTCCGACTCAAAACTACTCGTTACCATAGATCTTTTAGCAAATCGAATGATTGATCTGAGGCCGAAAACAAAGATAAAACAGATTATCTATACCTCTATCGGTGATTACCTTCCTTTCCCTAAGAATTTATTGTTCCCGTTTGTAGCCAAAAAGAAAAACCTTGCTGCTGATGTGAAACCTGCTGAAAATGTTTATCCATGGAAAGACCTTCCGGCAAAAAATCCTTCCCGTTTACCTGAAGTTGAACTCTCGTTTGATGATATCGCTATGTATCTGTATACTGGGGGAACCACCGGTATTTCAAAAGCAGTTATGATTACCCACGGAAACCTGAGCAAACAGGTCCAGCAGGTTGCTGCATGGTTCCCGACCTTCGACAGCAATGAAGTAATGCTGGGAGCGCTTCCCTTCTTTCATGTGTTCGGTCTAACCACGGCAATGAATTTGGCCATCTTTCTGGGATGGGGAGATATTCTGGTCCCAAAACCCCAGCCGGATGCTTTGCTTGAGGCGATTAGAAAATATAAACCATCATTTACCCCGCTGGTACCCGCCATGTATATGGGGATACTCAATAATCCGGCCATTAACAAAACCGACCTGACATCAATAAAAGGATGTTTTTCCGGAAGCGCACCGCTTCCACTTGAAATTATTAGGGATTTTGAGAACAAGACCGGCGCCGTAATCGTAGAAGGGTTCGGACTTACGGAATCATCACCGGTGACCCATATAAACCCTTTTGCCGGCGGGAAACGGAAAGCCGGAAGTATCGGGGTTCCTATTTCTGATACACAGTGCCGGATTGTAGATGTGGATGACGGAGAAACCGACGTTCTGGTTGGAGAATCCGGTGAACTTCTTATTAAAGGCCCACAAATTATGAAAGGCTACTGGAACAATCCTGAAGAAACAGCCAAAACCCTGACAAACGATTGGCTCCACACCGGAGATATCGCCAAAATGGATGAAGAAGGTTACTTCTACATTGTTGACCGTAAAAAAGATATGATCATTTCCAGCGGCTGCAATGTGTATCCGAGGGATATTGAAGAAGTATTTTATGAGAACTCCAAAATTCAGGAAGCCTGTGCCATCGGTACACCGCATGCGACCCGTGGTGAATCCATAAAAGTTTTTGTTGTTCTCAAAGAGGGGAAAACCGCCACACAGGAAGAACTTATCGAATATTGCACGGACAAGCTGGCCAAGTACAAGCTTCCAACAGAAATTGAATTCAGAGATGATCTGCCCAAAACCAATGTGGGCAAAATCTTAAAAAAGGAACTCCGGGCGGAAGAAATGGCGAAAAGAAAAAAGACAGGATAAAGAATCCTGACTCAAAAGACCAGGCTTTAGTTTGCCCCTGAAAGGGGCTGTTTTACTTAAAGCCGTACAAGTTAAAAGTGTCTAAAGTGCCTAAAGTTATGGTGTCGCTTCGCTCCGCTGATTTTATATAATTGACAGAATTCCTTAACTTTAGCTCACTT
>JAUUWG010000184.1 GCA_030589165.1 Desulfobacterales bacterium
GTGGTTTAATGACCGCAAAGGTTTTGGATTTATTGAGCAGGAAGGTGGCGCGGATGTATTTGTGCATCATAGCGCAATCAATGCGACCGGTTTTAAATCCCTCAGTGAAGGTGCGCGCGTGACCTTTGACATCGAGCAAGGGCCAAAAGGTCCGGCTGCTGCCAATGTTACCGTTGTCTAACCTGCTTTTTAAGGCAATTAAAGGCATCTCCTGTGAAACGGGGGATGCCTTTTTTATTGATCGCTTGCATCAAACCACAATTATGCCGGCTGAGATTCTTTTTCCTGTTGTCAGCGATCTTATCAATCCGGCAACCGACCAGAAAGGAAACGGCATGGCAAAATCTCATTACCAGTTCAAGAAACGTCAGAAAGAATACGCCAAGAAAAAAAAGAAAGAGGAAAAAAGGCAGCGCAAGCTGGAAAATAAGGCGGTTGAAACCGATGAAACTGAAAAAGACCCGACCCCTTCAACGGAGGACCGGTAAGCATAGGGACCGACCAGCACCAATTGCCGGAGCTATACAATGGTAATAATTGAGCATAAAAAAGGCAGGGCCAAAAAAAAACAGACCGGTTTTCATGACGGCCAAAAAGTAGCGCTGCTCATCTCCGCTCGAACCGAGATGGGATTTATCGCCGTCATCAACGGCACCCACAAGGGCATCCTGTATAAAAACGAAGTGTTTCAGCCGCTGGAAATCGGTCAGGAAATCGACGGGTTTATCAAAAAAGTGCGTGACGACAAAAAAATAGACCTTTGCCTGCAAAAGCCCGGCTACAAAGCCATCGATGCCCTGTCCCTAAAAATTATGGACAAATTACAGCAACGGGGTGGGTTTATCGCGGTCACCGATAAAAGCCGGCCGAAAGTAATCGCCGACCTTTTCGGCATTAGCAAAAAAACATTCAAGAAGGCCATCGGCAACCTGTACAAAGAAAGGCTGATTACCCTTGAAAAAGACGGCATCCGCCTGCGAGAAAAAAAGCAAAAAACCCTGCCCGGAGTTCAGGTGTGAGTTACTACTCTCTCTTGTCGGACCAAGTTATCTTTTTGTTTTTTTAAAGAAATGTCCCATAAATAGCTGTGTTTTTGGGCTTGGCGCGCACTTTTTGGGGTCAGAAACATGGCTGTAAGGTTGTTTGGGGTTCCCTGAGTTCATAAACGCCATTCTTAATATCCTATTTTTGACTCATAATGCAGAGTTTAGCGGTGTGGTTTTTTGGTGTCCGCTGAAGCGCTTTGTTCGCATTTTTCATATAGTGTTTCCGGAGCAATGTCAGCGCCATTCGGCCAAGCAATAGTTCCTCCTTCTATTGTAGCCTTTCTGAAAAAATTCAGAGCTTTAAAAGGCTTAAAAATTGCACCTCTGTTTAGGTAAGAAGAGAAATCTATTTCGCCTGTTGTGTCGTCATCAAAAACGATAGAATAGATATAGTCTTTTTTGTATTCGATTTTTTTTACATCGTTCATGTTCCACATGGTTGTTCCTATCTATTGCTCCTTCCGATGTTATGATCAACCCCTATTTTTCTTATGCACAAAATATCAGCTTGGTTCTCGCTATTATATTTATGTGCAAAATGAATAATTATGACTATGTTTGATTAAGAAATCAGCTACAGTTTAAAGCTCCCATTTATTTTCAGTGTATTGAAAAGTTATCGTCAACGCTGTTAATGCATCTGTTCTTTTACCCATTCCTTGAGTTCATCCGTCAGTTTGTACACCCCTTTTAACGTGTAATCTTTTTCAAATTTTTCAGGTAATGCCCAGTGCCCCAGCTCTTCGTAACCCTCAGAGCTTCTTTTGATCAGGATGATTTCCGGTTTTTCATTCCAAGTATTTACAACAAAATAGTGCGAATAATCAAATTTACCTCTTACAGGCTGTCTGGCAATGTTTTTATAGTTCGTGCCGCCCCACTCCAAATATTTTGCGACCGCATCTTCAGGTTCCATGGACCAGTCGATCGGAAGGGTGTTAAACTTATGAAAATATGCCATAAGTTGTTCTCCTTTCAAGTGATATGATCAAAGTGGAGTTTAGAATCTGATTTCGTACGTTGCTTTTTGACTATAACGTAAGTTTGAATCTACTTATTGTCAATACGGGGCATCTGTTTCGAGTGAAAGCGCTCTACAGAACCCTCAATTCCGCTTGCGCAGCCGGATGGCGGCGGGAGTGACTTCCACCAGTTCGTCATCGTTGATAAAGGCAAGGCAATCCTCGAGGCTCAGGCGATGGGGCGTGGTGAGAATGACGTTTTCATCCGAGCCTGCGGCCCGGATATTGGTCAATTTTTTTCCTTTGGCCGGGTTGACGACCAAATCGCCGGTTCGGCAATGTTCTCCAATGATCTGGCCGCTGTAGACTTTGACCCCCGGTCCCAGAAACAGGCGGCCCCGTTCCTGCAGGTTGAAAAGGGCATAGGCCACTGTGGTGCAGGCATCCTTGACTACAAGTGCGCCGTTGCTGCGATTTAAAATTTCCCCGGCAAAAGGGCCGTAGCCGTCAAAAACATAGTTCATCACGCCCATCCCCTTGGTGTCCGTAAGAAATTCGCTGCGGAATCCGATAAGCCCACGAGTAGGGACTTTGTAGACCAGACGGACCATTTCGTTGCGGCGGCTCATCTCCAGCATTTGGCCTTTCAGTTTTCCCAGCTTTTCAATGACCGGTCCCTGGTATTGTTCGTCCACATCAATGGTCAATTCTTCGTAAGGCTCCTGCAACCGGCCGTTTTCTTTCTCCATGATGACCTGGGGCCGGGTGACCTGGAACTCGTATCCCTCGCGCCGCATTTTTTCGATAAGGATTGAAAGATGCAGCTCTCCACGTCCGGATACCTTAAAACCGGAACCGGCTCCCAAAGATTCCACGGTCAGGGCCACGTCAGCCAAAGTTTCCCGGAAAAGCCGTTCTTTCAGGTGGCGGGAGGTGACGAATTTGCTCTCCTGACCGGCGAATGGAGAATCGTTGGCGATGAAATGCATCGCGACGGTGGGCGGATCAATATTGATGAGCGGCATGGGTCGGGGATCGTCCGGATCGGTGAAGGTAACGCCCACGTTAATGTCGTCAATGCCGGCCACGGCCACGATTTCCCCGGCGCCGGCCGCCTCGATCGGCACTTTCCGGTCCCGCTCAAACCG
>JAUUWG010000025.1 GCA_030589165.1 Desulfobacterales bacterium
TCGGGGTATTTCACAAGAAAAACTCCCTTTATATCTTGGTTTTTTCGAATTTATTCATAATGCCAGGAAGCGTGGCAAAGCCCTGCTTCACTCCTTGATTGAATTACTCGTCAATTAAGACCCTGAAACACAACATGAGCCAATATCAAAATGTTATTAATGGAATAACCGACATTCATAGAAAAATTCTCAGACTGTTTGGAAACACTGTATGCCGGATATATCAAATTTATTCTACATAGGGCTGCTCAATGTCGGGTTTATGATTAAAATTGATGGTAGGGATAGGGAGATTTTTGACTTTTTACGAAGCCGTCAAAATTAAATGCCGTGCATAAATTTTACAAGATTTTGAAATGATGTTCGACGATGGCATAACGTTTTAGCTCAAAGCTGAAGGCTGAAAGGTCAGTGAATGATAAATTTCGTTGAAATTGAGGATCACGTCCAACTTGCCGACTATGCAACCTTCATTCAACTCTTTGACGCTGTTCATGCGCTTCGATCGACAGCCCAAACCCTTGTTCACCATTTGCAAGGGCGGACCGTTTGGATGATCAACTCTACCGCTCAGGGAGGAGGGGTTGCGGAGATGCTCCCGAAGGTAGTGGTGATCTTGCGGGAACTGGGGGTGCGGACCGAGTGGGTGGTGATGGGTACGGAGGAAGTGGAGTTTTTCTCGATTACCAAACGGATCCACAACTTGATCCACAACTTCGGTGACGCGGGCTTCAATGCCGATGATCGCGCATTGTATGAGAAGGTCAGCCGCGAGGTGGCATCAGAGCTGATAGAGTACATTCATCCCGAGGATATTGTGGTCATCCACGATCCGCAGCCGCTCGGCGTTGGCGCAGAGCTGAAGCGGCGAATTGGCATGCGGGCGATTTGGCGATGCCATATCGGATTCGATGAAACCACGCTGGCAACCGAATCGGCATGGGGCTTTCTGAAGCCCTATGCATCTGTATTTGATCATGCGGTTTTTTCTGTACCGGACTACATTCCATCTTACCTGAAGGATAAAAGTTCCATCATTTACCCTGCCCTCGATCCCCTGAGCCACAAAAATCGAGAGCTTTCGGCCCACAAACTGGTGGGAATTCTTTGCAACGCAGGCCTTATGATCGATCACCATCCGGTGCTGACACCTCACTGGGAAAATCAAGCGATGCGGCTGCAACCTGACGGCACCTTTGTTCCTCCCAAGGCGGGTTACGATGTGGGATTGCTCTACCGCCCGATTATCACCCAGGTTTCTCGATGGGATCGGTTAAAGGGATGGAAACCTCTCCTTGAAGGTTTTCTCCGATTAAAACGTTGGGTCGGCCCGTCCAGGGACAATCAAACCCGGCGCGAACGCCGCATCGCGATCTTGCGTCTGATTCTTGCCGGACCCGATCCCGCCGCTGTTCAGGACGATCCGCAAGGGCAGGAAGTTCTCGAAGAGCTTTGCGCGTTGTACCGACAGCTGGCGCCGTGGGAACAGGAAAGTGTCGCCCTGTTGACGTTGCCGATGATTTCGCGAAAAGAAAACGCCTTGATGGTCAACGCCATTCAGCGTTGTTCAACGGTTGTTGTCCAGAACTCCATCCGGGAAGGGTTTGGCCTTACGGCCACGGAGGCCATGTGGAAAAGGGTACCCGTGCTCGGAACATCCACATGCGGCATACGTATACAGGTTCGCCACGGAATGGAGGGGCTGATTACCCAGGATCCCGAGGATCCGGAAGAAATAGCGGAACACTTAGATTACATGCTCTCGGATCCGCTGGCCCGTGATATGTGGGGCCGAAGCGGCCAACGTCAGGTTCATCACCACTTTCTGGTCTTTACCCAGGTTCGCGAATGGTTACATCGCCTTGTTGATGTGGCCGGCATGCCGCCGTATTGATGGCTGATCGATAAAGCTCCTTAAAATAGAGGCTGATCGTATCCTCCCAGGAGAAGCGGGAAGTGGAGCCCCATCCAGGACATCCTCGGTCTTGGCGAAGAGGCCCGCATGAATCGGCCGGCCTCGAATGCGGGCAATTGGCAATGGCGACTTACGCCTGAGCTGCTAATAAAACTGCTTGAAATGACGGAGATTTACCAGAGAGCATAGTAACTGCTCAAAAAATCCCGGCCATAGTTATAAGGAACCGTGCATGAGGATCACTTTGGTGAACGACTCGCATAGTGTAATCAAACTTCTGTTTCAAAAATTGTTTGAGATATGGAAGGGGGCAATATGAAAGTCCTCGATAAAGAAAAAGATGTATCAACATTTTTTGAGTTGGTGAAAAAAACTCCAAACCGGGCTTTGCTTTTAGACTATGATGGTACCTTGGCACCCTTTAGAATAAAAAGGAACGAGGCCCGGCCCTATCCGGGAGTAGCCGAGGTTCTGGAAAGGATCATCGAAACCAAAAAAACCCGCCTGGTGTTAATTAGCGGACGCGGACTGGATGACCTGATCCCCTTGCTTGGAATGACAAAGTTACCCGAAATTTGGGGCTCTCATGGTGGAGAGAGATTGTTGCCAAACGGGAAATATGATATAAAAACTGTTTCTAATAGCTTGGACCGCGATCTTAAGAAAGCAGCTGACTGGCTAAAGGAAAAAGGTTGGAGCGAGCATTTGGAGAAGAAGCCCTTGAGTTTGGCCTTGCATTGGCGTGGCATGAAAGAGGAGGAAATAGCCAAAATTAGTATGACCGTCAAGGCGCAGCTGCCGCGTCTGGTGAATGAGAAGATACTGACTCTTCACGAATTCGACGGCGGCCTGGAGCTTCGTCCCCCTGGAATTACCAAAGCGGAAGCGGTGAACAAGATTCTAGGTGAAATGTCACCCGAGACAATAGCCGCCTATTTAGGGGATGACCTCACTGATGAAGATGCCTTTGCAGCTATAAAGGGGAGAGGCTTAGCGGTTTTGGTAAGAAAGGAACTTCGAGAAACCCGTGCCGATATATGGCTCAGACCACCGGATGAGCTTTTGGCTTTTCTGAAACAATGGCAAACCGCCACATCATGAAATTCATTGAAACCGAAAGCATAGATGATTGTGACCTTCTATAAAAATTCGAACTACATTCGTTTTCCCCAAAAGGAACTGATACCATGAAGCAAACATTAAGAGGTAGCGAAGTTATCCAACCAAAGGAGCGTCTAATCATTGTTTCTAACCGGCTTCCCGTGGTTCTAAGCAAAAAGAAGGGGCAATGGCATGCTGTGCCGGGTTCTGGAGGACTGGTAACGGCTCTTGCGCCTGTGCTGAAGGACCGTGGCGGCTTGTGGATCGGATGGCCAGGAATGGAGGAGACTGACGAAAAGGGAGTGAACGAGGCCTTGGCAGATGCGACTCGAGAGTCGGGTTTTACTCTCAAACCGATGATGCTTTCTTCGGAGGAGATAGAAAAGTTTTATTTCGGATTTTCCAACGAGATTATTTGGCCCCAATTTCATGACCTTCTGGGCAGATGCAATTTTGATCCCTCGTATTGGCCCTGCTATCAGAAAGTCAATCGAAAATATGCCAAGGTGATTCAAGAAAATCTGGCTTCCAATGATTATATCTGGATTCACGATTATCACCTGACGGCCGTAGCGCAAGAGCTTCGTGAACTGGGTGTAAAAAATAAAATCGGTTTTTTCCTGCATATCCCGTTTCCGTCACTCGATATTTTTATGAAGCTCCCCTGGAGATTTCAGCTTTTGCGGTCTCTTTTGTACTATGACCTTATCGGATTTCAGACGATGCGTGATCGCCGCAATTTCAAACAATGTGTATGTGCTCTCATCAAGCAAATATCATTTCATGGCAAGGGACAGGTCGTCGCCTTAAAATTTGGCGATCATGTCGTGAGGGTGGGGGCTTTTCCTATCAGTATCGATTTCAGTGAATTTGCCAATCTGGCCCTGGATGCAAAAGTAGCGGAGCGAGCCCGACAAATAAAAGCGCAGGAACCGGACATGCAGATCATTCTGGGGATTGACCGTATGGATTACACGAAGGGAATCCCCGAAAGACTTAAAGCTTTTGGGAATGCTTTGGAGCGTTATCCGGAATTGCGGTCAAAGGTGAGCCTCCTCCAGGTGGTTGTACCCAGCAGATACCAAATCCCTGAATACCAGAGTCTGAAGGATAGGATTGAACGTTTAGTGGGCGAGATCAACGGCCATTTTGCACGTGTCGGCTGGATTCCCATTCATTACTTTTTCCGCAGTCTCGATCGCAAAGAACTGGTAGCGCATTACCGTGCCGCCGATATCGTCTTAATAACCTCGTTAAAAGATGGTATGAATCTGATCGCTAAAGAGTATTGTGCCGCGAATGTTGAAAACAATGGCATAGTAATACTGAGTGAATTCGCTGGTGCGGCTGCAGAAATGCAAGATGCTGCACTGCTGGTCAATCCACATGATGTAGAAGGTGTGGCTGATGCCATCTACAGCGCTTTTATCATGTCTCGTCCTGAAAGACAAAAACGGATGAAGAAACTGCGCGTCCGAATCAAAAAGTACGACATATACCGGTGGGTAAATTCCTTTTTAAAGGCCTCTATCGCCAAAAGCCTTAATGATTTCAATATCATAGAAGAATACAAACCACAACTCAATCTATTAAGACAAAGACAAAATAGACGACGCATGAGGTAATCAATATTATAAGGGAAAAGGGGCAGGGCGGCTGGGCCGCGCCCGCCTATGTGCCGGAGGTAACGCGGCGAAGAGAATTATTTGCCTTAAATTAGGCTCAAAATTTTATCTACCAGTTTTTCTATTCCCACGGCAACGTCTTTTATGCCGGGTCCGAGCATATAGGCGGAGGTGGTGACGAGGTTGTTCTTTTCATCGTAATGAATCATGTCGACCGTGCATTGCTTGTGGATGCCGCCCATGAGAAAGAAATGGGAGAATAATTGTTGATTAATTGTTTGTAATCGTTAACAAATAGGAGAATTTTATAGTGTTGCTTGCTGGTGACATAGGTGGGACTAAAACCAAGATAGGTGTTTATTCGTCCGATAAGGGTGCAAAGGCCCCATTAATTGAAAAAACATTTACGAGTGCTCAGTATCCAAATTTTGAGTTGGTGTTACAGGAATTTTTACAAAGTGTTGATATAAAATTTGAGCGAGCTGTTTTCGGTGTAGCTGGTCCGTTAATGGATGACAAAGTCTCAATTACAAACCTTCCATGGGAAATAGATAAAAAACAATTAAAAAATATACTACAAATTCCTTCCGTAAAATTACTTAACGACTTGGAAGCTCTTGGCTACGCGTTACCATCTCTTGATCCAACCGATATATTTACCCTCAATCAAGGCAAAATAGATTCTGAAGGGAATATTGCTGTCATCGCACCCGGGACGGGGTTGGGAGAAGTCTTTCTTACTAAAAACGGAAACCAGTATAAACCTAATGCCACAGAAGGTAGCCATGTAGACTTTGCTCCAACAAATTCTTTGCAAATCAGACTTCTTCAACATCTATTGGGTCACTTTGGGCATGTAAGTTATGAGAAAGTATGTTCTGGTTTAGGCATTCAAAATATATATGCATTTCTTAAGAAATGCGAGCAAATAGAAGAACCTGAATGGCTAACCATACAACTATCAAAAGTTGACGATCCTACACCTACCATAATCAATGCTGCTATTAATGATAAACAGAATTGTAAGATATGTATTACCACACTTAATCTTTTCCTCTCGATTTTAGGCGCAGAGGCTGGGAATTTAGCCTTAAAAGTAAAGGCAACAGGTGGTGTTTATTTAGGAGGCGGAATACCTCCTCGTATCATTTCAGTTTTGAAAAATGGAAAGTTTATGGAAGCATTTAAACAAAAGGGTAGCATGACATATTTGGTGGAACGGATTCCGGTTCATGTTATTCTTAACCCAAATGCAGTTCTTTTAGGTGCAGCTTTGTATGGTTTTAAATTCTAAGCCGTTATTGATGTTGGAGAGACGGGAGCTCCCGAACGGAAAAATTTGAACGAAAATAAACGGGTAATGCTTTGAGAATAAGGGAAATCATAGTTGTTGAAGGAAAAGATGATGGGAGTGGGTCAAATCTTTAATCTTGGCAATTCACACACAATATGTTCTGAAATTTCTTTTTTAAACCGACATTGAAAAGCAATAAAATCAAAAAAGACCCGTAGCTTTCCGCCCCTGCCTCACGACAGGTTTGGTCTTTTTAAACATAATGTGTATTCAAACTAAAAAATTTTGTCAACCTAAAAAGACTAACACTTTGCTATCATTTAAAAATGACCCCATCGGGTTATCTTCATTGAAAGTCCACCATCACACCTTCATTCTTGAGGTCAACATCAGGGACAAGATTGACAGATTGGCTTTTATGCATTCCCACTCGGGAGCACCGGCCATTGAAGAAACCCTGCGCGCAATATCAAAAAAGTTGACGGATTACGTCATAATCGGTCTGTCGGCAGCGGCCTTTGAAGCCTGGGGCTATGGCGTTGCCATTATCAAACGAATCTGGCCGAACTACAATGAAGCCGAGAATATCAGGGAAGCCCAACGCCTCAAAGCAACGATGCCGACGCCGGCGGAGTTGAAGGAAATGATAGCGTTGGCTTAGCAGTAAGAAGGGAAGAATACGGCGTGGTCATGGAACGCAGATGCATTTTGCTTCATGCTGGATGAATAAGCAATGGGCGAATATACCTGCTGGTGTGTGAAGGTTATAATAGATGTGTCGAGCGAGAGTCAGATCTGCTATAAATAGGGTAGATTCTTCAGGATTCTTTGTTGGCACCGGCGTTCCCCCATAAGGGATCACCGCCAAACCTTTTGAACCACCATTCCTCGTCCGTCAGGTATTTTCCGATCTCTTCTTTTGAGAATGAGTACTCATAATTATTGCAATAGGTGATGATAATCTTGTATGCTTCATTAATCTTTATTGTCATCTCTTCAGAGAATTCTTTTTTCTCCTGACAGGTGTCAGGATGCCACTTCATAATTAACTTTCTCTGCTGCTCCTTTATTTCCCCCATTGTTGCCGATTCAGGCAATTCCAATACCGTTCTCGCCCAGTTAATTTTTTCGTATGTGTTTTTGGGTTCCATCTTTATAACCTCTTAAAACACCTTTATTTATTGCTGATCTCTTCTTTGAGCATGCAGCATGCGATTTGGTACTCCGGTGTACCGTCACCATTGTAGCTTAAGTTATCGGGGTGTATAAGACGGTTCATTACACATCCTTCAGGGATATTGAGCTTAAAAAAATCACTTTCGTTGATTTTTTCGGTCGGGGTCAGGTCATTATTTTCAAACACCATGCCGTGAATCGAAAAATCCTCACACAGGGGGCATCGATAGACCCTGCCGTTGGGAAATATAAAATAATTATCCGCAACCAGACCGGCACACTCAAAGGTTTCTTCCGGGCCTAAAAAGACCTTGGGATAGGTAACGGTTATGCCCAGCTCAGCAATTTTTTCCGCTGTGGCCGGAATTGTGCTCAACCACTCTTGTCTTGAAACCTGGCGTATTTTCTGATCGGTTTCGGCTGATTTCCCCCGGATACCGACAACCTGAATAAAAAACCGATCGATCCCCAAATCCTTTAAGAGCGGCCTCATCATCTCCAGTTCATGAATATTCTCCGTGCTTACGGTGTAGATCAGGCTGGTGTTAAATCCCTTTGAATTTGCTTTTTTTATACCTGCGGTACATTTATCATATGATCCTTTTCCCCGGATCATATCGTTGGTTTCCCGGGTGGCGCCATCCAGGCTGAAACTGATATAATCCAATTCGTCCGGTTGGACTTTTGAAAGGATATCATGAAACAGGTATCCGTTGGTATCGATGGTTATGGATTTATAGCCCAGAGAATTGGCCTTTTTTACGGCCAGGGAAAGATCCGGATGAAGCGTGGGTTCTCCGCCGAGAAAGATAACATTGGCATCCCTGGTCTTGTCGGCAAAGGCCCCTAACCATGCCTCTATGGTCTCGATGGAAAGTGTATTTTTCCCGTGCTGTTCTCTGTTTATATAACAGTGGCGGCACCTGAGATTGCAATCCGTAAGGATGTGGAAGAAAACGTTTATGGAGTTTTTTGAAAAAGAGACGGTTTTTTTCATCTTTTTAAGAATCTTTGAGGTTTTATTTTTACTTTACTTTATCTTTAAATACTCCAGAAACGCCTTTCTTTCAAGAGAATCTTTGCTCGGGGCCTCATCAAAATCCACAGGATAACAACCGTCAAAACATGCTTTACAAAAATGGTTTTCCGGATTCTTCACGCCGGTGGATTCAAGCAGACCTTCAAGGCTGAGGTAATGAAGGGAATCCAAACCTAAAAAATCCTTAAGTTCTTCAACAGATTTTCTTGCTGCAATCAGTTCGCCTTTTGTTGAAAAATCAATACCATAATAACACGGAAAGCGATGAGGAGGACAGCTTATGCGCATATGCACCCGTTTGACACCAAGCTCGCGCAACGCCTTGACGCGGGTACGGGCCGTGGTCCCTCTTATGATTGAATCTTCTATGATGATAATATCTTTGCCCTTAAGGAGTTCCTTTACCGGATTCAACTTTACCCTTACGCTGAAATCCCGCATCCCCTGAGTCGGTTGTATAAAGGTTCTTCCAATGTAATGGTTCCGGATCATGCCCATTTCAAAAGGAATCCCGGATTCTTCGGAATACCCTATGGCCGCATAATTGCCGGAATCCGGAAAGGGCATAACCAGATCGGCATCCACCGGCGCATCTCTAGCAAGACGCCTGCCGTGGGCCTTTCTTGTCAGATAAACGTTTTTCCCGAATATGGTGCTGTCCGGCCTGGCAAAATAAATATATTCAAATATGCACAAGGTTCGTTTGGTTTGTTTTTGCGGTTTTATGCTCTTGATGCCGTTTTTGTTTATAATGACGATTTCTCCGGGGTCGAGTTCCCGGACAAACTCGGCTTCAACAAGATCAAGGGCACAGGTTTCCGATGCCAGCAGATAATGACCGTTGAGTTTACCCAGACAAAGGGGGCGAAAACCGTTTGGGTCCTTGATCCCGATCAGATCTCCCCGGTTTGTCAGAAGAACAAAAGAATAAGCGCCCTTGAGTTCGGCAACCGTATCGGCAATCGCCTTTCCCAGGCTGTCGTCATTAACTTCATCGGGCAAATTCCTGACAAAAAGATGGAGAAAAATTTCGCTGTCCATCGTAGACTGGAAAATAGACCCCGCTTTTTCAAGCTTATCTTTCAGGATGCTCGCATTGACAAGGTTACCATTATGGGCAACCGCATAAGACGATCCTCTGTGGCGAACAAAAAAAGGCTGGGCATTGGAAAAAACCGAACCGCCGGTGGTAGAATATCTTACATGTCCGATAGCAGTCCCACCCTTTAACTGTTCCAGATGACTCATTTCAAAGACATCGGGCACAAGCCCCATACCTTTATGAACTTCAATGAAATTATCCCGGGCAACAGCGATCCCTGCACTCTCCTGCCCCCGGTGCTGCAGAGCGTACAAGCCGAAGCAGGTTAATGCCGATGCTTCAGGATGCTCGTAAATGCCGAATATCCCGCATGCCTCACGTGGTTTTTCCGGATCAATCATTTCTGAATATTATACTCCTGAACGGTTTTTACTGAGAGCTTCTTGTTTTTAAGGGCTGCAATGCCTCTGCAAATGGCCGTAGCCCCGGCTATGGTCGTAGCATAAGGAATATTGAATTTTAAGGCGGCACGCCTTATCAGGTATCCGTCACGTTTTGTTTCGCTGCCTGAACCGGTATTGATAATCAGGTGGGCCCCCTTGTTTTTAAGAGCATCGATTACATGAGGGCGGCCCTGGGAAACCTTGTTGATCATTTCAGCCGGTATGCCGTGATCGTTTAAAAACGATGATGTTCCACGGGTTGCGATGATTTTGAAACCCATATTACAAAATTGTGAAGCCACGGCAAGAACAGCCTCTTTGTCGCTATCTTTTACGCTGACAAAGACTGTTCCCTCCGTAGGCAGATCATTTCCGGCACCCAGTTGGGCCTTGGCAAAAGCAGCGCCCAGGTCCGGGTCTATGCCCATGACCTCTCCGGTTGATTTCATTTCCGGCCCCAGGAGGGTATCCACGTCAGGGAACCTGTCAAAGGGAAATACAGCCTCTTTGACTGAAAAATGAGAAGGAATAACCTCCCCGGTAAGCCCCAGGTCTTTTAAGCTATGGCCAAGCATCACCTTTGTCGCAAGTTTTGCAAGAGGCAGACCGGTTGCCTTGCTGACAAAGGGGATGGTTCTGGACCCCCTGGGATTGACTTCAATGACATAGAGGTCTTTGTCTTTAACTGCATATTGAACATTCATAAGACCGACGACATTCAGTTCCGCCGCCATCGCCTTTGTCGCTTTTATTATCTCATCGATAAGCGCCGAACTTATGCTGTATGGTGGAAGAACACAGGCCGAGTCACCGGAATGAATCCCCGCCTCTTCAATATGCTCCATGATACCGCCGATTATGGTTTCATTCCCGTCGGAGATGGCATCCACATCCAGTTCAACCGCATCTTCTAAAAATTTATCGATGAGTACCGGATGTCCGGGTGAAGTAAAGATAGCAAGTCTTGTAAATTTTTCAAGCTCTTTGGGGTTATAAACAATTTTCATGGCCCTTCCGCCCAGCACATAGGAAGGGCGGACAATAACGGGGTATCCGATTCTTTGAGCAACAGCCGCAGCCTCTTCAACATTCATGGCGGTCCCGTTAGCCGGCTGAACAAGGCCTATCTTTTTCAACATGGCCTGAAAAAGTTCACGATCTTCGGCACGATCGATGCTTTCCGGTTGTGTCCCGAGAATGGGAACACCTGCCGCATGCAGGGGAACGGAAAGATTGAGAGGCGTCTGGCCGCCGAATTGAACAATAACCCCCGCAGGTTTTTCAGTCTCTACAATATGGAGTACATCCTCTTTGGTAAGCGGCTCGAAATACAGTTTGTCGGATGTGTCATAATCGGTACTGACCGTTTCCGGATTACTGTTGACCATTATGCTTTCGATCCCTTCTTCCTCAAGGGCAAATGAAGCATGGACACAGCAGTAATCAAATTCAATCCCCTGGCCGATCCGGTTCGGACCACCGCCCAGAATCATAACCTTTTTTTTGTCTGAAACCCGTGCTTCATTCTCCATTTCATATGTGGAATAAAAATAGGGTGTTGAAGCCTTAAATTCAGCCGCACAGGTATCGACGAGTTTATAAACCGGTCGTATGTTAAGAGCTTTACGGGTTGAACTTATTTGATCTTCGGTGGAATCCGTTAAATACGCCAGTTGTACATCTGAAAACCCCCAGGATTTCGCCTTTTGTAAAAGCTCTACCGGAATTTGGCCGTCCACCTGGTCCAGTTGCTGTTCCAACTCCACGATTTGCCTGATCTGATGCAAAAACCACGGATCAATCCCGGTTATCCGGTAAATGGAGTCAATGGTCATTCCCTGTAAAAGCGCATGGCGGAGATAAAAGATTCTCTGGGAATTCGGAACAGCGAGCTTCTGTTCGATTTCAGGCAACGAGGGTCCTTTTCCCAATCGGCCTGTTTTGTCCGGGACAAGGTCCTTTCCATCCGCACCCAGGCCGAAGCGTCCGATTTCAAGGGACCTTAACCCCTTTTGCAGGGCCTCTTTAAAGGTTCTGCCGATGGCCATGGTTTCACCCACCGATTTCATGGCCGTTGTAAGAAAATCCCGGGTTTCGGGAAATTTTTCAAAGGTCCAGCGGGGTATTTTGACCACGCAATAATCCAGGGTGGGTTCAAAAGATGCCGCCGTTTCCCCGGTAATGTCGTTGGGAATTTCATCAAGCGTGTATCCCACAGCCAGCTTGGCCGCTATCTTGGCAATGGGATAGCCGGTCGCCTTGGAAGCAAGGGCGCTGCTGCGTGAAACCCTTGGATTCATCTCAACCACAATCATCTCACCGGTTTCAGGATTAATGGCGAACTGAACATTGGAACCGCCGGTATCCACACCAATTTCCCGCATAATTGCAATAGAGGCATCCCTCAGCATCTGATATTCCTTGTCGCTGAGGGTCTGGGCCGCAGCGACCGTAATACTGTCGCCCGTGTGTATCCCCATGGGGTCCATATTTTCAATGGAGCAGACAATAACGACGTTGTCATTATTGTCCCGCATCACTTCCAGCTCATATTCCTTCCAACCGAGAACGGATTCTTCAAGCATGACCTGCCCGATAAAGCTGGCATCCAGACCGGCCTTGGCCATCTTTTCCAGATCTTCCGGGTTATAGGCCACACCGCCGCCTGTTCCCCCGAGCGTAAAACTTGGACGGATAATAACGGGAAATCCGATCTCATCGGCAATGGCACGGACTTTTTCCATATCGGTTGCAAAACCGCTTTTGGGGATACGAAGCCCTATCTTCTCCATGGCCTCACGGAAAAGTTTACGGTCTTCGGCCTTTTTTATCGACGCAATTGAAGCCCCGATCATTTCAACATTGAATTTTTCAAGTACTCCCATCCTGGCGACTTCCACGGCGGTATTGAGACCTGTCTGACCGCCAAGAGTCGGAAGCAGCGCATCCGGGCGTTCTTTTTCAATGATCATCGCCACCATTTCGGGGGTAACCGGCTCGATATAGGTTCGATCGGCCATGTCAGGGTCGGTCATGATTGTTGCAGGATTGCTGTTGACCAGTATGACTTCGTATCCCTCTTCCCTTAAAGCCTTGCATGCCTGAGTTCCTGAGTAGTCAAACTCACATGCCTGGCTTATGATAATCGGACCGGCGCCGATTATGAGGATTTTTTTTATATCGGTGCGCTTAGGCATTTTTTCCTTTTACACTTTTTTTGTCATCATTTTTGAAAATTCATCAAAGAGGTATTCCGCATCATGGGGACCGGGCGATGCTTCAGGGTGGTACTGGACCGCAATAATCGGATATTTTCGGTGCCTGAACCCTTCCAGAGTATTATCATTCAAGTTTATGTATGTTCTTTGGATATCTTTTTTATCAAGGCTATTCAAATCTACGGCAAAGCCATGGTTCTGGGAAGTTATGTCGATTTTTCCGGTTAAAAGATTTTTAACCGGCTGATTGGCACCTCGATGTCCGAATTTCAATTTAAATGTTTTCCCGCCCAGGGCAAGGGCTAAAAGCTGATGCCCGAGACATATGCCGAACATGGGGCAATATCCCAAAAGTTGTTGTATTGTTTCGACTGCATAGGCAACCGGCTCAGGATCACCCGGACCGTTTGAAAACAGGATACCGTCCGGTTCCATCGCCTTCACCGTATCCGCATGTGTTGAAGCGGGAACGACGACGACTTCACATCCTGCGCTCTCAAGGCATCTTAAAATATTGTATTTTACCCCGAAATCAAAGACGACGACAGCGTGTTTTTGGCCCCTGTGCCTCCAGATTCCCTTGTCCGGAGCCTCAATCTTTTGACCGCATAACACCGGTCTGCCGTCCGACCAGAAATAGGGGACATCCGTTGTGACCCGTTTTACCAGATCCCGACCCGCCATGGTCTCTATTTTTTTTGCCCTTTCAACAAGAGACAACGGATCAAGGTCCTCTGTGGACATAAATCCGCGCATGGCACCTGTTTTTCGAATATGACGTGTCAGCGCCCGGGTATCCAGCTCCTCTATGCCGAGTATTCCCTGTTTTTTGAGATAATCACCCAGGGTAGATACGGATCTGAAGTTATTGGGAAAATTCTGGTATTCCCTTACCAGAAAGGCGGATACCTGTATCCGGTCGGATTCAATATCTTCGGGGTTGACGCCATAGTTGCCTACAAGGGGATACGTCATGGTCACCATCTGCCCTTTGTAGGAAGGATCGGTAAGGACTTCCTGGTATCCTGTCATGCTGGTATTAAAAACAACTTCACCCCAGGCTTCACCGGCACCGGTAAAGCTGCGGCAGGTGAAAGTACGTCCATCTTCAAGAACTAAAAGTGCTTTCATGGCAAATATCAAACCGTTTTTTTTTACTGGTAATTAATCAGCCACGAAGACACCAAGGCACAAAGAAAAAACCAATATAAATTTTCTTCTCTTATATGAGAAAAAAGAATTCATTAATTTCAATGTGACTGGTATTAAAAAGGATATAAAGAAAATAATACTATAATCTTTGTGCCTTAGTGCCTTTGTGGCAAAATGCCTGATTCGTTACATTTCCTGTAAGTTAAACAAGCGGCTCATTCTCCACAAGATCCCAGATTCCGCAAGGACATGCGGCAGTGCAGAACCCGCAACCGATGCATTTTTTTTCATCCACTCCATATTCAAAAACGCCTTCTTCTTTTTCCCGCCTGCTTATTGCCGCCTGAGGACATATGGCCACACATATTCCGCAATCTCTACAGACGCCACAGGAAGAACACTGCGAAGCACAGTGATCGATATCGTCAAAATCCGTTACTCTGGGATCAAAATATTCCAAAGCGATCCGCTTACGGTCGATCATCTTGCGGGTCTCCACCTGAGCTCTTTTGCCTTGCAGCAGATCCGTGATGGCCTGTGCAGCCTTTCGGCCCGCTCCGATGGCATCAGTCAGGATGCCGGGTTTTACGACATCCCCAATGGCAAAAATTTGAGGATCGGTGGTCTGGTAATTTTGATTTACATGTATGAAACTACGCTCTATTACCACATCGGGAGGAAGAAATTCAAGATCCGGCTTGTCCCCACCTATGGCGACAACAACCGTATCCGCGGGAATGACCTCACCTGTCGTCAGTTTAACGCCCTCTTTGGTAATCTCTTGCGTATAGCACGGCCATCGGAATTTGGCTCCCAGGGCTTCGGCTTCTTCTCTCTCCTTTCCAAAAGCGGCCGAGTGACTCCTAGCCAGCAAAATCACTTCTTTTGCCCCCAGCCGGTAGGCTTCGGTTGCCACATCACACCCCACATTTCCGGCACCAATGACCACCACCCGATTACCCGGCTTGATTTGGTCTTCCTTTGACATGGCAAGGAAATCAAGAGCGGTCAGCATCCTCTCTTTTCCAGGAACATCAAGGGTTCCGGCTTTTTCTAAACCAATGGCAATAACGATAAAATCGTAATCTTCCCTGAGCCGGTCGATATCTTCTTTGCCGAGTTTCTGCCGAAGCCTTACATGAGGGATAACTTTTTGGATTCTTTCAAGCTCTGCGGAAATCACCTCTTTGGGAATGCGGCTGTCGGGAATAACGGAAACGATTTTTCCGCCAAGGCTTTGCGACATATCGTAAACAACAGCGTCATGTCCCTGTCGGCGAAGCTGCCACGCAACTGAAATTCCTGCCGGACCGCCGCCGATAACGGCAATCTTTTTGCCGGTTTCCTCCGGCAATTCGGGAAGCTTTGCCTGGATACTCGCTTTTCCGAGCATGGTTACATCGATGGGCGCCATGGAAGCGGATTGGCGCGTACACGCCTGCATACAGAAATTCGGGCAAAGATACCCACAAACCGTTGCAGGAAAGGGGGTATAGGCAAGCGCAAGGTCCACGGCCTCATCTATCCGTCCTTCCCGTATCATACGCCACCGTTCCTGAACAGGAATTCCCGTGGGACACATGGCTTCACAGGGAGCCGTGTATTTGCGATTTTCCCAAACCGGAACAAAGCGTCTTAATTCATCGGTGGTAATAAGGGGAACCGGACTCATGTCGATATCGATCAAATCGCCGATCAGGCCGCCTTTACCCAGCTCTTTGTTCCAGACGTCTTCATGAAAAGATTTCAGGGAACGCATGGTTCGCGCACCCTTTTCCTGGGGGGTACGCGCGGTTAAAATCTGCCACTGGTTCGGATCGGCAAATTCCTTGAAAAGTTCGAGTCTGCCGATTCGGTCCAGATAAATTTCAAGATTCTTGAAAAGCCAGTCCCAATCTTCATCGTTAATGGGCAGAAGTTTTGCATCAGCATGACTGAACCCCCCATGGGGCCCTCGAAAAAAGACCTTGCCGCCGACCATGCCGACCAGGGGGCGGTGGCCCAGGATATTGTCCGGCGTTTGCGCTTCAAATCCGCAAACCACGGCAATCCCTCCTGCCATGAATTCACCGAAATAATCACCCACAGATCCCAAAACCCATAGTTCAGGCGGATCAAACCGGGGATTGCTTTTGGTCATGGTCATGCCCCGTGCCCCTATATTACCGGACACATAAATTTTTCCCTGGGCCATGGCGTTTGCCACACCGTTTCCGGCATGTCCGTGAACAACAATCCTGGCTCCGCCATTGAGCCAACCGACGTCATCGGAAGCATTGCCCATAACTTCTATAAACGTGTTGGGAAACCCGAAAGATCCCATCCGCTGGCCGGAATACCCTTGTATTCTTATATGAACGGTTTGATCTCCCGCTTTCCAAAGTCGTCCGCCGATGCCATGCTGGCCAAAAGCTTCTATTTCCAGATATCGGTGTCCTTGTGCAACCGCTTCCTGAATCTGCTCTTCCAGAATGCGTGAATCCAGACGATAACCGTCTTTTTTACCTGAAATGATATGATATTGTTTGCTATTCATGGAAATTCTCCAAGGTATTCCGGATAAACCGGGAAAGCTCACTTCACACTTTTTTAAACCACATATGCGATTTTCAGACGCTCGGCCACATCGCGGTCGTTTATGCCCAAAGCATCGGACATGCCGATGGGCAGAGATGTCGAACGACCCAGCGGCGCAACAATCTTTTTAAGCTCCGTATCAAAGCTCAAATAAACATCCACCACACGCTCGGCCACCTTTTCCGGATCAAGTCGCCGGTAAAGTCTGGGATCCTGGGAGGTTATCCCCTTGGGACAAAGCCCTATGTTGCAGATATTGCATCGGTCACTTTCCGATCCCAAACAGCCTGCCGCCGCCTGCATAATGTATTTTCCCGTTTGAACACCACTGGCGCCCAACATAATCAAGGCCGCAGCGTTTGCCGCCAGATCTCCGTTCTTTCCTATACCGCCTCCGGCAAAAAGCGGGATTTCATTCTGTTTTCCCAATGCGACAAGGTTGAGGTAACAGTCCCGAATATTACTCGCAATGGGATGTCCCATATGGTTCATGGATACGTCATAAGCCGCACCGGTCCCCCCATCTTCCCCGTCAATACCAAGCCCTGCCGCATACGGATTTCGTGTCAGATTGTTCAACACGGCAAGAGATGTGGATGATGCGGAAATTTTTGGAAACACAGGGACCCTGAACCCCCAGGCCATGTACATGGACTGAATCATCTTGGCCACCGACTCTTCGATTGAGTACTGGGTTTGATGGGTAGGAGGGCTGGGCAGGCTTATTCCGACGGGCACCCCACGGATAGCCGCAATCAGCTTATTCACCTTGTACCACATGAGAAGACCGCCATCACCGGGCTTTGCACCCTGGCCGTATTTTATCTCTATGGCACAGGGATCCTCCTTCATATCCGGCAAGGCATGAATAATTTCATCCCAACCGAAATAACCGCTGGCAATCTGAAGAATAACATATTTTAAAAAACGACTGCGGAGAAGCCTTGGGGGGCATCCGCCTTCACCGGTACTGATGCGGACAGGCATCCCGAGTTCTTCATTGAGATATGCCACACCCATTTGAAGGCCTTCCCACATGGTAGGGGACAATGCCCCAAACGACATTCCACCTATAATAAGGGGATAGATTTCTCTGACAGGAGGAATCCAGCCGTTTTCCCTTAAAAACTTCAAGTTTTCTTCAGGCGGTAAAACCCTTCCTAAAAGGGTGCGAAGTTCAAATTCATGACGCCCTGCATCCAATGCCGGGTCCGTCAGCATGGAAATCCGCGTGAATTTTATACGGTCCAAAAGGTTTCCGGAAACATTACGCCGTCCGCCGCGGCGGCGCGGATGGCCGGCCTGATTAACATGAAACTTGAGTTTGTCTTCCTCATGGTTCCTTGCAGGGATAATGGCATCGTTGGGACAAACCATGGTGCACATGGCGCACCCCACACAGGCATAGGCAGGGTTGGTTTTCTGGCGTATGCCGTTATATGTTTTATAAATACTCGATGGCGTCTGTCCTGAATTTAAAGAAGTCTCAACAATTCTTTTACGAAATACCCCCAACTCAATGGCATTTACAGGGCAAACCGCTGTACAGCGCCCGCAAAGGGTGCATTTGTCTTTGTCCCACAAAACCTGCCATGGCAGATCTTTCAGACTTAATGTAGAAGGCATAATTGCTGTGTTTGACGACATATTGCAATCTCCTGACGGTCAGGACCCACAACGACCGTATCCATATACATGGGTTGAAAGTCTTTACTCTTGTCACGATTCGGGATTGCAGCATCAAGCCCGCAAATCTCAGAAGAAAAGGCATAGAAACCGGGCCTTCCTCCCACCACTCCGGGGCGGAGTTTCTTCCTGTCCTGTAACATAAAAAGGCTATTATCAGGCAAACAGCCGATCACACAGTTGGGCCCGTCAATGATCAGTCTCCTGCAGGAATGTTTCAGATGCCTCAGCAATGGGGCGTCGGGGTGACCTTTAAGATCATCCTCCTTCAGCGGAGTTATGATATGCTTGTATGCGTCTAAACCAAGTCCTAATTTTAAAATCGTATAATGCAAAATATGAGCAAAAACTTCCGAATCAGACTGGTACCCGCTGTATCCCGGAAAACCTCTTGACTCGAGAAATTCCTTTATAGGAATAAAAGCGGTATTCTCTCCATTGGTCATTGTGGCAATTCCCTGAATAAAAAAGGGATGACAGGCATAAAGGTTTATAGCGTAATTGGTATTCTGTCTCCCCTGGGCCATAACCACCCGGGCCTTGAGTTCCTTTCGGTCGAGCTTTAAATAATGACCCACGGTCAGGGGATCACCGATCTCTTTTATCATCACCACATCCGGCCAGAACGAGAAGACGATCATATCCTTCTTCTCTTCACCCATTTTACGGAGCTGGAGCCTTATCATCAACAGCCTCTCCTGGAGATCCTCTTTGTTGAGCCCGTCCCATTCTTCAGGATACTCATAGGCCCGAATCAGATAGATATCCCTTTTCGGCACTCCCGGCGGCGGTGTTTTGGGCACTTTAATGCTCATCTTATATTTAGTCATAAAGCCGATATCCATCATGAACATATCAAGCCGCTTCAATCCATCTTCACTGAAAATTCCTGACAGAATAGGCTCATCCTTCATATCTTCAAAAGGTCCCCCAAGGTCCCGCAGAAGGATTCCGACACCTGAACCGTCATGTCCCTCCCGCATCACATCAAGAGCCTCTAATGCCAGCATTGGAGACAAGGGTTCCTCACTGGTTGCTGCAAACAAACGGCACATTTTTTCTCCTTTTATTGCCAAATGTTAGGAAATGTTAGGGAAAATAATTTTCAAAGATTCAGCACAAAATTACGAAAGGACGAAAATACGAAAGAGACAAGCATGACCCCAGGTATTACAACTTTCGATGCTATTTAATCCTATCAGTCAACCCTTCTTAAATCCATTTTAAGATCTATTTTTTAAAAAAATAAGCAAAATATATGCCAAAAAACGAGCCCCTTCAGGAACACGGACCCAATAAAACCATCACAATTGCGATCGGATTCGGATTTTATTCCTTTGAATCAAATTTGTATCACAACATAAAAATCAATTATTTTTAGGGTGTTATGATTGATGGTCAGGCAACCATAGCCTGAAGCCGAAATAAAATTAGATTGAATTTATTTTGTCTGAATTTTATTTAAATAATATAAGCCTAAAATTACCGCTTTGCAAAAAAAAATCCTTTAAAATAATATTAAGCATTGTTTATTGTTAAATTTATAGCATCAAAGAACTAAATATGGGAATTTTTTTTCTCAATCGGGATTTGTTAGGAAAATATTAAAAACATATATAAAAACCATACAATTTTGTAAAGATTACGCCTTAAAGACTTACAAATTTGTAAATCCAAAGGGCGAAATAGTTTTTTGGAGTTATCCCATATTGTGGCAAAAGGTTTTATGATCGGATCAGATGAAAATTTTTCCGGAATACCAATTTTATAGGCAACGTAAACAAGAAATTGTATTTTTTCGAGATGAACTCAAACAAAATTGAAAGTTCCGGAGGGATTTTGGAGGGGGATTAATTTAACTTTGGTTTTAGCAAAAAAAAACCCGGAATCACCATAGTCAAAGGTAATTCCGGGTTTATAAGAAATTTTCCGGCAGCGTCCTACTCTCCCGCCCAGCTTCCCGAGCAGTACCATCGGCGCAAAAGAGCTTAACTTCCGTGTTCGATATGGGAACGGGTGTGACCTCTTTGCCATTGCCAC
>JAUUWG010000013.1 GCA_030589165.1 Desulfobacterales bacterium
ATCGAAAAGATGTTCAGCGGTGATAAAATCAACGAGACGGAAAATCGGTCGGTTTTACACATCGCTTTAAGAAACAAGGCCAATACGCCCATCTATGTTGACGGCAAAGACGTGATGCCACAGGTCAATGGGGTTCTGGAAAAGATGAGCGTCTTTTCCGATAAAATCATTTCCGGGGAATGGAAAGGCTATACCCATAAAAAGATAACCGACATTGTCAATATCGGAATAGGGGGATCGGATCTGGGACCGGTTATGGTGACCGAGTCTTTACGTCCCTATGCCCAAGAGGGGTTATCCGTTCATTTTGTTTCAAACGTTGACGGCACCCACATTTCGGAGACATTAAAGAAACTGAATCCGGAAACCACATTGTTCATGATCGCATCGAAATCCTTTACCACCCAGGAGACGATGACCAATGCATTTTCCGCAAGAGACTGGTTTTTAAGCCATGCCAAAGATCATGCCCGGATAGCCAAACACTTTGTGGCCATCTCAACCAATACCGAACAAGTCGAAGCGTTCGGTATTGATAAGGATAACATGTTCATCTTCTGGGACTGGGTGGGCGGACGGTATTCGCTCTGGTCGGCAATCGGTTTGTCGATCGCCTGTTATATCGGCTATGACAATTTCGACGAATTACTTCAAGGCGCTTTTGAAATGGATTGCCATTTCAGAGAAGCTCCTTTTGAAAAAAACATTCCCGTTATTTTGGCGTTAATCGGGATCTGGTACAATAATTTTTTCGGTGCCCAAAGCGAAGTGATCCTGCCTTACGATCAATATATGTACAGATTTCCGGCGTACTTTCAGCAGGGGAATATGGAGAGTAACGGTAAATCGGTAGATCGAAACGGCAACAAAATTGATTACCAGACCGGTCCGATTATCTGGGGAGAGCCGGGAACGAACGGCCAGCACGCTTTTTATCAACTCATCCACCAGGGAACGAAATTTATTCCGGCTGATTTTTTAGCGCCCGCTATCAGTCATAATCCCATCGGGGATCACCATGCCATCCTGTTATCCAATTTCTTCGCCCAGACCGAAGCGCTCATGAATGGAAAATCCAAAGAGGAGGTTATCGAAGAATTGAAACAGGCCGGCAGGAATGATGACGAAATTCAAAAATTACATCCACATAAAGTGTTTCAAGGCAATAAACCGACGAATTCGATTTTATTCAAGCAATTAACGCCGAAGACTTTGGGCGGTTTAATTGCCATGTATGAGCACAAGATCTTTGTACAGGGAATACTTTGGAATATTTTCAGCTTTGACCAGTGGGGCGTCGAGCTCGGCAAGCAACTGGCGAAGAGAATATTACCTGAATTGAAGCGTGATCAACCGGTTGATTCCCATGATTCTTCCACCAATGGATTGATTAATTGCTTTCAAGAGATGAGACAAATATAAGACTCGATGTTCAAGTTTTTTAAACGGCAAATTGTGAGCTTGCGAGTAATTTCTCCCGCTTGCTGTGATTGTTAGCCTTGCAATGCACTTTCTGCCTCAACAAGTTCCGCCAACGTGAGATTTGGGTTGTCTTTTGCCATAACCAAAAACAATTCAGGCTCTTGCAGTATCAAATGGATAAACGTTCCTTTGACAAGACATCTTGACTTCTTTAATAATTTTTTCGCAGACTTGTTCCTGCGTCATGGCATCACATTTGATTGCGATGTCTGCGTGCTTAGTATAGATAGCGAAACGCTCGTCAAACAGTTCAGCAAGGCTCTGGTCCGGTCGTTTTGCGATGCCTCGGGTGCTGAAGTCACGAATCCTTGACTCCAGTGTGGCCAAATCTACATCAAGAAAGATGAGGATTCCATCCGACTTGAGGTGAGTCATGGCTTGATCACTGTAGGCCGCACTGCCGCCCGTGGCAATGACATGGTTTTGGATGGAAAGGCCAAGAAGGACCTCTTCTTCAATCTTCCTGAGGACAGCATGTCCGTCCGTATCAACAATGTCCTGTAATTTCCGTTGTTGTGACGTCTGAATAAGCACGTCTGTATCGACGAAGTCGCGTGATGTCTTCTTTGCGAGAATCACGCCGACGGTGCTTTTGCCTGAGCCCGGCATTCCAATCAATATAAGGTTCGAGTGTGCTTGTTTCATCATTCTCCAAAGCTAACGCTCGGTTCACAGGTGGAGGCGTGACAGAGCCGGAATCCTGTGCAACCGCTTGTGTACGCCCGGCATGGGCGTGAACTTATGGGGTACAAGTCCCCTGTATGTAAATCCTGATAATCAATCAATTGATTATCAAAAGCAACAGCCGAAGACAAGGGCGGTAACCATGAGCTACCGTCTAAAGAAAGAGGGAAAAAATTACAGATAGAAGAATTTCAACCAGGCCATGGCGACCAAGGCCAATGTTGCCATGAGACATGCGGTTTGAAAAGCAGGTGCCGGCGGCTGCCGGCAAAAGAAAACATAAAGCAAACCGATAACGATTCCGGCCGCAAAACCGAACAAATGCGCCATCAAATCGACCCGCTCGCCCGGTCCTCCCAGAAAGGCAAGCAGACAAAGACCGCTGAACAAGGGCAGCCATGCGTTGATGCGGCGACCGGGTCGTCTGATTTTCTGACCGAAACCGAGTGCGGCCAGAATACCGATGGCGCCGAAAACTGCTGTTGAAGCACCAATTGAAAAATGGTTGCTCTTGTAAAAAAAGGCATTCAACAGATTGCCGGCCATGCCCGAAAGCAGAATCATGAAACTCCCGATCCCACTGCCGGTTATAGCCGTAACGGCAGATGTAAACACCGTTATCGCCGCCATATTTCCGGCCAGATGGACAATGTCTTTGTGAAGCATCAGTGATGTCAACGTTCGATACCACTGTCCCTTGAGCACTTCCTGTGCCGAACATCCAAACTCGGCAATCAAAAGTGAATGGGCGGCATTTACCTCCGCCGCCACGTAAAACGCCAGCAATACAAGGGCTACTCCCAAACCAGGAAACAACGGCGGGGTCTCCGCCGACGAAACGATCAAAGCAGGATCGGAAAGCGGGTTCTCCCTGAAATACTGTTTGACGATCTCCATCGCCTGACTGTAATCAGTCTCCGCAACGCGGATATTCCAGCCATCCCGGCTTTTTTCAACTTCAGCCTTGATATTCGAGGCAGTGAGGATCAGCAAACACAGATTGGCCTGATCGTCCGAAAGATTCGCAAACAATTCCATATCGTAAAGCCTGCTTTGTTTTGAGAACTTCAATTCCATCGAATCAACTGAGTAACGAAACTGTATGCCGGATATATCAAATTTATTCTACATAGGACTGCTCAATGTCGGTTAAGATATTTAAGATATCATGATTAAACGGCTTAAGTTGACGCCAATTCGCCTTCGCGGGAATGACGTGAATGTCGTATTTTTTTGTCAAGAACTATTTTCCGAAAATTCAAATATATAAAAAGACGGAGCGAAGCGACTCCTTAACTTTAGCTCACTTCAAACTTTAGCTCACTTTAGCTCACTTTTTCTGCTCGTACATACCGGATATGCAAAGGGCGGACGCGGTTTCGATAAACCAGATCAATTCCGGCAGGGATATCCTTTCGTTAAATCCGCCCAGATGAGGACCGGTCAGGATGGTGATATCCTGTTCTCCTCTTTTCATTGGGGCAATTTTATCTTGATCGTATCCCCTTTGTATCAGAAATTCTTTAAACTCCTGGTCGGTCATGGCTTCCTGGTCCGCCACTCTGAGGATTTCCTCCATATGACGATCAACTCCCATCTCTTCAATCATGCGATCGGCCAGGAAATCAAAATCAACAGGAAGATCACCTTCAAAATCCTCTCCAACAAAACCGTTGTAATATTGCAAAAAAGTATTTTTCATCAGATCTTTGAAAAGCGTCTTGTCAAAAAAATCCCGTACATCTACGGGACGCCCCTGATCATCGAACCCTGTTCGGGCAGGATCTTTATGACGAAAATAACTCCCTGTCACCAAAGCAATACTCAGCATATAGGAACCTATGGAGTGGTAAACTTTTCGATGTTCACCGTTAAACGGCTCAAAATGTTCAAAATCCCTGATGCCGGACAAGCCGAAATTAGGGTATCGGCAGGAAGTCAGCCAGGAATCGAGCCTTCCACCACGGCTCCATTGATATATACCGTTATCGTCTCTTCTGTTTGTCTGAACACGGTTGTGAAACAACGGAATCGGTGAGTTATGGAGAATGCCGAAGGATGCCAGTTTTCCCAGTAAATATGCATTTTGCAGTAAAACGTCCCTGAATTTTTCTTCCGAAATCCGCAATTCTTTTCTATGGTCGTTGGGATACCCGAAATAGTCTTTATGAACGATAAAACCGATGGCATAGTATTTTTGTTTCATCTGAGTTGCCACCGGCATCCGAATCGGCACGCCGTCCAATACAAATGGATGGCTGCCATTGATCTTAAAGGGTTTGGGGATTTCAAATCTTACTGGGAACAAAGGGGCTTTTGACCCGAGATATTCCATCCAGACAGCTTCTGTTTTCAACGCTTCAGCCCCATCCCTGGAGCCTGCCAGTTTAACGACAAAGACGTTTGGGGCATCGATATCCACAACGATACTTCTGCCGATTTGTCTGTAAGAATACCCCGAGGCAATGCCTGTTTTGCCAAGCAGTTCATCCCATGTGACACGGGGAATGTCGGTTAATGGATTTTCAGGCAGTTGAGGCCCCCGGAGGGGTAGGGGGAGTGACCCCATGGCTTCGGCGGCAGCTCTGTGAAGATGGTTTGTGCCGGAGCAGATAATTTTTTTCAAGGTAAGGGCTGCCTCCTCGGCCAGGGAGGCGTCAGGCGAGTGAATCATTATGGAAATAAGGGTATCCGCAGTTTCCCGGTACAGGAAGAAGACTTGTTTCTGAGATGCGTGAGCGGTTCTTTCAAAAACATATTTCAAAGCCGGAATGGTCTCCGGGCCGATAAGGTCGGGGTGTTTTCTGATAAAAAAATGAAGCGTTTGAACAACCATATACGTGGCGGCAAAATCGAGTCTTTTGCTCCTAAGGGCATTTTCCAAATCACATCTTTCTTTTTCCAGGTCCCACTTTTCCATAATTTTTATTTCAAACTTTAGCTCACTTTAGTCACTACTTGGATTCTGTCTTCACCTGACCGTAAAACCGCCGCCGCCGGGCGTCTCGATTCGGATCACATCATCTGCTTTAAGCTTTTCATAGAATTTCCCGGGTTTTTTTTCGCAAATGCCGTTTTTGATTAAAATATTTCTGCCGGTTTTACCGGGCTTACCCCCAAAAAGTCCGTAGGGCGGATGGGTTCTTCTTTCAGAGAGGACGGTAACCTCAGCATCGGAAATCAATTTTATCTCTCTTACAATTCCGTTGCCGCCGTTAAAAAAGCCCTTGCCGCCGGAAGCTTTCCGGATGGAATATTGCGTAACAATAAAAGGATAGGTGTATTCCAGTGCTTCAACAGGTGTGTTCAAGGTATTTGTCATATGAGAATGAACCGCGGATTCACCATGGTTATCAGCAGTTGCTCCCATGCCTCCTCCAATGGTTTCATAGTAGGTAAACGGCTCTTTGTTTCGCTTGTCTATGCCGCCTATAGCTATATTGTTCATGGTACCCTGGCCGGCGGCAGGCACGGAGTCCGGCAATGCCTTTGCAAGGGCGCCGAAAAGGGTATCGACGATTCTCTGGGAAGTCTCTACGTTCCCACCGGCAACAGCGGCAGGAAATTCAGCGTCAACAACCGTCCCTTTCAGTGTTTTGAGCTGAATCGGTTTGAAACAGCCCGCATTGGTGGGAATATTTTCTTTGATCAACGACCTGAACACATAGAGCACGGATGAAAGGGTGATGGCATATACCGCATTGATACTCCCCTGTACCTGGCTGTCCGATTTGCTGAAATCAATGGTTACCTGGTCCCCTTGAACCAGAATGCCGACCTTGATCTTTATATTTTCATTTTCATGGCCGTCATCTTCCATTATATCCTCAAATCCGTACAGGCCGTCAGGGATCTTTTGGATGGTCTTTCTTGTGATCTTTTCGGAATAATCTATTAAACGGTTTGCATAAAAATCAACTGTTTCAGGGGTATATTTGTCCGCCAGTTCCCTGATGCGTTTGACGCCCGTGATATTGGCCATTATCTGTGCGGCAAAATCCCCTTCTCTTTCAACCGGGGTCCTGACATTATTTAAAAGAAAATTCATTATCTGATCATCGATCTTCCCATTTTTTACGATCTTCAACGGGGGGATGATAATTCCTTCCTGAAAGATCGATGAAGAAAGGGGCATGGATCCGGAACTCATGCCGCCCACGTCAGAGTGATGCGCCCGGTTTGCCACGAAAAAAAAGGGCGTATCATCATCTTGCCTGATAAAAACAGGTGCCACAACCGTTATATCGGGAAGGTGCGTGCCGCCTTTAAACGGATCGTTCAGCATGACCATATCCCCTTGGGAAAAACTTGTATTCTCTATGACCGCCTTGACGGACATGGGCATGGATCCGAGATGAACGGGGATATGTGCCGCCTGAGCAACCATCTCTCCGTTTTTATCAAAAACCGCACAGGAAAAATCCCTTCTCTCCTTGATATTGGGTGAAAACGCTGTTCTGTTCAGCGTCACACCCATTTCTTCCGATATGGAAGAGAAACGGTTTTTAAATACTTCAAGCAGCACGGGGTTGACTTTCATGTTGATCCTCTAATCCTGAACCGGACAAACCGGAACCGGAATTATTTGCCACAAAGTCACGAAGGCACAAAGTATTTTTTTAGATTATATCCTTCGTGTCTTCGTGCCTTGGTGGCGGAAAGTTTTTTTTGCTATAAAATACACGAATTTTAGTATTAAGATACTAAACCGAAATAATAAGATTGCCGTATTCATCCACCTTTCCCAAGGCAAAGGGGGGAACAACAAGGGTGGAGGAATATTCTATGAGTAATGACGGGCCTTTTATGATATTACCGCTTTTGAGTTTATCCCTTGAGATAATCTTTGTTTTATGACTTCTGCCGTCAAAGACCACTTCTCTTTCACCCATAACCGCATCAGTAGAAAGTTTTTGGGAGACTATTTTGCTTTTTGTAAATTTCGGTTTTTCAGCAAATCCTTTTGCCCTGAGCCGGATATTCACGATCTCGACCCGCTTTTCCCGGTTGCAGTAACCGTATTTTTTTTCATGGAGGTTATGAAATTTTTCTATGAAATTATCAGCATCCCCTCCAAAAGGAACCATTATTTCATAAGACTGACCCTGATAGCGCATATCTAAATGTCTTTCCATGACCATTTCAGCGGTATCTATGCCTTCATATGCCAGTTCGTCAATGCCGCGTTTTTCAAGGGGGACAAAAAGTTTTAAGATATTCTCAAAATTCCCTGTGTGCTGATCAAGCATAACCGTCTGTGAATAGTCCTTGACGATATCTGCCGTAAGCATTCCGATGGCAGAAAGAATACCGGGATTTTTAGGGATAAATACCTTGGGTATGTTCAACAGTCTTGCAAGAAACACGGCGTGCATTCCACCCGCACCGCCAAAGGAAAAAAGGGTAAACTCTCCTGGATCAAGCCCTCTTTCCACGGAAATAACCCTTAATGCTTTTTCCATTGCCGTGTCGGCAACAGACAAAATCCCCTCGGCAAGCTCGACTTCCGTTAAACCGGTACCTTTTGCCATCTTTTTCAGGTAAATTCCCAGCTTATCCGGATAAAGCTTCATTTTCCCGCCTAAAAAATTTTCCGGAATAAGCCTGCCAAGAAAAAGATTTGCATCCGTAACCGTTATGTTTTCACCTTTTCCATAGCAAACAGGCCCGGGGTCGGCACCAGCGCTCTCCGGTCCCACCCTCAGTGAACCGCCGGAATCAATACCGGCAATGGAGCCTCCACCGGCCCCCACGGTATGGATATCGATCATCGGAACCATGACCGGGTAATCGGCAATCCGGGCGTCCAGGGTAAAGGAGAGGCCGCTGTCGATCAGGGCGACATCCGTGGATGTGCCGCCCATATCAAATGTTATCAGTTTATCATACCCGGCAATCTTTCCGATTTGATATGCCCCGACCACGCCGCCTGCCGGACCGGAGAGAATGGTCCTGACGGATTCACGCATGGCCGTTTGTGCTGAAATGCTTCCCCCGTTTGACTGCATTATTCTTAAATTATCATTGCCTGATTCTTGGGTGATGCTACTAAGGTATTGGGTCATTTTCGGGGAAACATATGCGTTTGTTACTGTTGTGGAAGTTCTTTCATATTCCCTGAATTCTGAGACGATTTCATGGGAGAGGGAGACCGGAATATCAAGTTTTGAAAGTATCTTTCCGACTTTTTTTTCATGGGTTGGATTCTTGAATGAAAATAAAAAAGAGACGGCTATGGATTCCGCCCCGTTTTTTTGAAGTTTTATCAAGAGCTTTTCAATTTCCGCTTCATCCGGGTCCTGCAGTGAATCCCCATAACTGTTAATCCTGCAATCAATGCCGAATCTCATATTTGCCGGTACAAGAGAGGGGCTTTTTTGATAGGAGAGGTTGTAGATCTCTTTTCTGTTTTGCCGTCCGATCTCTATAACATCTTCAAAGCCTTTGTTTGTTATCAGAGCGGTGATGGCTCCCTTTCTTTCCAGGACGGCGTTTGTTGCAACGGTTGAACCGTGTACGACCTGAACATCTTGAGTTCCGGCAATATGTTTTATCCCGCTCAAAACAGCTTCAGCCGGATTTGAGGGCGTGGAAAGAATTTTGTAAACGCCCCATTTATCTCCATCTTTGTAAATAAAATCCGTAAACGTACCGCCCGTATCAATACCGATTAAGATCATTTCTCATTAAGTTCCAACAATTTGATATATTTAGATAATTCTATACGTTGCAGCCATAATCCGTCCTTGTCTGCACTGCGGACACCGGCCCGGACGGGCAAAACGTTTGCGGTCCTTAAAAACATAATCACATAGCCCACAACGAAACGGGTTTACAACAAGTTTTTTTTTCCGGTTTTTTAAAGAATGCCTCACATGTTCAAGATGTTCATAAACTTCTTTTTCCCTGATGCTGACTGCCTTGGAAATTTCTTTTGCACTCATTTCTTCTTTTTCGAGAAGGGATATGATCTGCCTGCGAATGGTTTGCATAGGTTTAAGATCCTTTTTAGTCTCTTAATTCTGATTCAAACACATAATCGCGCCTGAGGAGGGTAGGGGCACGTTGCAACGTGACCCTGCTATATCGCAATTCGACTGATGGAGACCTTTCCGCTGAAGCAAACATCGACATCAAGCCCCTGCTGTCTCGGCCGTTCATGGAAATTGCTGATATAGGCCAATTCGTCCCCTTTTCTGTCAAAACTGAACGTATGAGGATTTTTGTCCAAATCACAGAATTTTGTTTCAAGTTTTGTTTCGTATCCAAACGGATGGGGTAAATTGACGTTCCAGAAATAACCCGGGTCAAGATCGTGTTCAATAAGCGTTTTGATTAATTGTACCACTTGATGTCGCGTGATATCCCAGTCAATCTCATGATCTTTTGCTATGTACTGGGAGATTGCCATACCGCAGCAGCCATGAAAAGTGGCTTCACGAACTGCTGCAACCGTTCCGGATACATAAACGTCAGTACCAAGATTTGCACCGCTGTTGATGCCTGAAAAGACCCAGCATGCATCAGGAGCGATATGGTTGAGTGCTACACGGGTACAATCCGCGGGAGTTCCGGAAACACTGAAACGCCCTTCTTCTATTTCATTAACCCGGATGGTCGAATCAAGCGTTATCTGATGGCCTACCCCCGACTGTTGAGTTTCCGGTGCTACGACGATGGGGGTGCTGAATTCCTGAAGGGCCGAATACAGGGCTTTGATGCCCGGAGCTTCAATACCGTCATCATTGGTCAGGATTATTTTCACGTCTGGTTATTCCTCTTATGATAAATATTTATTGTTTAATAAAAATTAGTGGTTTCGTACAAGGAAGAGGGTGTTTTTTGGGCTTTTTACAATTTCATCGTTTAAAACAGGTTAAAGTTTTGTTTTAATAAATTCTGAATCGGCAAAAAAGAAGGCTCCGGGAGATTCGGCCACTCAAACCATTCCCATCTTTCACATTTATCCGGCTCTTTTACGCTTTCCGTTCCTGCCGCGTGTTCTGCAATTGCGAACAAAGTAATATAATGTTTTTGTTCCTTTTCAAAAATGTCGTTGGTATAAGGGCCCAATCTGATATTTTTAATTTGAATCCCGGTCTCCTCGAAAACCTCTCTTTGAGCACAAGCTTCTATTGATTCTTTGAATTCCAGGTGGCCGCCGGGAAACTGCCACGTACCGGAACCGTGAGAATTTATTCGACGGCCAAGAAGTACTTTTTTGTCTTTCACAACGATGACCGCCACGCCGACATATGGTCTCTTTTCCATGATTAAAAAACCTTCTCTCCTTTGCTCCAGGCTTCGACAGGATATTGATGATTAAAAAATGACTTTACAGCTTTTGCAATTTCCAATGTATCCGCCTGGCATCCCATATCCATACAGCCTTGCTGCAATCCGGCTCTAACGGTTCCAAGGATATAGTTTTGATGTGGATAGCTGTCAATCTCAGCTGAATGGTTTCTGTCATTAAACGCCTTCTTGCATTGAGCCACGCTTAATGAGTGCCACGCTCGACAGATAAAAGGTCTGACTTCATATACCGTGCATTTTTTATTTTTTAAAAAAATACAAGGCGTGTCATACCAGACTTTTACTCTCTCTTCCAGGCTCTTGCCATGAGTAAGTTTCAGGTTTTTCTCAACCCTCTTCATCAGATCCTGTTTGTCTCTATCAGTATAAGACTTCTCGACATAATTGCCAATGAGAAGCGCCTCCAGAGGGGTCAATGAGACCTGGGCAAAACAACAGAAGTAGCACCCTGATCTGCAGGCAATTTGAGCGTACTTGGGTTCTTTTGACTCAAAACTTTGCACGATATGATCTCCAAAGCGGAGAATTTTTTCAGCTAATTCCAGAGCCTTCGCCCTTGTCCTGCCTTCAAGAATTATTTTGACAGCAATATCCTGTGCCGCGTTGAAAAGATAATTCTTATCGTCAGATTGTACGTCTTTGCACTGATTAATATAATTCATAATTTATGAAGTGTATTACCTAAATATATGAAGTGTATTACCTAAATATGGGAAATATAATTTACAATACTTTGTATCGGTTTTTTTCTTGGCCAAGCTAACCATTTGAAATATATCAAAATATACAAATCGGCCAAGAGTGTCTGAATTTGCATGTTTCTTGCATGTTTTTATAAAATATAATTGCTCGTGTTTATAAATCAAGCAGGACGAATAACTATTAATCATTCACAAAAAAACAGGAGGAAACAATGCTGAAAAATATCAATTACGATCTTTTGGAAACTATCACAATAATATCAAAAAGTCTTTATCGGTATGATACCTATATAAAAGACTCGTCCGAAAGCAAGTCTTGCCAGGAGATGTGGACAAAAATCAAAGAGCAGCGCGAAAAAGAACTAACAATGCTCCTTAAGGAATTAAAAAATCAGATCGATACCGGGATATTCCCCTTGTAAAAAAATGAGGAATTGATTCTTATTTTCACCGCAGAGTCGCAGAGATCGCTGGTTTAGGATTTTTTTGCTGCCCCTTTCAATGGCAAAAGACAAATAAATTATTTCTGCGTCCTCTGCGCCTCTGCGGTAAGCCCAAACAAGAACAAGAGAATCGGCGAACAGGAGGAAAATTCCAAACTATTCCAATCCTGCCGCAAGGTTTTTCTCAAGCAAATTAAGCCCGTATTCCTCTCTGGCTTTATCAGACAGTTTACCCGGTTCTCCAAACTCCAAAGCGCCGGTGGGGCATGCCGCCACACAAGCCGGTTCTTTGCCTTGATCAATTCTTTCCATGCACATATCGCATTTAACAACTTTTCTTGTTTCGGGGTTCCATTGGGGAATTCGCCATGGACATGCCTTGATGCAGGCCTTACACCCCACACACGATTCCTCTTTTATATAAACAAGCCCGTCCTTGTCCCGCCGTTGTATCGCGTTTTTGCGGCAGGCGTTGAGACACCATGCCTCCTCGCAATGAAAGCAGGGGAGAAACACCGACGACATCTTTGGCACACCATTGACAAATTTTGGGCCAAGCACGACGATTTTTCCCAATGTCGCCCCTACAGGGATGTTATGAACCGCCTTGCATTGTACCTCACAGGCATGACAGGCGATACATTTTTTTGAATCTGTTGTAATACAGTAATCTCCCATTTCCACCTCCGGGTCTATGTCTGTTCAAAGCCTGCACGGCCTTGCCGGTTAGTTTTCAGTCTGAATCTTTTTTACGCTGACAACCGTATGATCAAGTGCCGGGCTTCCGCCTATGGTATCCAATATGTATTCCTGAATCATGGCATCGGCCACACCTTTTTTGTAGCTCCTGGTGCTTTTGATCTCCTGGTGGCCAAAACCGTGCAGCATAAAAACCGCTTCCGGATGAATCATATCCGTAACAAAGGCCCTTAAACTCCCTTTGCCGGCTTTAGACTCTATTTCTACCCTATCGTCGTTCTCTATCCCCAGGCTTTTGGCTCTTTTTTCGTTTATCCAAAGAACATTTTCAGGCATCAGCTCGTTTAAATAGGGATTGTTCTGAGTCGCTACGTTGGTATGCATTGCGCAACGTCCCACCATAAGCCTGAATTTGTTATCCTCTATCTTTAATTTCTGATAGGGGGGAAAGGACGGGAAATTATGGCCTTCCATAAGGCTGGAGACCAATTCGATTTTGCCAGAGGGGGTTTTGAATTTTATTTTATCTTTTCTGTCCCACCAGATCGCCTCGTCACTGAGTGAGACAAAGCCTTTTTTTTCAAAATCCTCTATTTTTATCCCAAGATCAGCCAACTGGTATTCCCAGATATCTTCAATCGAGTTGTAGGGAAAGAATTTTCCCACCCCGAACCTTTCCGCCAGTTGCTTTACAATCCACCATCCCGGTTTTGTGTCGTATCGAGGAGGTACGCATGAAATTCTTCTGAAGATGGCTGGTTTCAGGCCCTGGACCATCCTCAGGGGGTCTGATCTTTCCAGAAAAGTCGATTCCGGTAAAATCACGTCCGCCAAAGAGGTGGTTCCGCCAAAGGAGATGTCGCTGGAGACGATCAATTCCAGTTTTTTAAGGGCTTTGAGGTTTTGTTGATAGTCGGGGTTTGAGTAAAGCGGATCAAAGCGAAAATTGAAAAGAACCTTGATCGGGTAGGGGTCTTCACTCAAAACCGCATGGGAAAAAATCGATCCAACACCATGGGCCGGGTCCACGATCGGGTATTTCTCCTGTCCGCATCCGTCAAATCGTCGGGTCTCCTCCATCTCAGGGAACTCTTGATCCGAAAACTTACGGAATCCCTTTGAAAAGCCTGCATCTTTCGGGCCTTTTTTGATAAATACCCCGCCTTTGGCTTCGATACTCCCCATAAGGGCGTTCAATATTATCATGGAACGTCTGAAGTATATTTCGGTGGGATGATGGGATGCCCGGTAACCGTAGTGAAAGATCACCGAAGGTTTTACCGCACTCGCCTCCCTTGCCAGATTGATGATGTCACCGGCCGGGATACCGGTCTCTTCTTCTGCCCATTCGGGAGTATACGGCTTGACAAAGAGGGACAGCTCCCTGAAGCCTTTGACCCACCGGTTGACATAGTCGGCGTCATACAGGTTCTCCTTGATAATTATATTCATCAATGCATAATTCAGGGCCAGATCGGTACCCGGTCGAATCATCAGGTATTGGGTGGACTTTGCAGCGGTAATGCTCACTCGCGGATCGATATAGGTCATTTTTGCACCCTTGCCCAAAGCGTCAAGGAGGTTGTTGACGGCCTTAACGTCGATCGACTCAAAGATATTACGGCCGTAAAGGATAACGTGTCTGGTATTGGCCCAGTCGGTACTGATGCCGCCGTCGGTATAGCCGACAATAGATCGGCAAGCCGTGTTGAGAGAACCTTTGCATATGGCGTCATGGGTAATATGATTGGGAGAACCTATGGCCTTTTGGAATGTTTTGGAAAGATCTGTTATAAGATTGGTTCTTTCAGCCCATACAGCAGATCGGCTTCCGTATTCTTCAAAAATTTTCTTGCATCGTTCGGCCGTATAATCAAGGGCCTCATCCCAACCGACCTGCTTCCATTGACCCGATCCCCGGGGGCCGGTCCTGATCATGGGACCCTGGATTCTTTCCGAATCATTTAAGGTTGCCGTGGCGGCAGCGCCTTTGGGGCATATTCCCCCCTTCATGGCGGGCACATACGGACTCCCCTCTATGCTTACGACTTTATCATCTTCGACAATCACCTCTATGGGGCATCGCACCGAACACATGAAGCAAAGGGTATGGATGATCTTTCTCATGACAGATCCCTCCTTGGATACCTTGGATTAGGGTTAGGGCTATTATAAAAAATTATCTTGATTCACGCCCTGCATTCAGATCATTATTGTGTCGGCGCTTGGCACTCTTCTTTCCGGAATCCTTGCCAAAAGATACGATTTTAAGCGGGAAAAAAGACTCCGAAAAGAATTCAATGAGAGAGTCTCAACGCTTAAATATACAGATGCCATAGCAGACAAGAACCTGGAAAAAATTGTTAGAAGCGGGATACATCAGGCGGCGGATGAGGTTTACAGTCAGATCCTTCTTGACAGGTTTTTTGATATGGGAATTTCCTATTTATTTCCCATGTTCTTCCCCCTTATCTGGCTGGAGTACAGCCGATTTACTCCTGAAAATTTAAAAGTGCTTACCGGGTCGTCTTATAATCCTGCCTTTAGGCCGTAAAACCCACCTGCTTTAGCGGTGGGATATAAGTTTGCTTTAGCATTCTTGTTGACAGTTTGCTGTAAAAAACTATAAATTGTATTTGTCCGGTTCGGGAACCGAGTCGGACATTAAAGAGAAACCCGGCCAGACGTCTGGTTCTAAACAGAGTCTATGACCAGGGAAGCCCAAGCGCTTTAGCTTTGGGTAGCTCACGCATGGACAACCGGTTCGGGTCTTAATTTTAGCGCAGCCTGGCTTTATTTATGTTGTTTTAACGTCTTTCTCTTCGGGTCATGGCTCATAAAGACGGTTATCGGAATTGTCTCAAAAAAGACGGCAAAATAAATGGAGTAAAAGCGATGTAATCGGTCGCGCGTTTAAATTTGGCGGTCATAGAATCACTCCAAAAAAATGAATATTTATGGAAGGTCTCCGCCTTTTTGTGTGTGATTGGTCCATTTCACCAAAAGAGTATTCAACCAGTTCTCCCTTTCCTTTCGTCCTTGAGCTAACAATTTGTTTAAGCAGATGATTTGTTCATCTTCAGGACCAATCATAAATTCGACTCCCATTTTAAAAGATTTGGATTCACCGGAAAAAACATGATCGAACCAGATCGGCCGCACGGGAATGGAAAGCGTCTTCTCGTCGGACAGAGCGGCTTCCAGATAAAGAATGTGTGATGGATTGTCCCGGGAAGAATGAAACAGGTGATAATCGCCGATGTATATTTGGGACACGTTAAGGCCCGCGCCGTATATCGAAACATCATTTAAAAGGCCTGGAACGGGACCGGCCACAACAGAGCCTTCCGAACCATTGCGCACAATTAACGTGATTGACAAACAACCGGTGATTCGGCTCACACGACGTTGTTCCTTACCCATAACGTTCTTATTGTCGCCATGATTTTTTTGTGATTGTTTTGGATTCATAATAATTATTCCACTTAAAAAAAAGTTAACTCCTGATAGAGAGCAAAAAACCTATAAAAATAATTCTACTGGTGTAATAAATTGATGTCAAAGGAAAAATAAACCCCGTTCTTGTCGCTTCTGAAAAATAGATTCTATTGGGACTCGGCAAAAATAATACTGACAATTTTTATGTTTTTATTTTATAATAAATAGTTAAGATGTAGGGCATTAGAATCTTAAGAAAATATTAATTTATTACAAGGCAGCGTCATGCTTGATTTTTTCCGTAACTGGTTAAACCGATACTTTTCTGACCCTCAGGTAATCATTTTGGGGTTTCTGATCGTTTCGGGGTCTCTTTTTATATTGATCCTGGGGAACATGCTCGCTCCGGTTTTTGCGAGTGTTGTGATCGCTTATCTTCTAGAAGGGATGGTCTCCCGTCTGGAGCGCTTGCGAATACCGCGCAAGGCTTCCGTATTGGTAGTCTTCACCTTGTTTGTAGCATCCCTGCTGGTTTTACTGATCGGATTACTCCCTTTATTGTCAAGACAAATCGGTCAACTGCTGCATGAACTCCCTTCAATGATTGCCACCGGACAAAAGGAATTGATGCATCTTCCAGAGCGGTATCCGGATTTTATTTCCGAACCGCAGATCAAGCAGGTTATCGGTTTCATCAGTTCGGAGCTTACCAACCTGGGACAACACCTCCTTTCCCTTTCTCTGGCATCTGTTCGCGGTTTGATTTCAATTATCGTATATCTAATCCTTGTTCCGCTTATGGTTTTTTTTCTTTTGAAAGATAAGATAATGATTTTGCAGTGGTTAAAAACTTTTCTGCCCGAGCATGCGGGTCTCGCCACTAAAGTATGGCACGAAGTCAACCAGCAGATCGCAAATTATGTACGCGGCAAGATCTGGGAAATTATTATCGTCTGGGGGATAAGTTATATTATTTTCACTTTTATGGAACTCCGGTACGGGATGCTGCTTGCTTTATTTGTCGGTTTGTCGGTCCTCATACCTTATATAGGTGCAATAGTCATGTTTTTTCCTGTGGCGCTCATCGGCTTTTTTCAGTGGAAACTGAGTTCCAATTTTACCTATTTAATAATCGCTTACGGTATTATCCAGGCATTGGATGGCAACTTACTGGCGCCCCTGCTGCTTTCAGGCGTTGTAAATTTGCATCCGGTAGCAATAATTGTTGCAATTCTTCTCTTTGGAGGACTGTGGGGCATATTGGGATTATTCTTTGCCATACCTCTGGCCACTTTGGTACATGCCGTTATCAAGGCATGGTTCAGTGTGCATGTAAAAGAGGAGCATCCTGACCCGGATAAAAAAGCACAAATTTCAGATTGATTCATGAGGAGCCATGTTATTTGAAAATTCTTATTCTACTTTGGGCTGTTAATCTGGCGCCGCCATTACTTGCTTACGTTTTCGGGGAAACATGGCACACCCCTCTTGATCGGGGCCGTCTCTTTATCGACCAGAAACCCCTCTTCGGAAGCCACAAAACGGAACGCGGCATCGTGGGAGGAATTGTTACCGGTGTATTGATGGGGGGTCTTCTGGGATTTCCTTTGTGGATCGGTTTTTTATCCGGAATGTTCAGTATGTTGGGGGATCTTCTCTCAAGCTTTTTAAAAAGACGTTTAGGTAAACCGAGCGGCAACCTTGTTCCCGGACTTGACCAGATATTCGAAGGCTTATTCCCTTTTGTTGTTCTGGGTCCCAACTATTCTCTTCCCGGAATGTATATTTTTTTTGAGGTTATTGTGTTTAGTATCGGCACGTTGGCAGGTTCCTGTTTTTTAAACCGGACCTTATTGACAAAACCCTTCAGGAATTATTCCCGCCCTCTTTCCCCCCGTACGCGATTCAGGGAATGGCGCGCCTGCCAGACCATAAAAAATCCCCTTCATCCCTTTCTTAATTTTGAACAGACACTTTATTATCATATATTTATGAAAACCGTTTTCCGCCTGTTGGGACTCTATGAAAAAGGAATGCATAATGCCCTTCAAGTAGAACAATGTAATCTGATCTTCTATTTTGAAGACCTTCCGTGTAATTTTCATAATTATAAAATTTTATTTCTGTCGGACCTTCATCTGGACGGACTGGATGGTATTACGGAAAAGACACAGGAGATTGTAAAAGACCTTCCCGTTGATCTTTGCATACTTGGAGGAGATTATAGAACAAAGGTTTACGGATCATTTGCAAAAACCATTTTGCGCCTTAACCGCGTGACACGTAAAATTGATGCCAAAGACGGCATTTTTGCCGTTCTGGGAAATCATGACTGCCTTGAAATGGTACCGATTATGGAAAAAAGAGGCATCAATTTTCTGATCAATGACTCAACGGTTATTGAGCGCAACGGCGAGAGCATTTGGCTTGCCGGCGTAGATGAACCCCATCACTACCAGGCACATGATTTGGAGGAAACGTTTAGAAATATTCCCTCTAAGGCATTTAAAATATTTATCGCCCATACACCTGAACTTTATCATGAAACGGTTCAATACGCTCCTCAGCTTTATCTTTGCGGGCATACCCATGCAGGTCAAATACAATTTCCCTTAATAGGCCCGATTTTTACCAACAGCAAAACCCCCCGACGTTTTACCCTTGGAAAATGGGAATACAAGGGGGTGGTCGGATATACCAGCAAAGGAACAAGTGTCTCCGGTATCCCTGTTCGATTCGGATGCCGGGGAGAAGTGGTTCATATTACTTTAAAAAAGGGAACCCCGCCCCTGGAGTAAAATTTTTTTGAGTCGCGATGGGACATACGCAAAAACCGGATCGAACCATATGGATCAAGCTGTTTCTTTTCATCATACGGATGCCCTTGAAATTTTAGAGACTATCCCTCTTATGGGCCCGATTCCCGGGATAGAACCGACAGATCCACAGGGACAGCCGTTGACTTTTTCCGGGCAGGCAGCCGATGATCAATGGCGAAAATTTTGCGCGCGCCGTCACCTTTGGAATCGGGCGTGGGTGAGGAGCACGCCCCAGCGTGTCTGTCTCGACCCGTATGATAGGACGCGCTTCGTGCCCCTCGGTATCCTCAGCCGCGCCCGATAGGACCGGTGCCTTTTACCGTCCCCTAAATAACGGGTTAGGGCATAGGCAACCCTTATTTATTGATTAAGTCTTCTAATTTCAAAGCATTAATCAAGGCTTGACACTACCACCTATAATTCTCACCTTACCAGCAAAACCATCCTCAACAATTATCCTTCTTCTTAGAACTAACTCAAAACTTTTAAACGAAAAGTGATATATAAAATTCCCTTCCTCATCCTTTTTTATAGAGGTATGGTGCCACATATCTTTTTGTGATTTGTATTTTATTTTTTTTCCAGTTACTGCATTTTTAGTATAAATGTCTGCATCTAAAGTTGGTTCTTGATGTTTACTCTCTTGATCTGCCCAGTCTAATCTAAGTTGTATAAAAAACCTTCCAAAACAGAATTCATCCATAAAATGGCAGTAACTGCTCTCTCTTTCAAATAAAATTTTGGTTTCACCTGTTTTTTTGTTAATTAGTATCTGCTGATTTTCTGTCAAATTAAGAGCATCTGCTCATTTAGCTCTTTGAAAATTTCTGTTTTGCGTTTTGAATGATGCTTGGAAAAAACTTATTTGGAGTGTAGTCTGTGAAATCTACAGGGCGAAACATCCAAAGGCTGCTGAGTGCCTGGAAAAAGATCTCAATGTCCTGTTAGCTTTTTATGATTTTTCAGCGGAGCACTAAAATGGAAATTTCTTAATAATTCATTTAACTTTGAAAAGGAGTGGGACATGAGTTTAATCAAGAAACTGGGTAAGAGTTTTGTCATTACCACCGAGTTAGGGCCGGTCAAGGGAGCGCTATTCAAAGAATCCTTGGACAAAGCTCAAGAGTATATCTCTTTAGATGGAATTAACATCCACGACTGCCCCATGGCTAATCTCAGAATTAATGCCATTTCGATGGCCAGTCTTATCCAAAGGGATTTAAATATAGAAGCGATTCCTCATTTCACATGTCGCGACCACAGCCTTCTGGGTACCCAGGCTGACTTATTAGGTGCGCATGCTTTAGGCATTCGCCATATTTTAGTAACCACTGGAGATCCACCTAAACATGGACCTTATCCATCTAAGCCTGTTTATGATTATAATACATTTGAATTGATCAAGCTGATCAAAAAAATGAACAGAGGGATAGACTACCTCGACAAAGAGTTTGGGGGGAATACCGATTTTAAGATCGCCTGTACCGCTATGCCCACGGCAAGAAACCTTGAGAATGAACTAAAAAGAATGAAAAAAAAGATTGATGCCGGTGCGGATTTTTTTCAAACCCAGGTAGTTTATGACGTGGAGAAGGCCATCGCTTTTTCGGAAAAGGCCAGGAATTTAGGAAAACCCATACTGATGGGTATTATGCCTCTTAAAAGTGTAAAAATGGCAAGGTACATGAAAGATAATGTCGAAGGCATTGATGTCCCTGATGAAATCATTTCCAGTATGGAGAAAGAAGGCAAAACGGGGATTGAAATTGCTTGCGACATTATTAAAGAGATTTATAAATCCGTTGACGGTATCCACATAATGGCTTTGGGAGACGTAAAAGGGACTAATCAAATCATCGAGTATGTAAGAACATTGACGGACAAATCTTGAATATTGAGCAAATCTAAAAAAGGAGGCATTTATAATGATCGTTCCGGTTATTCTTTCCGGCGGTTCGGGGACAAGACTCTGGCCGCTTTCGCGTGAACTTTATCCCAAACAGTTGCTGAATCTTGTCGGCGACAATACCATGCTGCAGGATACGCTTCTGCGTTTAAAGAATTTTGAAGGCCTGGGAGATCCCATTATTATTTGCAACGAGAATCATCGCTTTATGGTGGCGGAACAGCTTCGTACGATTCATGTCAAGCCCGCTTCAATAATTCTTGAACCCATAGGCCGAAATACCGCTCCGGCAGTGGCGATTGCCGCCTTAAACGCATTGTCTCATGACACAGACCCCGTGCTTCTTGTGCTTCCTGCAGATCACTTTATAAAAAACGTTCCGGCATTTCATGATGCCTTGAGGACGGGAGAGCATTTTGCACTGCAGAACTATCTCATCACTTTCGGAATTGTTCCTGATGCGCCGGAAACGGGTTATGGATATATCAAGAAAGGTGAAACCATTGGCGGCAAAGCTATCGATGCCGGTGAAAAAGTTTCCAACAGGCAAGTCGAAGCCGTCAACATAGAGAAGTTTGTGGAAAAGCCGGACCTTGAAAAAGCAAAACAATATCTTGATTCCGGTAACTACTGTTGGAACAGCGGAATGTTTATGTTTAAAGCCTCCCGTGTAATCGATGAACTTAAAAAGTTTGTTCCGGATATTGTTGAGGCCTGTGAAAAATCTTTGCAGGAAGGCAGGGAAGATCTGGACTTTTTCCGTCTTGATGCAAAATATTTTGAATCATGTCCCAGTGATTCCATCGACTATGCGGTCATGGAAAAGACGGATAGCGGTGTTATGGTGCCGTTCCAAGCCGGATGGAACGATTTGGGATCGTGGGAGGCCCTGTGGCAGGTCGGGGAAAAGGACGAAAATGAAAATGTTGTTCACGGAGACGTGCTTGTTCATGATGTAAAGAATTCCTATCTTCATGCCGACAACCGTATGATTGCTGCCGTTGGGCTTGAAGACCATATTGTCGTCGAAACATCGGATGCCGTTCTCATATCGCCGCGAAACAGGGTTCAGGATGTCAAACGCATTGTTGATAAATTAAAGGTGAACAAAAGGCCGGAAGCCCTTTCCCATAAAAAGGTTTACAGACCATGGGGAACATCTGATAGTATTGATTCTTCAGATCGTTTCCAGGTTAAGCGTATCACGGTAAAGCCCGGGGCAAGAATCTCTCTGCAAAAACACTTTCACAGGGCTGAACACTGGATAGTTGTACGGGGTACCGCACTGGTAAAAAAGGGAGAGGAGGAATTCATACTCAAAGAGGATGAATCCATCTATATTCCCCTTGGTGTTACTCACCGCCTTGAAAATCCAGGCAAAATACCTTTAGAGCTTATTGAGGTCCGTTCGGGAAGTTTCCTGGGTGAAGAGGATATCGTTCGATCTGAAGATGATTACGGCAGGATAGAACAAAATAAAAATTAGGTACCATTAACAATCATGATTCGCAGATCCATAACGTTTGTATTTGTCGGGCCTGTTATCAGCAGGTCACCTGATTTTTTAAAAAAGTGATAAGAGTCATTGTTTAAAAGAAAATGCAACGGATCCATACCTTGTTCTCCGGCCCTCTTTAACGTAACCGTATCGGCTATGGCCCCTGCGGCATCAGTAGGACCGTCAGTACCGTCGGTACCGCCGCTGAGAACAACAATATTCTCATTTCCGGCAATATCGATTGCCGCCGTCAGTGCAAATTCCTGGTTTCGCCCGCCAAGCCCCTCTCCTCTGATGGTTACGGTGGTTTCACCACCGGAAAGAATACAGGCAGGGGAGGGGAGGGGATGGCCGGTTTTCAATATTTCTTTGGCGATGGCTGTGTGAACATGGGCAACATGGCGTGTTTCACCTTCGATCATGGAAGAAAGAACAAGGGTGTTGTACCCCAGGCTTTCAGAAGTCTGCTTTGCCGCCAGGATCGCTTCCATATTGCTTCCGATAATCAAATTTTGTGTGTTTTTAAATGCAGGATCACCTTTCTTCGGCGTCTCCTGAATTTTTTTTGCAAATCCTTGACTGATATGGTTTACAACGGTTTGGGGCAACCTCTTTGTAATGTCATATTTGTCAAGAATTTTTATGCAATCAGAGAACGTGCTTGAATCCGGGACGGTGGGTCCTGAAGCAATGACGTCCAGGTCGTCTCCAACTACATCCGAAAGGACAAGGGAGACAATGGTAGCCGGGTATGCGGCCTGGGCAAGTCTTCCTCCCTTTATCATGGAGATATGCTTTCGCAGCGCATTGATCTCTTGAATGGCGGCACCGCAGGAAAGGAGGACCTTTATGGTCTCCTGTTTCTCTTTAAGGGTGATATCTTGAGGCGGAAGGGGAAGAAGAGCAGACCCTCCTCCTGAAATAAGACATAAAACAAGGTCATCCTTTCCGGCATGGTATGCCAGATCAAAAATGGCACGGGCACCCTTTTGCCCGTTTTGGTCAGGCACAGGGTGCCCGGCCTCTATGAGGTTGACTTTGCCGAGTTCGGTTACATGCCCGTATTTTACATTGATGATGCCGTTGGTGATCCTCTCTCCGACAAGTTCCTCTATGGCGGCAGCCATGGGAGCCGCAGCTTTCCCCGCACCAATCACAAACAGGTTTTTAAATGTGGAAAGATCATACGTGTTACCACCGATAAGAAGCAAATCTTTTTCAAGTCTGCAGTATCTTTTTATTGCGGCACCCGGTTCAACAGCCTGCAGGCCTTTATAAAAGATTTTAACGGCATCTTTTCGCATCCGGGCAAGCTTGTTGCTGCTGCTTAATTCATCCTTCATGATTTATATTTTATAATCCATAGATTCCGGGTGAGAGTGGAAGGAATTAAAAATAAAGAGATTTGAGTTTGGATTTGTTTCAATCGGGAGTTGTAATGCTAAAAGGTTTGGTCATTAGTATGAAGAACAAAGAGGAAGTCTTTACAAGGCCTATTCCTTTTTCTCCTCAACCTCTTGTTGGGTATCTGCGGCCACTTCTTGGGTATCTATTACTTTTAGCGCCTTCTTTGATTTAGGCTTCTTTTTTTTCAGACAGACTTTATCTTTCCGAACAAAAGCACAGAGCTTGGGATTGTAATACTCCTTGCAATTTAAGGGATTATAAAGCGGGCATTCAGGATGTTTTTCTGACATAAATTTATTTCCCTTCAATATGAATTTTTTATCTTGAATTTTTATAAAAAATATAATTTATCATAAAATATTAAATTTAACAAGATATTACCAATCAAGTCCGGAAAATTAAAACAAGAAAAAGCATAAACGCCAATGGAATCGTTTTGACAATCAGTTTGATCCATTGTAATCATTAAGGCTTTACTTAAATTTTAACTTCTAAAACTTTAGGCACTTCATACTTTTTTAAATTTATATCATAATGGATAATTATAATTTGCTTAAAAATGAAATCTTGAAGATCAATCAGGATATCATGTCCGTCTTCTCAGATGTAAAGACCATACCGGGAATATCTGAAAATTCTTTTGACGATTGGGAAAAGACGTGTAAGAGCATCAACCGACAGATGGTGGAAGATATTATTCGCGTCGGTATTGTAGGAACCATAAAATCCGGCAAGAGCACATTCGTCAATTCTATTTTTAAAGGGGATTACCTAAGACGGGGGGCCGGTGTCGTCACCTCTATTGTTACAAAAGTGCATAGCGGCCGGCAGCTTAAAGCAAAACTTTTTTTTCAAATCGTGGGATGAGGTGAATTCGGACATGGAACAGGCCATGACCCTCTTCCCGTCTCCGGAGTGGCGTTCGGGCAATGAACAGTTTGACATAAGGGGGAAAAAGGACCGGACGGACCTTAAAAAGGCGCTCGATTCCCTGGGCACGGAGCAGCTGATTACCAATGGCAGCTTTAATGTTAACAGTCTGCTTTTATCATCTTACCTGAAGGGATACGAACGCGTTAAAGATATCATCTCCTCTGAAACCGTGACAAAAGAGTACGAAAACGATTCTTTTGCAGAGCACGGAATTTTTGTAGGTGAAGAGGCACTGGCTGTCTATTTAAGGGACATACTGCTGGAGATCGATTCAAACGGCCTGGATCGTAATATAGAGATCGCGGATTGTCAGGGAAGCGATTCACCGAATCCTCTTCACCTTGCAATGATCCAGGAGTATATGTTTTCAGCTCATCTTCTTATTTATGTGATCAGCAGCAGAACAGGACTCAGACAGGCGGATATCAAATTTTTATCCATAATCAACAAAATGGGTATCATCGATAACGTTATATTCGTTGTTAATTGTGATTTCAGTGAACATGATTCACTTGATGGCCTTAATTCTCTTGTTGAAAAGGTCAAAGAAGAGCTTTCATTGATAAAGGCCGAACCTGAAATCTATACATTTTCAGCCCTTTTCAACCTGTTCAAGACTCAACGTACCCAACTGAATCCAAAAGACAGGGCAAGGCTCGATCAATGGGAAAAGGACAAGGATATCCCGGTTTTTTCAGACCAGGAGACACGCCGCTTTCAGTCTTCATTTCATCACAAACTGACAAAGGAGCGCTATTCTCTGCTTTTGAAAAATCATCTTGAAAGACTGAAAATAATTGCAGCAGGCCTGGTCCATTGGACCCGAATAAATCAGGACCTTCTTACCCGGGATACGTTAAGTGCAAATCAAATCATTGAAAATATAAAATACCATCAGGAAAAAATGAACCCGGTCAAGACGATGATAAGAACGACTCTTGACGGTGTTGTTCAAAAAATCCAAAAAGAACTTAAAATGGATACGGACAATTTTTTTGATCGACGCTATGGTGACGTAACAGCTGATGTTATCGAGTTTATCAGAAACTACCGGGTGTCCTATGATCAATATAAAGAAAATCTTACGGCAACAGGGTTTTCAAATACTCTTTATCTGGTGTTTCAGGAATTCAAGCAGGCCCTTGACACGTTTATGGCCGAAAGCATCAATCCTAAAGTGATTGGTTTTGTCAAAAAAGAAGAGAAAAAGGTTAAGGACTATTTTGAATCCATTGCCGGTCCTTACGACATGATGGTAAAAGATGCCCTTGCCGAATACAAAAATACCATGAACGAACTCGGCATTCCGACAATGCATTTAAAACAGCAGGGCATAAAACCACCCGATCCGGAATCTTTGAAACAATTAACCGGCTTAAAAATTCCCCCGCTCATTGCGATGATGCACTATACGACAAAAGTTAAAACAGAAGCGATCATGCGTCTTGGTTTTTATGCCGTTGTCAACGTGTTCAAAAAACTGTTCAAAAAGCCGGTGCAAAACAAAAATTCAAAAGAGTTTCTTGCCCTTAAGGATGCTGTTTCACAAATAAAGAACGAAATAGAAAAATCCGTCACCCTGCTTTTCAAAGACTACAAGGAAAATCTCAAATTTCAGTATTTTTTTAAACTTGTTGAGATGGTATCAAATAATTTTTATCAAGTCCTTCTTGACCATTTTCAGGCTTATGTAACCGATCTTTCAGAAATATCAAATTTTATAAATGAAAAACGGATTGACAAGGAGAGGGTATCCGGGACCCTCAAAAACATGGAAGTGACTTGCAAAGAAATTAATGAAAGAATCGAGTCCGTCAGAAAAAAAATTGAGTCGGTTAATCAGGATTGATGAGTTTTTTGTATTTTTGGACGGATATCCTTTTCCGGATCATGTAAAGTCTCCCTCCTATAAACTGCCCTGCAAAAAACGCGCTTGCCAGAACGGGAAAAGTCACAGGATGCCAACCCAGTTTAAACAGAAAACGCAGGGCAATGATAAAGGGTACGGGAATATGTATCGCCAGAAACCAGTGCCGTGAAAATTTTTTTGCCCCGGCCCTCCAGAAACCAAAGGGAACATTCAAGATAAGAACAAGGATTGCCGTTGTGCAGATATTCATCATATGAATTCAATAAATTCTTGAGTTTTCGAAAATAGTTATAAGAGCCTGTTTAAAAACTGATGAATCCGCTGCAAAACCGTGAGAGCGGTTCAAATTGTCGTAAATTTTCGGTAAATAGGCTTGCTATTCACCTCAAATTTGCAACAATTTGCCCTCGCTCTCACACTTTTTCACTTCGATTCCCTAATTTTTAAACAGGCTCTAAAGCTTTTGAGAAGTGATTGTTGAGAAAAATGTCTGTCATCATCTCACCACTCAATACAGTAATTTTTTTTAGAAACTCAAGTAATCCTATTCTTTTGATAAATTCTTCGGCAAAGAAGGCAGCAACGGAAGATTGTCATCGTTCATATTTGTTGTCAGTTCAAGACCTTTTGTGTTTTCAGGGGCAATGACGTTTCCTTGCTTATCAATCACTCTGTTGTCATCCAGGACGACAAGACCCAGACGATCCATAACTTCTTTTTTATAACGAAACTGGTAATCCATCTTTTTTTTACATAAACTGTAGTTCATTATAATCCATATCAATCCAAAAACAGTCGCCACGGCGAGAAGAACCCCGGCTGATATAAGGATATACCTCGCTGCCTCCTCCCCTGCATGACCGATAAAAAGAAGAATCGCATCCAGTTTATAAAAAACAATTGAACAGATTACCAAAATTAACAGACTCAACAAAAAAGGAACCTGCCGGATGGAATGCAGAAAAAGGTGAAGTTTGTTGATATATCTTTTTTGCTCGTTATCTCCCATCGGATACAGTGAAATGTCATGGGGCAGGGGGTCTTTAACAAAAAGGTATTTATTAAAAGCAATGACGAAAACCCCCAACAGAAACGTTATGGCTATGGGTATGATAAAAGAGGCAAATGCATAACTTTTCCACGGAAATGGAACGTTATCAGGGCCAAGTTGGCTGACAAAGCTTACAAAAAAGATAAAAACTTCTACTATCCCCATCAAGATAAGATAGTTTTTGAAAAAATCCTTTAATTCAAAATTATCAAAAAGAGTAGCAACACCTCTGAATTTTTCATTTACAGATTGACTCATAGATTCCCCCTTGGACACACTCCGAGAATTTTGCAAAAAACTTCATTTTTTTACAACATAAAAAATCGGGCAAACGGAATGGATAGACAAAACTCTCTTTTCTATACGATAAACTTGGTATTGGATAACTTATTCTTTCCTAAGGAACGGAGATTAAATAAATTGCACATTATTACGTTCAGATTTAGGTCGGATTTGTTCGATCCGAAATCAGATAACCGCAGGAATAGTTACTCTATTTTGAGGATTATCTGATTGAGGATCGGGCAAAGGCGACCTGAAGATGAGATGGAATATTGGT
>JAUUWG010000058.1 GCA_030589165.1 Desulfobacterales bacterium
CCTGTGCTGCTGATCTCAATCGGGTACTTTTCAAGATGCATAGGCTGAAAAGTACAAACAAAATGCTAAAGCAAAAACTTATATCCCAAACCTAAAGGATTGGGTTTTACGGCCTGAAGGCCAATATCATAAAAGGTAGATAATGCGAAAATCCTTTAAGGTCTTTTAAAGTTATTTAAGGTTTTAATTAGTCTTTTCATGGCGTTAATTAATAGGTTCTGTCGTCTTTAATTACTCAAGATTACTCTAATTACTACTCTCTTATTTCGCTAATTTAAAATTTTCGTTGTAAAAAGTACAAAATTAAAGAATTAAGAGGCTGAGAAAGAGCCTTGAAAAAAATATTCTTTTTTGCTATATGCATTTATGTTATTGTAATAAAAGAATTTTTTGCTATGCGGTGAGGGGCTGCTCCAATGTGATATTTGGCGCAAATTGACTTTTTTCCTCTGAACTCAAAATTTAGTACTTTTTTCAGTGTTCGGCTCACCGTTTAAGCCAGGATATATTCGCCGGCTGACTTTTTTGCAAGTCCGCCAAGTTTTTAAAAACAAACAAAGAAGGAGTATATTCATGGGAGATGTCCATGCCACTAAGGATCTAAAGGGCTCTGTTATGGTTGTCGGCGGTGGAATCGCCGGTATGCAGTCAGCTCTGGATCTCGCAAACTCGGGATTTTATGTTTATATGATAGAAAAATCCCCCGCCATCGGAGGAGTCATGGCTCAGCTGGACAAGACTTTTCCGACCAATGATTGTTCTATGTGAATTATCTCTCCTAAACTGGTCGAGGTCGGCCGGCACATCAATATTGAGCTGCTTACTTTATCCGAAGTAAAAGATATTTCAGGTCAAGAGGGTAATTTCAAAGTTAATGTTCTTCAGCATCCACGGTATGTCGATTTGGACAAGTGTATTGCATGCGGTGTTTGTGTTGAAAAATGTCCCAAGAAAGTGGATGACGATTATAACGCTGGATTGATAAAGCGCAAGGCGATTTCCGTGCCTTATTCCCAGGCTGTTCCGCTTAAGTATGCCATTGATCCGGAGCAGTGTCTTTATTTTACAAAGGGCAAATGCGGCAAATGTGCGAAGAGGTGCCCCGCGGACGCTATAAATTACGAGGATAAGGAAAAAGAGATCACCTTAGAAGTGGGTTCCGTCATTCTTGCACCCGGATTTAAATCCTTTGATCCAAGTAAATTTGACACTTACGGCTATGCCAAGCTGCCCAATGTGGTAACCGCTCTGGAATTTGAAAGGATACTTTCTGCAACCGGTCCGTTTATGGGCCATCTTGTCAGACCTTCCGATAAAAAGGAACCGAAAAAGATCGCGTGGCTCCAGTGCGTGGGTTCCAGAGATATGAATCGCTGTGATAATGCCTATTGTTCTTCCGTATGCTGCATGTACGCCATCAAGCAGACCGTCATTGCCTTGGAACACAGCAATGAGCCTCTGGAGTGCACCATTTTCTATATGGATATGCGGACCCACGGCAAGGATTTTGACAAGTATTATGAAAACGCCAAGAAAGGAGGCGTAAGATTTATTCGATCCCGTGTTCACACCGTAACCCCGATTCACGGTTCCGATGATCTCGTGGTCCGGTATGCCAGCGAAGACGGAACAATGAATGAAGAAGAGTTTGACATGTTCGTCCTCTCCACGGGTTTTGAAATCGATCAGAGTGTTGTGGATTTGTCAGCCCGTCTTGGTGTTGAACTGGACAAGTATCATTTCACACAAACGGACAGCTTTAATCCGGTATCCACGTCCGTACCGGGAATTTATGCATCCGGTGCCTTTACCGGCCCCAAGGATATTCCCCAGTCGGTCATGGAGTCGAGCGCGGCGGCCTGCGCGGCAACGCAGAAACTGGCCCCGGCGCGGAATACGCTGACCCATGAAGTGGTCGTCGCCGAGGAAAGGGATGTGAGTACCGAAGCGCCCAAAGTCGGTGTTTTTGTATGTAATTGCGGAATCAATATCGGCGGAGTCGTCAACGTTCCGGAAGTGGCGGAATATGTCAAGACCCTTCCGCATGTAACTTACGTCGGGGAAAACCTCTTTTCCTGTTCCCAGGATACCCAGGACAAGATGACGGAGATCATCAAAGAGGAAGGCCTCAATCGTGTCGTTGTTGCTGCCTGTACGCCCAGGACCCATGAAGAGCTGTTTCAGGAAACCCTGATCAATGCCGGCCTGAACAAGTATCTCTTTGAGATGGCCAATATCAGGAACCAGGACTCATGGGTGCATTCGGACAACCCGGAAGCAGCGACCCAAAAGGCAAAAGATATGGTCCGGATGGCTGTTGCCAAGGCCGTTCTTTTAAGTCCGTTGGAGCAGGAAGAACTTCCCGTAACACAATCGGCCCTGGTTGTCGGCGGTGGAATTGCCGGTATGACAGCCGCTCTTGCCTTGGCAGAGCAAGGCTATCCGGTAGATCTGGTGGAGAAATCCGAAGCATTCGGCGGTAATGCATTGAAGTTGCGAAAAGCCCTTAAAGGCGAGGATATCGGCGATTATGTCAAGGAACTGGCAAACCGTTTGGAAGCTGATAATCGCATCACCGTGCATCCGAACTCAACCATTGCCAATGTAGACGGTTTTATCGGGAATTTTAAAACGGAGCTGAACCAAGGCGGATCAAAAAAGTTTGTTGAACACGGTGTCGCCATCATCGCTACCGGCGCAAAAGAATATAAACCCACGGAATACCTCTACGGCGAGCACGATGCGGTAACGACACATCTGGGGCTTGACGCACTTCTCATCAACAACGATCCCAAGGTGGAAAAGGCTGAAAATGTGGTCTTTATCCAGTGTGTCGGATCCAGGGACGAGGAACGGCCCTATTGTTCAAAGGTTTGCTGTACCCATACCGTAAAGAGTGCTCTGGAAATCAAACGCAGGAATCCCGATGCCAATGTCTATGTTCTTTATAGGGATATCAGGACCTATGGAAAGAGGGAGGACCTTTATCGGGATGCCAGAGAGGCCGGTATTATCTTTTTCTCCTATACTCCGGAGGAAAAGCCTGTGGTCACTGCAGATGGAGACAGGGTGGAAATAGACTTCAAGGATTCGATCCTTGGTCGTAAGGTATCTGTAAAGGCTGATCTTCTTTGCCTGGCAACTGCCATTGAGTCTAATAAGGATCAGGAACTGGCCCAGCTCTTTAAGGTACCCCTGGATGGAGATGGATGGCTTCTTGAAGCACATCAGAAGTTGAGACCTGTAGAATTTGCCACGGATGGTGTTTTCCTTTGTGGTATGGCCCATTATCCGAAACCCATCGAAGAGAGTATCGCCCAGGCACAGGCCGCGGCATCCCGAGCCTTAACCGTTCTGTCCATTGATAAAATCAAGGTGAGCGGCATTGTTTCCCATATTATTCCGGAGTTATGTTCCGGGTGTTATGGATGTATTAACGTTTGTCCGTATGGCGCCATTTCGTATAATGCTGAAATCAAGGTAGCTGAAGTCAATCCTGCCCTGTGTAAAGGCTGCGGGGCCTGCGCCGCTGCATGTCCTTCAGAGGCTCCGATTCTTAAGGGATTTGATAATCATCAGCTTTATGCCCAGATTAAGAGCGCGTTGTCTGCTTAAATCCCATTTGAAAGGAGAAAAAGGTGGAAATGGAAAATTTTGAACCGAAGATAGTCGCTTTTATGTGTAACTGGTGCGCATACGGCGCAGCGGATCTGGCCGGCGTCAGCCGGTTCAAGTATCCTCCCAATATTCGTCCCATTCGTGTCATGTGTTCGGCAACCGTGTCCCCTCATTATATTTTAAGGGCATTTCAAAGCGGTGCCGACGGGGTTCTGGTGGGCGGCTGACATGTCGGCGACTGCCATTACCTGTACGGTAATTACATGACGATCAAGAGGATGACTTTCTTGCAGGAACTTTTAAAATTTATGGGATTGGACGGCCGCTTGCATCTGGACTGGATATCATCGGCTGAGGCTCAGAAGTTCGTCCAGGTGGTCACTGATTTTACGGATAAGATCAAGAGTCTGGGGCCGAGTCCTTTAACGGGCAAACGTGAGATAGCCATGATTCAACAAGGAGTGTAGCATGCAAGAAAAGGTAAAAGAATGGCTCGAGCAGGGTAGGGTAGACATCTTCCTGGGTTATAAAATGGTGGAAGGACATCCGCTTCCCCATAGCTTTACCAAGGATAATATCGATGAGGTCAAGGATCTTGTCACAAGTTCGGCCCGGTATTCCCTGGAAAAGATAGCCACAAAGATAGCTGCCCAAAAGCCGGACATCAAAATCGGTCTTATCGCTCGGGATTGTAATGAGCGGGCCTTGAATGTCCTTCATATATGGAAGCAATTGAATTCCGACAATATAGAAACCATAAATGTAAACTGCTGCCCTTCCAGGATCAAGGAACATGCGGATTGTTCGTATCTTGAACCGGAAAAGCCCGGTGCCTATAAAAAGACTGTCGGCATAGAAAACAACGCGGATGTTGAAGATATCGAAAAGTTCAGCCAGGAAGAACTGTTCAAAAGGTGGATGTATGAGCTGCAAAAATGCATTAAGTGCTACGGGTGCAGGGACATCTGCCCGGTTTGTTTTTGCAAGGAATGCACCATGGACAGTCCGGAACTTGTTGCGACCGGTGGTGATCTTCCTCCGGAAGTTCCGATTTTTCACCTTGTCAGAGCCGTTCACATGGGCGGCAGATGTATTGACTGCGGTTTGTGCGAAGATGCCTGTCCGGTGGATATTCCCTTACGGATGCTCTACAGAAAGGTGAATGGTATTGTTGCGGATGTGTTTGATTATAAAACGGGAGTCAGCGCCGACCAGTCTCCATTCAATATACTGGGAGAAAAGGTGACTCTGCAGCCTAAGCCTATCTGATATTTTGTGCTCAAGGAAAAACAATATTAACAATTGGCCGTAGGTTCTACGGTAACAGTCTGTGGAGAGGCAGTAAGACCCAAGCAGTCGGTTCGGGCAGCCTCTGTGAAGCAGGAATTTCTCATTTCTCTTGTTAACAGGCAAGAGTGAATAAGAAGAAAGGAACAGCAATAGGTATGGATTACAAGAATATACCTTCAGTATGTTCATATTGCGGATGTGGTTGCGGCGTTCTTTTTCAGGTGATGGACGGCCGGTTGACCGGCACATTGCCGTTGAAAACACATCCTGTCAATGAGGGCCGTCTTTGCATTAAAGGCTGGAACCTTCATGAACATGCAACGAGTGATAGACGTTTGACGTCTTCCATGATCAAGAAGGACGGCCAATTGCAGGGAGCCTCATTGGATGAGGCCGTCAAAACGACTGCAGAGAGACTAAAGGGCATCATCGATCAGTATGGACCGGACAGTGTCGGTGTTCTGGCCTCTGCAAAAGTGACCAATGAGGAGAATTATCTGATCCAGAAAATTACAAGGGCGGTGATCGGTACCAATAATGTCGATCATTGTGCTCGTCTTTGACATTCCTCTACAGTGGCAGGTCTTGCCGCTGCATTTGGAAGTGGTGCAATGACAAACTCCATCCCCGAAATTGAGGATGCGGCATGTATGTTTGTTATCGGTTCCAACACCACGGCATGTCATCCCCTGGTTGCCCGACGTATTATCAGGGCCAAGGAGAAAGGGGCAAAATTAATCGTTGCCGATCCCAGAAACATTCAGTTGTCCTTATTTGCGGATGTTTCCGTAAATCAGCGTCTGGGGAGTGATGTGGCCCTTCTCAACGGCATGATGCATATCATTATAAAAAACGGTTGGCACGCAGAAGAGTTCATCGCCCAGAGGTGTGAAGATTTTGATGAGATGAAAGCGGTTATCGAAGCCTATACGCCGAAAAAAGTGGAGGCCATAACCGAAGTCAGTACTCAGGATCTGGAAAAGATGGCAGAGCTTTATGCCACCAACTCTCCGGCCGGTTTGTTTTATGCCATGGGAATTACGCAGCACACCACTGGTGTGGATAATGTTAAATCCTGTTGTAATATAGCCATGCTGTGCGGAAATATGGGTGTGAGAAGCGGCGGCGTTAATCCCTTAAGAGGGCAGAACAATGTGCAGGGTGCCTGTGATATGGGCGGTCTTCCCAATGTTTTCACGGCCTATCAGCCGGTTACGGACCCGGCTGCCAATGAAAAGTTTTCCAAAGCCTGGGGAAAAAAGCTTTCCGATAAGGCAGGATTGACCATCACCGATATGGTTGCCGCCATGGATGATGGAAAGTTAAAAGCCCTGTTTGTGATTGGGGAGAACCCCAGACTCAGTGACCCGGATTTACATCACTTTGACCATGCGCTCAAAAAACTGGAGCTTCTGGTCGTTCAGGATATTTATATGACCGAAACGGCCCGGGAAGCGGATATTGTACTTGCAGGGACAACGGTGGCTGAAAAAGACGGTACATTTACCAACTCGGAACGTCGCTGCATGAAGGTAAATAAAGCGATTGAGCCTGTTGGAGAGTCTCTTTCGGATTGGGAGATTTTATGCAAGCTGTCCACGGCCATGGGTTACGAGATGTCCTATAACAGCCCTGAAGAAATCTTCAATGAAATGACAAGCCTGACCCCGAGTTATGCCGGTATGACTTACGAGAGACTGGGGATAAACGGAATTCCCTGGCCGTGCCCGAATACCGAGCATCCGGGGACGCCGTGTCTTCACAAGGACAGATTTACCAGAGGAAAGGGTAAATTCCATGCCATTGAATACCTTGATCCTGCAGAGATGCCGGATGATGATTACCCCTTCTTCCTGAGTACCGGCCGGATGTTTGCCCATTTCCATACCGGTACCATGACGCGGGCCTCTCAGCACCTGCATGACGAACAAAAAACAGGGTATGTACAGGTCTGTCCGGAAGATGCTGAAAAACTATCGTTTAAAGATGGTGAAATCGTCAAGCTTTCAACCCGAAGAGGTGAAATAGAAGTTCCGGTCAAGATAAGCGGAATGGTAAAACCGGGCGTACTTTTTCTTCCCTTCCATTTTGCGGAGAACGCGGCCAATATGCTCACCAATTCGGCCTTTGATCCCATTGCCAAGATTCCTGAATTTAAGGTATGCGCTGCAAAGATCGAAAAAGCCGCTTGATGAGTTTGTTTTTTTATTTGTGATCAAAACCGGCTGCCGGGGTTTGTATCCAAATCCCGGCAATCGCTTTTATTATCCTATCGATCTTCCATATTCCTTATCTTTCTGTTCCTTTCTAAGTACCTCATGAGTCAAAAGTTCTCTGTAGTTTTTTGTTCCACAACTTATAATCATTTAAAATTATTATATCTATATATTTTTATATTTTGATCTCATTTTTAAGCATTAATAATTTCAGTAAGTTATGAGAACTTATGATTGATGAGAAATGTATTTATAAAAGTCAAACGTAGACTTGACCCCTATGCTTGGATAAGTGTAGCTTTTTTCAACACGCCATCATCTGTGGTCAGGAAGTACTCAGCCTTTGCCTTGATCGCGCAAGCGATGTGCAAGGAATTGATTTTCTTTATCCCATGTTGGCTGACCAAGACCGCAAGTTTGACTGTTTCTTCATCTTCTTCAATGTCTACCTCAGAGTACGCCTGCCATTTTGCGATCTGTTCACGCCGTTCCCGGAACGGATTTTTGCTGTTTTCGTAGTCAAGTATGTACGACCAAACCAACTGGTATGAGCCCGATCGAATGTCTTCCTGGATTTTCAGCTTTGCTTCGGACTCAAGCCGTATTTTCTGAGTTGTGATTGATCATCAAACGGTCTGTTGAAGCAACAATTGTCCAAATAGATTTTCATAATGAACCGAATCGCTTGATCTCGAATGTTGGATTTCTCGCCGAACGGCGCTAATCAGCCGCGCGGCTTTTTGCGTCGGCTGAATTAGTCTTGTTATGAACTTCTCTTCGTGAGGTTATTAAATAAGCATGTTTAATAGCCAAACCAAAAAAATTACTATCCGATATTTCTGTTAATCCATGTTCAACGTGCATTGCCTTTTGTATAGCTTTCAGTGTCGCATCATCTTTATCAAGGATTATAAGACGAGATAACATAAGTAATTCTTGATCAGATAATACTTTTCTGATTTCTTCAACTATAATATTGATTGAAGCCTTTTTATCAGCTCTTGCCCAGTCAGCTGAAATTAATAGATCCCATTTATTAGGGGAGTCTTCTCTTAAAAACAGTGCAAATAATTCAAATTGACCTTTCGACTCACTAAGGTTTTTTTCTACATTTTGAAATTTTTCTACTTGATCTCTCATAATTGTTTTATTAGCTCCTTTGCAGAATCCAGCATGTCTTTGGCATCAGCCTCTTGAACATTTCCAATTGGTTTATAACGTGCTTCTGGATTCCATTGCGCAACAAGAGACCATTCTGTCATATACTTTAATTTCACTTTGTCTTCTAATCCTGTCAAGTGAAGAAGTATATCAAGGTCATGCGTTTTAAATGTGCTGTACTTACGACTATTTGGATATTCATCCCACTGAAGTGTTCTGCATATTCTTGCTTTTAAAGCAAGTTCAATCGCATACCCACACAAGTAGACGGAGCCATCAAAACGTGAAGCATCCAACAAAACTTCAGCATCTTTTAATCTTGCTTGAACAATTTTCTCTATTTCCGTTTTTTGCATATACGCGCTCAATTATTTACTGGTTTATAACGGTTGAACTGAGAGGTTTCCAGGTCGTCAGTCCTGGAAATCCTGCTCCAGTGATTGGTTATAAGCGTTTCCGCTAACGTATCTTTTTCCGAGGTTCCCTATTCCTTTATTCTTTTTAATAAGCTTTAGTCGGACATTATCCCAACTTAAAGATATTGGAATCTTCTCTACAATCTCATCATTAGTCTCTTTAGGTTTCTTGCAAACCGCTGTTAATCCAATTGAATTGCCACTATTCAGCGCCTCATACTCAGCTATAACCTCAGAAATAATAGCCCTGGCTATTTTTGATCTTTTGTCTAATAAATCTCTTATTTTCTCATGCACTCTACTTATGGCGCCTACATAAGTTCTCACGGAAAACATTAACTCCACTTCATCTGGCATCTCATTGAAAACTTGCGTTTTAAATGCTTTGTCCCCTTCGAGTTCAGACTTGTGAGTGAACAGCTTAAGGCTAAACTCTAATTGACCGTCTGATTTTAAAGAAGTCCACCTTCCACCATGAGTTGTAGAATGAACGGCAACCCCTCGATGTTGAACATAGTTTCTCAATGCTTCCATAAGGCGATACTCAAAACAGGAATCGTATTCCTCCGAAAAATATGATTTAACTTCATCACCTAATTTTAGATCTTCTGGTATACAAGCTTTTACATGTTGAAGTAGCTGGTCGATATAAAGTTTTGTAGATGTAAGTAAGTTCACTATCCTGCGATTGAAAGATAAACGGATATCGAAAAAACCTGAATAATCAGCTGTATTCCTTACCATATAATCAGCAGTTACACCTAAAGCTTCCTTTTCAAGCTCGAGGTGATTTGACAAAAGTAATTCATACTTTTCTTCAATAGATAAACAGGCCAATAAAGTTTCTTTGGCTGCTTTAATATCTAAATATTTAGATTCATCAATTTCTATTTCAGGAAATTTACCTAATACCCAGGTTTGTATGACGTACTTCATAAATTATGGTGTTCCTTCATGGCTGATAACTATTAACTATATGGTTTGAGTGTAACCTTTTTTAGTTTAAACGCTGGACCGTACAAATTGCATAATGAAATAAATGAGTTGTTATGCGAAAAATGAAATTTTCAAATATCTTTAGGAATCTCCATGACTACTACAGTATTACTACTTAAAAATCGCTTCTATTTAATATATAGACTTTATATTCAAATTGTTATAAAAAATAGTAAATGTATTATTTACAGATGTAGTAAAAATAAAACATCAGAGACATCTGGTGCCAGATTAATGTTTGACTTAAATTGGGTGATATTCACAAAAAACAAATTTTTAACATTTTAATATCATTACTGATCATGTTAATTGCAAAAAGGTTACACTCATATGGTTTCTTGATATTTATCATGCAGGAAAATGATTGACAACGATATTTGTTGCCAGCAAGAGATTCCTAACCATATAACACGCATATTATTCAGTTTCAGGATATCACGCTTGATCAAGACACCACACAATATTGTGATCCTTTTCGATCAGCAACCGGCTGCAAGATCAATCCCCATTATTTACAAACTGTTAATTAACTCCCTGCGTTAGAACCCACCCCAAAAATTTTGTATCCTTGACTGCAACAAGTCCTTGGATTAGTATGCCTTTTTATTCACAGGAGGAGAATTATGGCAAATTATAAAGACAAGGTGCTTGAAACAGCGGAGTTTTTAAAGAAACGTATTCAAAAACTTCCTGAAATAGGCCTTTTAACCGGAACCGGTCTGGGTGAAAGTACAGAAGATATCGAAATATCAGCATCGTTTGAATACAAGGATATCCCCCATTTTCCCGTCTCAACGGTTGAGAGCCATCACGGGAGGCTTGTTACAGGGGGCTTGGAAAGTAAGCAGGTCATTGCCATGCAGGGCAGGTTCCATCTTTACGAGGGGTACGCGCCTTGTGATGTTACCTTTCCCATACGGGTCATGCAGGAACTGGGCGTTAACACCCTGATCCTTTCCAATGCTGCCGGCGGGCTTAATCTTGCCTTTAATACCGGAGATATTATGATTATTTCCGATCATATCAATCTGAGCGGTTCAAACCCCCTGGTCGGTCCCAATGAAGAGACCTGGGGTATCCGCTTCCCGGACATGACCTGTGTTTACGATAAAAATCTTGTGCAACTGGCCGAATCTGCCGGCAGGGATATGGATATCCATTTACGGAAAGGGGTTTATGCCGGGCTTAAAGGCCCGTCTCTTGAAACGCCTGCCGAGACGCGGTTCTTAAAGATCATCGGCGCTGATGCCGTCGGCTTTTCAACGGTCCAGGAGGTAATCGCAGCCGTACATGCAGGGATGAAGGTGCTTGGATTGTCAACGATTACCAATATCAATAATCCCGACAACCCCATGCCTGCGACGGTTGAGGAAATTATTGAAGTGGCGGGTGAGGCTGCTCCCCGATTGGCGAAAATCATAAGAAAGGTTATAAAGAACATAGATGCAAACAAAATCGGTTGATATAATTGTTTTAAACGGCACCGTACTGACCATGGATGCTCAAGAGACCCTTATGATGAACGGTGCGGTTGCAATCAAAGGCGACAAAATTGTTGCTCTGGGGCCGGCGGATGCGTTTTCAGAATTCAAGGCTAAACGGATTATTGATGCACACGGGGGGATCATTATGCCCGGGCTTGTCAATACCCATACCCATGCATCCATGACCTGTTTCAGGGGACTTGCCGATGACCTTCCGCTGATGACCTGGCTGAATGATTACATCTTTCCGGCCGAGTCAAAACTGGATGAAGAGCGCGTTTATCGCGGAGCGCTTCTGGCCTGTGCTGAGATGATTTTGTCCGGTATCACATGCTTTTGCGACATGTATCTGTTTGAAGATGCCGTGGCACGGGCGGCAAAAGATGCAGGGATGAGGGCCGTGGTGGGAGAGGTCCTGTATGATTTTCCTTCACCCAATTATGGTCCTCTTGAAAAGGGGTTTGCCTACACGGAAATGCTCATTGACAAATGGAAAGATGACGAGTTGATCAACATCGCCGTTGAACCCCATTCGACCTATCTTTGTGCGCCTGACCTTCTTAAACGGGCCTCTATATTGGCATTGAAGCATGATTTGCCCCTTGTTATTCATGTTTCGGAAACCCGAAACGAGGTCGATCTGATCAAAGACAAGTACGGCCTTACACCGGTGGGGTTTCTTGAGGATCTGGGGGTCTTGTCCCCAAACCTTCTTGCATGCCACTGCGTGGTTTTGACCGAAGAAGATATTTCCCTTTTACATCGTTTTAATGTCAAGGTTTCCCATAATCCTGAAAGCAACATGAAACTGGCCTCCGGTATTGCGCCGATACCCGAACTGCTCAAAGAAGGGGTCTGTGTCGGACTTGGAACGGATGGATGCGCAAGCAACAATAACCTGGATATTTTTTTGGAAATGGATACCGCCGCCAAACTCCACAAAGTCAACACCTTTGACCCGACTGTCATGGATGCCCGGACAGTTGTCAGGATGTCTACGATGGAAGGCGCAAAAGCACTGGGGCTTGGTGATGTAACCGGGTCTCTGGAGATAGGGAAAAAGGCGGACCTGATCGTGATTGATACGAAAAAACCGCATTTGGTTCCCATGTATAATCCTTACTCCCACGTTGTCTACGCCGTAAAGGGAAGTGATGTTGCCGCCTCGATTATAAACGGCAAGGTCGTCATGGAAGACGGCAGGCTTTTGACCATGGACATGGATAACGTGATGGAAGATCTAAGAAAAATTGCACAACAAATAAGGAACGGAGATTAAATAATTGCACATTATTACGTTCAGATTTAGGTCGGATTTGTTCGATCCGAAATCAGATAACCGCAGGAATAGTTACTCTATTTTGAGGATTATCTGATTGAGGATCGGGCAAAGGCGACCTGAAGATGAGATGGAATATTGGT
>JAUUWG010000121.1 GCA_030589165.1 Desulfobacterales bacterium
TAACTGGAAGATTTAACATAAGAGCGATCAGTTTGATCACGGAAGCCACAAAACCCAGTCCTAAACATAGCCAGAAAAAGAGCCTGCGAATATCGAGGGTCCATAGAACTGTGACCACGATCAGCAGAAACATAAGCGGAACCAGCGCACGCTCCTGTTTTTCCAGCAGGGGCAACAGGGTCAAATGGGCCAGGATAGCGATAAACAAATAAGTATAGCGGTATGTCCTGAATTTATCCAACAGACCCGGTCTCTGACGTATGTGTGCGTCATCTTTGCTTAAAAATATCTTCATTGATCTTTCTCAGCAGAAAGTTTTTCCTTTTGTTCCTACTCCTGATTTTGCGCCTCATCCATTTCGTCTTTTGAAATCCATCCTCCCCCCAAGGCTTTATACAGTTTTACATAGGCATTATGATAATTTTTTATTAATTCAGAAAGCTCCAACTCGACAGAAAATAATGTCCGTTCGGTATCCAAAACTTCAAGATAGCTGGTAACACCTTTGTCATATCGAAGTGTTGACAAAGCAGCGGCATTTTTAGCAGCTTTGAATTTTTTTTTCACCGCGGCAATTTGTTTTTTATAGGTCCGGACTTCAACCAGTGCGTCCTCAACTTCCCGAAACGCACGCAGTACCGTATTTTCGTAGTGATATAATGCCTGCTTTGTTTTTTCTTCTTCAATTACAACACGCAGGACATTCTTGTTGAAGTTAAAAAGCGGCCCGAATAAACCACCGCTTATCGACCAGGCAGCTCCATTGGATGTTAATGATGATAATTCATCGCTGGCTACACCCAATATTCCGGTTAAAGTAATTGCCGGCAGCCTCAGTGCTTGGGCAATCCCGATCTTGGCGTTCTGAGCTTGCAGCAGGTATTCGGCCTGGACTATATCGGGTCTGCGTTGGAGCAAAGAGGCAGGCAATCCAGCCGGTATTTCGGGAGGGATGGTTTGGCTGCCAAGGTCGATACCTTTTTCAATTTCACCGGGAAGCCTGCCGAGTAAAATACTTAACGCATTTTTAGTTTTAGAAATTAGACGTTCATATACCGGTATGGCAGCCGCTGCAATTTCCTTCTGGATTTGAGCCTGATTTAAGTCAAGCTCGGAAATGATTCCTTTGTCAAAACGCTTTTGAATGATATCAAGGCTATAAAGCCTCGAATCGAGTGTATTTTCAGATACTTCCAACCGTTGGTTATAATCCAGTAACAAGAAATAAGTGCTGACAACCTCAGAAATCAGACTGATTTGAACGATTCTCAGCGAATACTCGGAAGCCATTAACTCTGCCATGGCTGCTTCGTTCGCCCGGCGGAATTTGCCCCAAAAATCTATCTCCCAGCTTAACACAGGCGCAATGTAAAAATTATTATTTGTTGACTCCGTTTTCGTTCTTCCCGCAAAGGTCCCTCTGGAAGCCCCGGCTTCTATATCTAATCTTGGGTAGATATCAGCCTTGGTGAATCCCAACGATGCGCGGGCTTCTTCAATCCTGCTGGCGGCAATCCTTATATCTTTATTTCCATTTAGGGCGTTGGTGACTAACGATTCCAAAACGGGATCATCAAATAATTCCCACCACTTCAGGTCGATCCGGGAATCGTACTTTAAAGTGTCGTATTTAAAATGCTCTGGTGTTTTAACAACAGGTTTTTTAAAATCAGGGCCTAACGCACAACCGGTCAGCGATATAAAGCCAATCAGTACAGCTATTTTAACCAATTTTTTCATTTTATTAACTGCTCAAATCAGGATTTTTTTCAGGTTCACGTTTTTGCTCATACTTGGCAATTTTCCCTATAAAGATAAACAGCATCGGATAAAAGAAAACACCTAATAATGTCGCTAAAGACATTCCCCCTATTAAAGCCATACCCATAACGACTCTTGCTTCAGCTCCGGCCCCGGAGGCAATAACCAATGGCATGACACCCAGAATAAAAGAAAACGCCGTCATTAATATGGGTCTGAACCGCGATTTCGCCGCTTTTACGGCCGCATCGTATAGCGAGAGACCTTTGTCAAATTCCAGTTTGGCGAACTCAACGATAAGGATGGCATTCTTCGCTGCCATTGCGATAAGCATCACAAGCGCAATCTGAGCAAAAACGTTGAGTTCATAACTCTGACTGAACAGCCTGGCAAAGAACAAGGCCAGAAGCGCACCGAAGATTGCAAAGGGCGTTCCCAGCAAGATGCTGAAAGGCAATGACCAGCTTTCATACTGGGCGGCGAGAATAAGAAAAACAAACACCAATGCAAAAACGAAGACGACCCCTCCGGTACCGGCAGCCTTCTTTTCCTGATACGACATATTGCTCCACTGATAACTCATATCATCGGGAAGGGATTCTTTGGCCACTTCTTCCAGGGCGCCGATAGCCTGGGCCGAAGTATAACCGGAAGCAGGCCCACCTGTTAGCTCTATGGCTCTAAATAAATTAAATCGATTGGTATAATCCGGCCCTACGATCTCCTTGATGCTTACAAAGGCTGATAACGGAACACTTTTACCTTCCCTGTTTTTAATATAGAACAAATTGATCTGGTCTTCGTTTAATCGGTACTCCGGCTCAGCCTGGACATACGCTTTGTACAACCTGCCGAATCTGTTGAAATCATTGACATACGAACCGCCAAGAAAGGCGCCTACGGTTGTATAAATATTATTTAAGGAAATTCCCGCTTTTAGCACTTTATCTTTATTGATTTCCATGTAGCGTTGCGGAACATTTGCCCGAAACGTCGTAAATACAGATCCGATTTCAGGTCGTTGCATGGCCGCCTGAATAAATTTCGCAGTTTGTTTGGCCAGGTAATCCGGTGTATTACCCCCTTTATCCTGAATCATTAACGTGAATCCGGAACCACTTCCCAAGCCGGGAATGGCCGGCGGTCCAAAGGCAAAAACCTGGGCTTCGTTAATGGCGGATCGAAAATCAACATTTAATCGGGCAACAATTTGATTGGCGGTTTTTTCCCGCGTATTCCAATCCTTAAGGGAAACAAAAATAAAGCCTGAATTGGAGGACATGCTGCCTGAAAGCAGGCTAAATCCGGCCGCTGTGGTAACAAATTCCACCTCATCGTATTTCTCGATGATCTTTTCGACTTTCTTGGCAACGGCGTCTGATCTTTGCAGGGATGCCGCATCAGGCAACTGTAAATTTACAAGAAGATATCCCATATCTTCTTCAGGCATAAAACCGCCGGGAACCAATTTCCCGAGCAAACCCATGGCAACGGACAAAACAACGATAAATATCAGTCCTCTGGTTATTTTGCGCGCCACGATACGGGTAAACCCCATATATACATCGGTGGACTTGTCAAAGAGGTTGTTAAACTTACTAAAGAACAATCCCAGGGGACCGCGATATGGCTTTTGCTTCCTGAGCAACAGTGAACATAAGGCGGGACTTAAGGTTAAAGCGTTAATTGATGAGAATACCACTGAAACGGCAACCGTAATAGCAAACTGTTTATATAAACTTCCCGTTATTCCTCCCATGGCGGCAACCGGGATAAAAACCGCCACCAAAACCAGAGTGGTTGCGATGATAGGCGCGGTTACTTCGTTCATGGCATTTACGGTGGCCGCTTTGGGATCCATGCCTTTTTCAATGTTGACCTGGACCGCTTCCACCACCACAATGGCATCGTCAACAACAATACCGATGGCCAGAACCAGGCCCAGAAGAGATAAGACATTGATGGTAAAACCGATCAACGGGAATACAATAAAGGCGCCGATAAGAGAGACAGGTATGGCAATTGTCGGAATTAAAGCCGCTCGCCAGTCCTGGATAAAAATAAAGACAACCAGGATAACCAACGCCAGGGCGATAAACAATGTTTCGATGATTTCATCAATGCCGGCCGTGATAGCCAAAGTGGTGTCAAGGGATACATCATATCTGAGACTCTCCGGGAAAGATCCGGAAAGTTCTTTCATTGTATTTTTGACTTTTTCGGCCAGTTCAACGGCATTGGAACCGGGCGCCTGATACAGGGCAATCATGGCGCACTCTTTTTTATTGAGCCGGGTAAACGCATTGTAGGTTTCCACACCCAACTCAACCCTGGCGATATGTTTTATCTTTACCTGAGACCCGCCCTCAGAGGTCCTTATGACAATTTCTCCGAACTCTTTTTCGGTTTGCAGACGCTCCGGCAGCCTGACCGTATAGGTGAATTCCGTTCCGGGCGGGGCGGGCTCGGCGCCGAATTTACCTCCCGGAACGATAACACTCTGTTCCCGGATGGCACCAATTATTTCAGGCACCGTTATACCCATCTGGGCCAAACGATCCGGTTTTATCCATATGCGCATGGAGTAATCACTGGCACCAATGACATTCACACGACCGATACCTTTTATACGGGCTAAAATATCCTTAATATTGATCAGGGCGTAGTTGCCTAAGAATTGTTGATCATATTTTCCTTCCGTTGATGTCAGTGATATGAGCATAAGAATATTCGGAAGTGATTTTTCAGTAGACACTCCGAATCTTTTCACCTCTTCAGGCAGTTTGGCCGTGGCGGCTGCCACCCTGTTTTGGGTAAAAACGGTGTTCATGTCCGGATCGGTGCCGATTTCAAATGAAACCTGAATATTCATGGTTCCGTCATTGGAATTGGTAGATTTCATATAGATCATATTGTCAACGCCGTTGATCTGCTGCTCTAA
>JAUUWG010000222.1 GCA_030589165.1 Desulfobacterales bacterium
TTTTTACAATCCCATAAAGTTCATCAGCAGTCGGATGACTCTTAACCTTTCTAAGTTCTTCCAGAATTATTTCACGCTGGCTGGTCATTCTTTCCATTTAGGTGCCTCTTATTGCTATTGATTATAAATCCTATTTGATAATGATTATCGTGTCAAGATATTTTTTGTTTTTTATAAAAAATAATTTCTGCATCTTTGTAGACTCATATCTATAATGGCGTTACTAAGGGCTCGCTCGAAAATAGCCTCGCAGAATTTGCGCTCAGATTGTAATTGGATTTTTACGATTCGATTGGGCAAAGCCAGCCCAGAAGAATATGTTTTGCATTCCATGGGACAGGCAGGAATAGTGTACTATCTCGAGGACTTTACGAATTAGGATCGTATAAAGACAGCCTGAAGATGAGATGTCCGGCAAGGGCTGGATAAAATTATTTTTGAGTGGGCCCTAACAATGACGGTCTCGTAAAAAGTAAAAAACCACTTTTTACGAAACTATTAATATAGTGGAATCGGATATGGGCATACCGGGCTCAAAAAGACCGTGATGAGCAATAACGTTATCCCTATGTTGTACACACACGGTTTCTTCCTTCATTTTTAGCACGATACAGGGCATCATCCGCTTTTTTTATGATTGAATCCATACTTTCCCGGGATTCAACCGAGTAAGCGGTTGCACCAAAGCTTGCAGTGATGCTGACCGATTTGGAACTATCCGGTACAATGATCTCCATGGCTTCTACCTTTTTTCGGATTCTTTCGGCAGCCGATGCGGCCTGCAACCCGTCTGCTCCCGGCAGGCAAATCACAAATTCCTCACCGCCGTATCTTCCTATAAGATCATAAGGTCTCATGGAGGCCGACACGGTTGCCGTAAACCGCTGGAGGACAAGATCTCCCACCTGGTGACCGTAGGTGTCATTCACTTTTTTAAAATGATCGATATCGGCCAAGATAAAGGAAAGGGGAATTTTATCCCGCCTTGATCTTACTGTCTCCTGCTCCATCCTTTCCATAAAGGCCCTTCGATTCATCACTCCGGTCAATGCATCCGTATTGGCCAGTTCAAGTATCCGGCGCTCTAAATTAATAATCCTTTCACCGATCCGGGTTCGATACTTCAGCTCTTCCTGGTTGAAGGGTTTTGTCAGGAAATCGTCTGCTCCGGCTTCCAGACCATCGATCACATCTCTCTTTTCCCCCTTTGCCGTTAAAAGGATAAAATAGACATATCCTTGCATATCCATCCGGCGGATCTTCCGACAGAGAGTCAAGCCGTCCATTCCGGGCATCATCCAGTCCGAAATGATGAGACTCGGTGATTCAGGTTTTTGTATGATCTCCCATGCCTCGCTGCCGTTTGAAGCAACTACGATATCATAGCCCCATTCAAGCAGGTTGGCTTCCAGAATGCGTCTGAATATCGGATCATCTTCAACGATCAGAATCTTCATCTTTCATCTCCTGCAAAACGACTTTCATTTCAGTTGTCAGTTCGTTGAGCACCCTTTCAAGTTTTGACAGTTCCTCCTTTACCGTATCCATTTTTCCCTCCCTGCCCAATTTTTCAAGGCGATAGGCTGCCTCATATGCTTCCACGGCACTAAAATTACCCACAGCGCCTTTCAGGCTATGGGAAGCGTGTTCAAGGATACCGGCATCGTTTTCAGCAACCCCGTCCCTGATCTTTGCCATGTCATCAGGCAGTTTCCGGAGGAACAGGTCAGCGATCTCCTGAAAAAGATCTTTTTTGCCAAGAACGGTCTCCATAGCTTTAGGCAGATCAAAGGTCCTTGGGGAAAAGGGGGCGCAAACGCCTGAGGACGGTGTGTGCTTTACCTCCTTTTCCATCCGTGATTCACGGATAACTTTATTGATGGCATTGAAAAGCGCTTCGGGGTTGATCGGCTTGGATACATAATCATCCATGCCTGCCTCAAAACACTTTTCCCGATCTCCTTTCATGGCATGGGCCGTCATGGCTATGATAGGGATGTTGCCGGTGGCCGGTGGCCGGTTGCTCGCTGATTGTTGTTCCAACGCTCGGATTTTTCCTGTTGCTTCGAAACCATCCATCTCCGGCATCTGGATATCCATGAGGACGCAATCAAAGTTGCCGGCATTGACCTGCTCCACGGCCTCGCGCCCGT
>JAUUWG010000227.1 GCA_030589165.1 Desulfobacterales bacterium
TGCTCCCTTATATTCCAGTTCTCCGAAATTCCCGGAAGAATTCCGGACTTCAGGCAACATAGTGTCAGGAACGTCCAACGCTTCAAGAAGTTTTGGATCCCATTCCAGTTTCCGGATATTGTACAGTAAGGTGCGTGAGGCATTTGAATAATCTGTGGCATGCACTTTTCTATTCGTCAGTTTCCAGATCAGCCACGTGTCAATGGTGCCGAATAATAATTCACCTTTCTCAGCTCTTTGACGGGCACCTTTGATATTATCCAATATCCATTTGATCTTTGTACCGGAGAAATAAGCATCAACAACCAGTCCGGTAGTCTGGCGAATATAATCTTCCAAACCCCTTGACTTTAATTATTCACAGATTGGTGCGGTTCTTCTGTCCTGCCACACAATTGCATTAAAGACGGGCTCTCCCGAGTTCTTATCCCACACAACAGTTGTTTCTCTCTGGTTGGTAATGCCAATTGCAGCTATATCGGAAGGATTAATCTTTTGCTTATTGACAAGCTGTTCGAACACTTCCCACTGCGATTCCCATATTTCCATCGGATCGTGCTCAACCCAACCCGGCCGAGGAAAGTGCTGGGTGAATTCTTTTTGTGTAATACCCTCAATTTTGCCCTGACTGTTGAACAGCACCGCCCTGGAACTGGTAGTCCCCTGGTCAAGTGCGATCACATATTTGTTCGTCATCTTTCTTTTACGCTCCAAGGTTCCGGTATGAATTAGTGGGCACTACTCGTTTTTCTCCGCCTCCGGTCTGGCGGCAGATGCCTGCTGCTGGGGATCGGTTTGTTTAAAGAGGATTCCCTTCAGCCAATTAACACCAAATTGCAGCAATTCGATTTCGTCATTTTTGATTTTTTTCAGGGTTTTGTCATCTATATCAAAGCGCTTAAGAAACGAACTCTCAAAAACAAACTGTCTGAATTTATCGATGTTGTAGCTTACCATGAAAAACATCTGCTTGGCCTGGTCCGTAAGTTTGATATTCGGAGGAAATGAGCGTTTCCTTACAACCAGGTCGGTCCACTGCGCATTGATATCATCGTGGATATCAACACCCTGGTCCTTTCGCCATTTTTTAACCGTCCACTCTTTATCCTCTTCAAATCCAAGGCAATGGGGCTCATTAACAAAAAAATAGAATCCTTCACCATCCGAACCTTCCTTATGACTTAAAGTGGCAACCCCTAAAGGATAATACCGGCACGTGGTGGGTCTGTCTTCATATATCATGCACCCATCCTCCCTTACAAAGGGGCAGGCTTTTTTGTCTGAATCGGATGATTCGTCATCTATAAGCTTAAGTGTTACAACAGGAAGATCGGTCTTTTCTAAAATATGCGGCTCGGTATATATTGCTAGAAATTCTTCGGAGGAAAGGTCGAGACGATTTTTAAGCCTGATAATGTCATAGGGAGTAAGGGTGATACTAATTCCTTTGCAGCATTTTGTAAAACATTTAATATCCTTATGGCATTTAAACTTAAACTTGCTGTCAAGACCCAGCCTTACGGGCTCTATGCCCGTTTTTTTACCTGGTATATCCATATGTATTCCTTTCTGCTTTTGTAACCGTTCATGGGTTCAAAGGTTTACCCGCCTTTGGCGGCGCCGTAGGCGACCAGGGTTCAGGGGTTCAAGGTTGCATTCTTGTCCCAGGGCTCTACTGTGGAGGCGTATGTATGTGAGTAGCATCCGGCTTCGCTTGAAAGCTTCAGACTGCGCTTTAAAGCTTCGCCTTGACAAGACACCGAGACAAACCCGGCTCTGTCATTTCCTATCTAGTAATTTGCGACGCATTGACAATTATGTGGGAAAACCAGCATTTTTTTGCGAAAACTCCGGGTCTCCAATTTTGTCCTTGTCCTTAACCCTGAACGTTGAACCATGAACCCTGGTCGCCTACGGCGCCGCCAAAGGCGGGTAAACCTGTGAACGGCTACTTTTTTTATGTTATTTACTGCACTTTTCTTAACCAAGTAGCATCACATTGTCAAACGGTTAAAAGAAAACAGGAGATTAAAATAGGTTCTTCCGGTTTTTGCGTACTTGAACAGATCCTACTGAAATTAAAAA
>JAUUWG010000051.1 GCA_030589165.1 Desulfobacterales bacterium
CATGCAGAGCAGGACCATTCCGGGGCCATCCCTCGTGTGCTTGACCGGTTTCCGGAAGCAAAAGTGGTCGCGACCTCCAAAGCCAAGGGCATGCTCATTGATCTGCTAAAAATTCCCGAAAACAAATTTGTCACGGTGACGGACGGCGAGACGCTATCGCTCGGCGACAAGACCCTGAAGTTCATTCACACGCCCTGGGTGCACTGGCCGGAAACAATGGTGACCTACCTGGAAGAAGATCGAATCCTTTTCAGTTGTGATTTCTATGGTTCCCATATCGCGACCACCGATCTTTTTGTGACCGATCAGGGGCGTGTGTACGAAGCCGCCAAACGCTACTTTGCCGAGATCATGATGCCATTTCGCAGTGTGATCGAAAAGAATGTCGAAAAACTCAAAGGGTATGACATTCAAGTGATCGCCCCGAGCCACGGACAGATCTATGACCGTCCGGCCTGGATCATGGATGCTTACCGGGAGTGGATTCTTGGAGCGCCCCAAAACACGGTTGTGCTGCCCTATGTGTCCATGCATGCCAGTACCAAAATCATGGTGGATTATATGGTGGCATCTCTGGTGAAAAAAGGGGTGCGTGTTGAGCCGTTCAATCTGACGGTGACCGATATCGGCAAGCTTGCCATGGCGCTGGTCGATGCGGGAACGATTGTTGTTGGAACACCCACGGTCCTGGCTGGTCCGCATCCTTTGGCCGCGTACTGCGCCTTTTTGGCCAATGCCTTGCGGCCCAAGGCTCAATTTCTTTCGATTGTCGGTTCGTACGGATGGGGTGGCAAGACCGTGGAAACGCTTGCGGGAATGATACCCAACCTCAAGGTCGAGGTGTTGAACCCTGTATTGTGTAAAGGGGTTCCATCGGAAAATGATTTCAAAGCGCTGGATAAACTGGCTGACGCTATTGCAAAAAAACACGCGGAGCACGGATTCAGATAACACCTTATGCATATGGAAAAATGCTAACTGAGGGCCACTGGGCACCAGCCATTTTTCAGGGACGGCAGGACAATGGCCCTGCATTAATAACCATCGGAGGACACCATGAAAGCGCCCCAAGAACTGAAAAATGAACACCAGGGAATAGAGCTCATGCTTCGGGTTATTGAAGCCGTCGCGGACAAATTGGGACGTGGCGAACAGATTCATGCCGAACATCTCGATGGTATCATGGAATTTTTGTCGATTTTTGTCGACAAATGCCATCATGGCAAGGAAGAGGAATTCCTGTTTCCGGCATTGGAGGCTGCAGGCGTACCGCGTGACGGTGGCCCGATAGGTGTCATGCTGAACGAGCACGAACAAGGCCGAAAACTTGTTGCAAGACTCAAGGACGCGGTGACAAGCTATACATCCGGGAATAAAACGGCTGCGGTCAGCGTTCAGCTGACCGCCAATGAATATGTAGCACTGCTGACCCAACATATCGCCAAGGAGAACACCGTCCTTTTCCCGATGGCGGATGCCAAGCTGGACTCAAATAAAGACACCGAGCTCTTCGAGGCATTTGAGCAGCTTGAACGCGAGCGTATCGGTGTCGGAAAGCACGAGGAATTTCATGCGCTTTTGGATCAATTGCGGGATGCGTACATGAACTGATCGTTGGGAAAAAGCAATCGGCGATGCATAAAAACCTGATAACCACCAATATGATTCTTTATTGTAAAGAATGGGAAAAAACGGTTCGGTTTTATAGGGACCAGTTGCACCTGCCCGTCAATTTCTCCACCGACTGGTTTGCGGAGATTTGGCAAGGAGATTTGGGGTTAAAAATCAACTTTGACGCCCTTTGGATTGTCTCAAGGAGATGAATAACAGCAATGACGGAAAAATCAAAAGTCTTTAACCAGACCCGAAAATTCTATATGGAAAAGATCGCCGCAACGGACCTTAACATGACAGCTGAAAAACTGGGCATGACCATGGCCCTGCAAGGGCCGCGGGTGAAATATTTCGACAAGTTTTACTATATCAAAGAAAATGACATTGTCGATGAAAACGGCAATCCGGTTGATTTTGATGCCCTTGTTGCCCTGAGCAAATACATTCTCCGGTGCCCCGATGTTCCATCATTGAACAGGCAATGGACCGCATACAGAGACTTTAAGGACTCCGGACCGCTTCTTAAATTTTTTGCCGATGCTGTTGAGGGGACGATTGCTTCCGCTTTTACCGGCAGGCTGGATGACCTGGCCGCCGCCGCTGACCGAATGGGTGGTGAACCCGCCGAAGAAGAACTTTCCTATGACCTGAAGCGCCGATTCCAGGCGCTGCCCAACATTGCCGTGTTACTGCTGTTCAATGATGCCGATTCCGAATTTCCGGCTGAATGCCGTGTTCTGTTCGAGCGTCGCGCCGAAACCTATCTGGACATGGAATCCGTCGCTATTTTGGGGAAACAACTTGCTGAATATCTGAATCAATCTATCTCACAATAAAAGAGGATACTCATACTCACAGGGATTTCAGATATGCTATTAACGCCTTAAGTGTTTTTCCTTTAATGTGGCTGTAGGGCGGCATGCGTTTGCTGCCTTGTTGGATTTGATTACAAATATTCTCTTCTGTTACCGGCAATTTTCTTCCAGGCGTTACACGCATTTTAAAGAGCCCTTTTAAACTCGGACCGACTTTCTTTTTTCTCTTATCGGCGTAATGGCAAATGGCACAGTTGTTTTCGTAGGTCTTGCGGCCAAATTCCGGTAAATCCTTGGTGTCCGGTGCTTCCATCGCCGATGGAGGGGCTTTTTGTTTACCGGAGGCTTTGGCCTGTACAATTCCTTGCTTGGTAAAAGGATGTGCCAATACGGGTGAGTTGTAGCATCGATTGTCGGCTGCCACGAAAAACCATTCGTTCGGATCAAAGGATCGGCCTTTTGTATCATAAGTGAGCGAATATACACCATCCGGGTAAATTTTAGTCCATGGGAAAACAAATTCAGGCGGCTTAAAAATAAACCCTTCCTGTGTTTTGATATTGGCCCCCAGCACTTGATGCGATAAGTCGTCATTGGGATCATCCACCCACAGTTCGATAACCACTTTTTCAGGGTCGCCGGCCCGGGGTTTGAAGCTGACCTTTGAAATGGTGGGGGCCGCCTTGATGGCTGCATTCGGCGGCAGTGATATATTAAACTGATTGTCTTTTCCTGTTTGTACTTCAACCCCGATCGGAAAATAAATGTACCCGGTGGCGTAGAGATGCAGGGCGTAATCTCCTCCTTCCGGAACCTTCACAGCGAAGGTACCGTTCTCATCTACCAGCCCGCTAAATTGGTAATTCTTACCGTACAGTCGGCCTTTCTCGATGAGAATAACGCCGGCCAGCGGACGGCCATCTTCAGCTGCCACCATTTTACCACTGATCAGTGTTTGATTTGTTTCATAGGCCCAAAGTCCCCTGATCATGAGAGTAAAGATAAATAAAAGCCCAATCAGGAGTGCCAATTTATTTTTCTTCATGATCTGAATCTCCCGGTTTGTTTATTGATCCGCCCGGATGGAGCTTTTTCCCTTTGGCAAGATGGACCAGGTAGGCGGAAAGGTCGGTAATTATTGCATCCTGCGGAGCAAACTCTTTATTGACATGATTGCCAAGATGCCACGCTAAAAATGATTCCAGGCACATGACCTGATCCGCATCATTCACAAAACGGGGAAAATTCGTTGCGACGGCGGCCAGAGAAACTTTGTCGGGCGTCGGGTTGATTTCGGATGGAACATGACACTGAGCACATGGGCCCGACTTATCCATTTGAAAAAGTCCGCCGCCTCTCTTAACCGCCGCTCCAAGTTCGGCCAGATCGCCGGCAGGGGGAGGATAGGTTCGCGAATAGCCTGGAGTGATGGGTTGTCCATCGCCCCACCAGGCAATATAAGCCACCAGATCTTCTACCATAGCCAGGCGTTGCTCCCGTTCAAGATCGGTATGTTTTCCCATTGCTTCGAAAACCACCTGTCGCAAGCCTTTCACCTGATAAGGCGTTCCGTCAAAGACCTCTACCTTGGGGTATGCTGCGGCCCATCGTTTTATCGCATCGTGGCTGAGGTGACAGTGTACGCAGGCAATCCCGTCCCGGGCATAGCTGGTCTGAAATATTCGCCATCCTCTGATAACGCTCATCTGCAGATGCGGGTTAAGATCAGAAACTAAGCGTGGAAGATCCAAGAAGTCTCGGGTATCGTCTGCGTGGGTCAATAAAAAACTACCCAGCATGAGGAGAAATCCCCCTATAATGCTCAAGCGGTTTTTGGGGAACATTTTTTTCCTCCTCTTTTATTAATCGGTTGGACTTGAAAAATAATAACAAAGGAAATGAGATGAATAAGAGCAGTTTCGCCGTTAGCGTTGACGCTTCAAGGGAAAGTTTTACGAGGAGGGCTGCAGCGCACCCTCCTGATTTGTAATAGATCCAGCGATCGGTTATTCCGCTTCGGTGAAAATCCAGTCATTGTCTTTAACCGCGGCATGGCACTGGATACATCCTTTCGGCTTTCCGGCAGCCATAACCTCGCCGTCGGGACCATATTTCCCCCAGAACCAGTCGCCGGCATCGGGATTATACCCCGGTACCTTGTACATTGGCGTAACCGCCATTAAAGTCTTTTTGTCTTTGCCGTAGTTTTCTTTCACAAGGATTGCGCCATCCGGCATGGTCTTCATTCCAGCCTTGACGGCATTGATTGCAATGTCATTCGCGTACAGCTTCAAAAAGGCGCCATGGGGACTTTGACCCGGGTAAATTCCGTCTTTGCCGGGCCAGAAACTCCAGTTCTCATAGGGATTCGCTACGGTGATATAACTCCACAGCGCATCCGCATCCGCATGCGGCATGGTTGTTTCGGCTTTTTTACCGTATGTACATGCCATCAATGCCGACATGATCAATAGTGTAAAGACCATCAATATTCGCGTTTTCATAATTTACCCCCTATCTTTGAGTTGATGTTGCATTCTCCTTACCTAAGCTTGGTTTATATATAAATACAAATTCTTATTCTTTTGTCTATAGGAGCAAAACCTCATTTTCCCTATGGGAAATTCACATTGGATGTGAATTTGTCCCAGCAAGGGCAGGTGAAGTTTCCCGGCTAAACAAGATTTGAAAAGGGTAGGGTAGATGGCAGAAAACCAATACATCCGGAGCTCTTGGTTCGGACCATAATGGGTCAGATTTTTTATAATAGACAAAGTGACCCAAAACCCATATTATATTTTAAATAAACTGCTTTTAATTGCATCAAGGCGTAATAAAATGGAGATCAAATTCACCCACGTTAGATTGCTGGTTAAAGACTATCCATTATGTTTTCACTTCTACCGTTATGTGCTTGGATTTAAAGCTATATGGGGTGATAAGAATAGTGGATATGCTGACTTCGAAACCGGAAGCACGACAATCGCGCTGTTCGGTCGTGCAGCCATGGCAAATGTGATCGGCGCGTCACACCTCCTCTTAGACGCCACAACCCAAGACAAAACATCCCTGATTTTTGAGGTGCCCGATGTGGACAGGGCTACATCGGATCTGAAGGCCAAAGGCGTAGTGTTCGAGGCAGAACCGACGGATCACCCCGACTGGGGTATTCGCACGGCCCATCTCCGAGATCCGGATGGCAACCTGATTGAAATCAACCAATCACTCCCCATTAGACGGAATAGGGGGAAAAGGGGAGAGGAGGAATAAAGGAAGAAATATGCGGGCATTGATAATCAGCGCAGACCGATTTGAGGACTCAGAACTGCTCGTGCCGTATCAAAAGCTCAAGGAAGAGGGAATAGATACGGATATTGCCGGCCCACGCAAAGGATCCATCAAAGGCAAGCACGGACATAAGGTTAAGGTAGATCTTTCTGTCGAGGAGGTCGATCCCTCCCGCTATGACCTGCTTATTCTTCCCGGCGGCAAGGCCCCTGTCGCACTAAGGCATGATGTGAAGGTGCTTTCCATAGCGCGCCATTTTTTCGAACGAGAAAAACCGGTTGCCGCCATCTGCCATGGGCCCCAGATATTGGTCTCGGCCGGGGTGCTTAAGGGTAGACGGGCAACCTGTTATCGGTCTGTTACGAAAGAATTGCAAAAAGCAGGTGCCGACTACAAAGATGCGCAGGTGGTGGTGGATGGAAAACTGGTAACTTCCCGGCAACCTTCCGACCTGCCGGCCTTCATGGAAGAAATCATGAAAGTAATCAAGGTCCATCAGTCTGAAGTTGGGGATTCTTCCGTTTAAAAGGGTCGACAAGACCAATGTAATCAACCTGACACATGACCTTTACTTTCTCTGGTCTTCCTTGATGTCACGGTCCTTGTCGAGGATCACAATTCTTAGCATTCTTTTAACCCTTCAACCAACTGTAACGCATGTGCCGGTTGAGGCTCCGGGGCTGGGGCCGGCAAGTTCAAGGATGCGTTTCGCAACTCGCTCCGGCGGGATACCGATTTTTCGACCGGAATACTGCACTTGCATATCGGTTGCCACCCGGCCCGGGCAGATCGCATAGACGCGCACACCGTGATGGCCAACTTCCTGATCCAGGCTCTCGGTAAATCCGACCACACCGAATTTGGAAGCGCAATAACTGACCAGGTCCGGAAAACCGGATAACCCGGCGCCGGATGACACATTGATGATTATACCCGCTTCCCGCCCGATCATCGACGGTAACACAGCTCGCGTCATGTACATTGTGCCTTTCAGGTTGACATCAATTACCGAGCTGATGTTCTCATACGGTTCATCCACAAAGGCACCCACTGAGACGATGCCGGCATTATTCACCAGCACATCGATCCGGCCGAAGGTCTCTTGGACGTGGTCGACGAATCGCATCACTTGGGCAAGCTCTCTCACGTCTGCAACCTCGCTTAACACTCGACCTATGGTGCTCAGCTGAGCCGCTGCTTCACGAAGCCGTTTGGGGTTTCGGGCGCACACGGCAACATGCGCACCAGCATTGATAAACGCTTGTGCCGTGGCAAAACCGATCCCGCGCGACCCCCCGGTAACAACCGCGGTCTTGTCTGAAAAAAGGTTCTTTTGATTAACGTTCAACATATGTACCAAAGAATCCTCGAATAAAGGTGATATCCTTTCTCTATATCGACACCGGGCCAGAATGTCCAGGCCTTTTGGGGGATTACCGCGGAGGCGTAGGGCGCGGAGCTTTTTTAATAGCCGCAAAAAGTCACAAGAATCGGACGGAACCGCTGTATGCCGGCATCCAGGATGGCATCAACGGGCTTGGCGCCTTCGCGGCACCTGCGGTTGGCAAAATCAATATAAACCAGCGAGTCGTTTACCACCACGCCGGACAAGGCCACAATCCCGAAAAGGCTCATGATGGAGAGGGAATACCCCATCAAAATATGCCCAATTACGGCACCAATGATACCGAAAGGAATGCAAAACATGATGATCAGCGGTTGGACATAACTTTTAAAGGGGATTGCCAACAGGGCATAGATGCTGATCAGTGCCAGCCCGAGTCCCATGAACAAACTGGTCAGGCTGTCTCTGATTTCTGCCTGGTGGCCCTCAAAGCTGTAAGAAAGCCCGGGGTGCCGGCTGACCAGATCCGGCAAAATATCCGTCTTGACCGTTTTGAGTACATTTTCCGACTGGGACGGGGGACGCACGTTGCCGGTGACGGAGATCACGCGACGGCTGTTGGTCCTTCCGATGGAGGTATAGGCCCTCCCCGGAATCATATCTACGGCATCGCGTAACAGGACCTCACCCTCAGGCGACTGCAGGACCAGGTCTTCCAGGGTGGCCTCGGCGACCCGTTCACCCTTGGGCAGGCGAACCCGGACGGTCACCTCATTGCGCCCTCGCTGCTGCTGAACGGCCTTTATACCCTGAAAGGCGTAGCGTACCTGATTGGCTACTTCCTGAGAGGTGAGTCCCATACGTTCCCCGGTCGGGCGCAGGCGGAGGTCATACTGGCGTTTGCCTTTGGCCGATCCATCATCAATATCATGTACGATGGGGAACTCAGCCAGTTTAGCGGCCAGTTCTTCACCGGCCTTGTCCAGTTCGTTTTTGTCACGATGGCTGAGCCTTACCGTAAGTGTCTTGCCGGAACCGGGGCCGCCCCTGTCCGACTCAAAGGAAATCGATTCCAGACCGGGTATGGAACCCACATAATCCCGCCACAGGGCCGTTACCCGGGTGGTACTGATGGGGCGTTTGTCGGCATCGGTAAGAAAAAATTTAATTTTGATCGTGTTCTCATTAACTTCAGAAAAAACCCCTTTAGAGAGCGTTTTTCCACCGTTTTCACGGGCGACTGCTTCAGCGGCATCAATCAACCGTTTTTCAACGATCTCCAGGCGTAAATTCGGCGAACCATAGGGCAGAACAGCCTTACAATAGGCATAGTCCGACTCCACCTTGGGAAACATTACCATCCCCATGCGGCCTGAAGTCACGAAGCCCGCTGTGGTTATCAGCATGGCGATGCTCAGGGCCACCACTGCATAACGCTGATCCAGTACCCAACTTAGAAACACACCGTAGCGCAGGCACACAAATCGCTCAAAGAAGCGGCTGAACCGTTTCTGAAAACGTTCCAGGTAGTTCAAGGGCCAAAAGAGCCGACTGCGGCCCTGGTGACTCAGGTGGGCCGGCAACACAAACAGGCTTTCTATCAGCGAAACCCCGAACACACTGATTGAGCTTTTCCAGGAATAGCTTGGCAGCACCCGCCACTTGGATCGGCGTCTGGTTGCCTACGCGGTAGACCTCGATCATTACAGCCCGCTCCCCATTGTATGAAGCCCAGGCATCCGTGTCTTCAAAACCTTCAATAACCCGGGCAACATCCTCCAGAAGTATCCGGGAACCGTTTTCTTCTGTGAGCAGCGGCAGGCGTGCATATTCCCGGGCATAGTCCCTGCGGTCCTTCACCCTTACCAGAATGTCCCCGCCGGAGGTTTTGAGGCTGCCGCCGCCCCGTTCCATCGAAGCCCGGGTAACAGTATCGGCGACATCCTTGAGGGTGAGTCCGTACCGCCGCAGGGTGGCCTGGGGTACCTCCACATGGATCTCATACTCTCTGACACCCACTAACTCCACCTGGGTCATATTCGGGTCCAGAAGGAGTTCGTCGCGCACCCGTTCCGCTGCCTCACGCAAGGTGTATTCATCGGCTTTGCCGTAAAGGGCCATTTGCAAAACATTTCGCTTGCGGCGCGAACATCCGGTCGTGAAGCCAGAAGATCGGCCGGTAGTCCGGCAGGCGGCATGGGAATCAAATCCGGCAGGATATTTTGCTTGAGTTCCAATTCACCTGCAGAGGCCTTGCCTATCAGCAGGAGCAAACTGTTAAAAAACCGGCGCTCGCTGAGCTGCAACAGCGGGAGTTCAGCTTTGGCAGCAGCCAGGGCCTCTCTTTGTTGGGAAACATCCAGAGCATTGGCAATGCCGTTGGAAAATCTGAGCTTCTGCAAATCCAGCAGTGTTACATTCATCTGAATCTGGTCCTTCAGGATCGCAATCTTCCGGCGTACGGCCAGAATATCGATCCACGTCTCCACAACTTTTGCAGATACTGTTACCGCCGCAGCATCAAGGTCTTCACAGGCAGCCTGAAGACTAAACACCTCGGCTTGACGCTGAGAATGCAGACGCCCCCACAGATCCACCTCATAAGAAGCCGCAAGTCCCAGTTGCCACCATTGTTCCTCCCTGGTGCTTTTGTCGCCGTTGGTGGATAATTTAGTTTGAAGCCGTTTCTGTTCAGCACCGGCGTCATAATTCACAGTCGGCATCAGCGCGGCACCTGCCTGTCGGGCAACGGCATTGGCCTGCTTGAGTTTGGCCCAGGCTGTTTGAATATCGAAATTGTTTGAAAGCGCCTCTTGTACCAGGCTGTTCAGTTCCTGACTGTTAAAAGCACGCCACCACCGGTCAGGCCCCGGCTCCCCTTCAACGTAAAGCGAGTATTGCCGTGGCATCTCCAGCGGAGCATCGAGCCTGGTCTTGGGCTTAAAGGCGATACACCCTCCCATAAGGAAAAATACCACCATAAGCGAGGTGAGTCTAAGCATAATGTCTCCATATCCGAGTTGAAGCCAATGTGATTTGAGTAAGGCGCGGTCTTCATTAACAAGCATAGCTGCCTCCATAACCCAGGCGAAATGATTCTTCAAGTGCCAGATCAATTTCTTCGCCGGATTTGGGGGCACTTTTTCCCGCTTTTGGACTTCTTGCGTCCGTATGCAATTTTCAGCTTGTTCATCCGGTTTCTCAGTGTACTGGGGTGGATATCCAGCAGTTCAGCAGCGCCTCCCGAACCATTTATTTGAATATAGAAAAAGCTCCTTAAAGCTGATAATTTATGGTAGAATTATTAATTTTGTAAACCTCTTACAAAATATTTAGACAATTCGTTTTTTGGTAGTCTCCCTCTTGAGTAAAGAACATGCCTCACAGATTTAATATTCAGTTTTAAAGGAAACAACAAAATGAGTAACCATTTGAAAAGAAAAAAGCAAAAAGTATATCCGGGAGTATTTTTTGCCTGGATCAAAGAGAATATCAATGGAAATGAAAAATAATACGGAATCCCGGGGAAAAAATCATCAAAAAGTTCGTCTGATCGCTATCAGTATATCCTTTACTGTAGGCGTATCGTTGATGCTTGTAAAATTTTACGTTTACCGAATAACCCATTCTTCCGCAATCCTTTCGGACGCTCTTGAATCCATCATTAATGTAGTTGCCAGTGCCTTTGCTTTCAGTAGCATCGTATTTGCGTCAAAACCTCCTGATGAGTGTCACCCATACGGACATGGTAAAATTGAATATTTTTCAGCGGGTTTTGAGGGAGCTCTCATTATCCTGGCTGCTTTAGCGATTTTTAAGACCGGATGGAGTCATATTCTTCATCCCCGGCAGCTCCCGAACCTTGAGAAAGGCCTTTTTATTCTCCTGGGTACCAGTTTGATCAATCTCATTTTAGGCGTCGGGCTTATTCGAACCGGCAATCAAACGAGTTCATTGATCCTGATCGCCGACGGAAAACATGTCATGACGGATGTATATACCTCCGGCGGCATGTTATTGGGTCTTTTTTTAGCGAAAATTTCGGGCTGGTATTGGTTGGATGGTATGATCGCATGTGTGGCGGGTTTAAATATTCTGGTGTCAGGGACCGGTATCGTTCGCCAATCGTTTAATGGGCTTATGAACACATCTGACCCTGAGCTTCTCGATGAAATTTCCGGTTTACTTTCCAAATACCGCAAAAAAACATGGATCGATATTCATGAGTTACGGGCCTGGCGTGCAGGAAATTTGATCCATATCGACTTTCATTTGATTCTCCCCCGCGATTACTCCCTGGAAGAAGCTCATCGAGAAGGAAAAGAACTGGAGCACCTGATCAAAGAAAATTTTAAAGGTGCTGCGAATGTTCTTATCCACATGGACCCCTGCATAGAAACGGATTGCCCCATTTGTAATTATAACCTCTGCAAGTTACGAACACAGACACTCAAAGAGACGATTCCCTGGACCAGAAAAACGTTAACCTCAAAAGCATGGAGAGGTGAACGCCTGAGTCAAATAGCAAGGCAAGTCTGAAAAAAAATGGGATGGATCTGTTGATCATAAAATGGTTGCCATATATCCGCAACTTAAGATAAAATATATAAAAATGTAAATTTTATATGAGGAGATTGACGGCAAAATATGAAATCGAAATAGGTCGAAATGCATTTTGCACAAAAGACAAAAGGGGAGGAATCAGTGTTTGAAAAATTTTTAAGAAATTTCAAGACTGCTGTATTGTTAATATTCCTGGTGAGCATTGTATCCTGTTATGTACAAGCCGAGCATACGCATGACCGTTTCAGGTACGGTGTAGGCGCTTATTACAGAATGTATTATTACTACAGCCCCTTTTATTATAGACATCCATATCGATATCATTACTATCGCCGCTCGCCTCATTATCGCAGATATTACAAAAAAGACCCTTCCCACAAATACAGACCCGGATATCGTTACGATCGCCGAAAAAAATCACACTACAAATATTACAAAAAAGATTACTATAAAAAAGATTTTCGCCGGCGATACATTCCAAAAAAATCCAGACCCAGATATTACAAGAGGCCCCATTACCACAAGCGTCTTCGGAGACATTATTATCGGAAGCCGGCACAACCATACCGCAGAAATTGAAGCTATCGAAAATAAGAGATGCCGCCATAATTTAAATTTTTATAAATATCGTGATAAGAGGTTATTTTAATGCATAAAATATCAGGAATTCTGTTACATGTATTATTGATCGTATCTCTTTCCACTACTGCCTTGGCCGATCAGAAGTTATGGAACGATTTAAATGCCCGGTTTTACGATCTTATCGAGGAGGGGAAATATTTAGAGGCGACAAAGACGGGTGAAGAGGCGTTAAAAGCTGCAGAGGACGAATTCGGAGCCAACCATCCCAACGTGGCCATATCCCTTAAGAAGCTCGGAGATCTTTATTTCTCAAAGGGAGATTACGACCGTTCCGAATCGCTTTACAAGCGGGCGTTGAAAATTCACAAAAGAGCCTTTGGAAAAAATCATTCCGCAGTTGCGGCTGATTTGAACAACCTGGCATTTATTTATTTTTCTCAGGGAAATCACGATGAAGCCGAAGCCCTGTACAGGGAGGCACAAGCAATCGATGAGAAAATTTACGGGAAAAAACACCCGAATATCGCAACATACCTCAACAATCTGGCAGGATTATTTAAAGATCAGAATAAATATTCGGAAGCCGAAAAATATTTCAAACAGGCTTTAAGCATTCAGCAAGAAGCCTTGGAATCTCACCATCCCGATGCGGTCCTGACAGTTAACAACCTTGCAGGACTTTACCAGGAACAGGGGGAGTATGATAAAGCCGAAACCCTCTTCAACGATCTGCTCAAAACGCAGAAAAAAAAATTGGGTTCCGATCATCCTGACCTGGCCTTGACCTTGAGTAATCTTGCCGATCTTTATTTTATTCAAGAAAACCATATCAAAGCCGAATCGCTTTACAAACAGGCATTATCAATTGATGAGAAGGCTTACGGCAAAGACCATCCAAATGTTGCAGCGAATTTGAACGATCTGGCAGAACTTTTTACAGCTCAGAAAAAATATGCTCAAGCTGAGTCCCTTTACACTCGGGCACTGGTCATATATGAAAATGCACTGGGACCGAATCATCCTGAAGTGGCATTATCTCTGAATAATCTTGGAGATTTGTATTTATTTCAGGGGGACTACAGCCGTTCCGAGTCCTTTTGTAAGCGCGCCCTGGCGATTGATGAAGATGTGCTCGGTAAAAATCATCCGGATGTCGCCGCCGAGCTCGGCAACCTGGCAGAAATTTGCAGAAACCTGAACAGACCTGCCGAAGCCGAATCGCTTTATAAACGAGCCTTGGCAATCGATGAAAAGACGCTGGGCAAAGATCATCCGGAAGTTGCCGCCGATCTTAACAATCTGGCTGAACTATACTTTCTCCGGAATAAATATCGCAAGGCCGAACGCCTTTTCAAGCGGGCCTTAAAGATTTATGAAAATACGTTCGGACCGGATCATCCTGATATAGCTGTTGTCCTTGAAAATATGGCAGAGATTTATAGAAAGTTGGGGGAAAAAGAGGCCGCAGAAGAATTACGGAAAAGGTCTGAACAAATTCGTTTAAACACCGAAACAAGTGACACTTAATGCGTAAATGACGCATGTGACTTCTGCCGGACAAGAAGCAAACGGCTGATTGGTTGCAGCCAATCCATTCAGCCATTGAATCGGTATCTTCAATACGGAGAGCTTGAAAATGCTGAATAAAATTAATCCTGTCAAAACAAATAGTTGGCGAAAGCTCAGCGAACATTTTGAAAAGATGAAGAATGTTCATATAAAAAACCTTTTTGCCGAGGATCAAAACAGGTTTAAAAAATTTTCGATCAGATTCAATGATATACTTGTTGACTATTCCAAGAATATAATAACATCGGAAAGCGTTAAGTTCCTGACGGAATTGGCTGAGGAAACCGGATTAAACGATGCAATCGAAAAGATGTTCAGCGGTGATAAAATCAACGAGACGGAAAATCGGTCGGTTTTACACATCGCTTTAAGAAACAAGGCCAATACGCCCATCTATGTTGACGGCAAAGACGTGATGCCACAGGTCAATGGGGTTCTGGAA
>JAUUWG010000195.1 GCA_030589165.1 Desulfobacterales bacterium
TCTTGAGATAATAAATAAAACGTTTAAAATTTACGTCAAACAAGGGAAGGATAAATAATACCGCGAAAGGGGCTGTCTTCATTTTCCCCAAGTCGGGGGTGCAGCTCATCTCGCGACCGTTTGCCTATTATTAGAAAAGGATTTAATCCATTATTATATAGTAAAAATAGTAAGATATGGCTCCAACAAATTTACTTTTGGTTGATGATGAACAGTCGTTCGTTGAAATCATGAGCCAACGCTTACGCAGAAGGGGCTTCATTGTAGCGTATGCATTTAGTGGGCAAGAGGCACTAAATCGACTTGAAGCGGACGACAGCATTGATGTGGTTATTCTTGATGTTAAAATGCCGGGGATGGACGGTATTGAAACCATCCGGATGATCAAAAAAAAGCGCCCCCTTGTGAAAATCATCATGCTCACCGGCCATGCTACGGTTAATTCCGCCATTGAAGCCATGAAATTGGGCGCCTTCGATTACCTAATGAAGCCATGTGATCTGGATGAACTTGTTTTCAAAGTTAAAGAAGCAGCAAACAGAAAAAGAATTGATGAAACTAAAATCCTCGAAACACGGATGAAACCTTACATCTCCAAGCGCGACAAGGACAAAATCATATCCAAGATTCTGGATTCTTAAAAAAGTTTCAAGGAGATATCTTTTTGATTTGAGAGGGATATCATAGTGAAGAATAGCACAAATTGATTTGGAGTTGGGCCACTTCGCGGCCCTCACAGGTGAGAATGGCCGTTGGCCGAATAAAGCGATTTGACATGGCATAAAATGTGGATTATTATAGCTATAACAATCCACATTGCAGAGGTGTGATATGAGAACTATTCAGATGACCCTTGATGACGATCTTGTCAAAGCAGTTGACCGCGTTTCAAAGCAACTCCACACAAGTCGTTCTGCTTTCACAAGAAAGGCGCTTCGTGAGGCGCTTGCTCGTTACAGCCTTGAGCAACTAGAGATTAAGCACCGCCAGGGGTACGAACGGCACCCGGTTGATGCCGATGAGTTTTCGGTTTGGGAAACAGAGCAAGCCTGGGGTGACGAATGAAACACGGCGAAATACGTTGGTACAAGTTCGTTCAGCCAGATAAAAAGAGGCCAGTTCTAATCCTAACACGAGATTCCGTGCTGGAATATCTTGGTGAAGTAACCGTCGCTCCCATTACAAGTACGGTCCGAAATATACCATCTGAGGTGTTTCTCTCCAAAGCCGATGGCATGCCCCGGAATTGCGCTGTCAACTGTGACCACTTGCAGACTGTTTCGAAGGGAAAAATCGGATCATTGATCACAGCCTTACCTCCGGCAAAGATGGTTGATGTTGGGCGTGCAATCCGTTTTGCCCTTGATATCTGAGACAGGAACAGCCATATGTTACCGTCGGTACCCTATTCCTTTAACACGGAGTCTATTATTTTTCACTTCTGTTTTCGCGCCGAGCATCTTTTCGACCCGCCACAGTCGAGTTTCAATATGGGCTGTCATTTTGGGTATTATATACGAACTCCACCCGTGGGCCAGCCCACAGAACGGTATGAGTTGATCGGCTACGTGTTCATCAACCGTTGCTTCAGTTTCAAGGACTTGGATCAGGTGATTGGCCACTTTTTTCCCGATGTATTCGGCGGGCCTCCTCAGTGCACCGGCCATATCAGATCCAATGAGGCAACCGGTATCTGTTTCGGACCAAATTGCCAGGGACGCTCCGGCCTGAATTGATGTCCTTGGATAAACCGGATTGTTTTTATTATCATAAAGAATTTCAATATCCGGAACATATCCCTTGGATTTTAAACGTCTTTGACATTCTTTTGCCATCCTATCGGAGACTTTTCTTTTTTGGAGCAGTGAAGAAAGAGCAATGCCTTTTATGCCGGTCGTTTTTCCCCGGTCAACCAGTATCAACGGTTTGATGATCTCTCTTACGGGAAAGACCTTTACTTGGATCTGACCATTTCCCATGGGAACATAACCTGGCCGGATAATTTTTATATGGACATTGATACCCATTGTTTCCAAAATCCTTAACAAGACGTATTTGACGTGATAAATCGATGGAGCGAAGTCCTGAAAAAGTCCACCCGTGATCTCATAACGGGAAGGTTTATCGGCGAAGAGTGCTAAAGGTATCACGCTGAGGGCCAGCATGGTTGTAGAACCCGCCGTTCCGATATCCCACTTGGATGTGCCGCCACGAATTCCTTTACCGGGCTTGAATCGGATTTTTTTCGAGCCGATTGTCGCTTCCGCCAGTTCACCTTGGCAAATGTGAGCGGATGCTTCAATCCCCCGCAGATGCTGTGCCCTCAAGCCGGGCTTGTGGCGATTGGCCCTGATATTTGTGAGAAAAAGTTCCTCTCCTGTTAAGACTGAAAAAGGAACGGCATCTCTTACTATGGTTCCGGAACCTGATTTCTGACTGCCATCGATTGTAATCATGTTCACCTACTCGTCGTGACTCATAAGAATAAGTTCGTTTTTATTTTAATCAAAAATAATAGATTTGTTAACCTTTTTATCATCTTGGCTATCCACAAAGCTTGACGACATTCGTTACTTTGATACAGTATTTTTAAGAATTTTACTATTACCACATTGTTTCTATGGATTACATGGAGGCCGTGATTTTGCATCTTAGTTTAATGGCTTTAGCCGTTTGTTTGGGCATGGGATTCAGGCCACCAACACAAAGAGAACGCCTCCGAGCTATCGGAAGCACCGAAGGTCTTCCGAGTACGATCCAGCGCGCACTGGATCCCGGTACCGATTTTAATCCGATATCGCTTCCGAATCCCGGTGACTGGTTGGC
>JAUUWG010000061.1 GCA_030589165.1 Desulfobacterales bacterium
GAAGTGAAAAAGTGTGAGAGCGAGGGCAAATTGTTGCAAATTTGAGGTGAATAGCAAGCCTATTTGCCGAAAATTTACGACAATTTGAACCGCTCTCACGGTTTTGCAGCGGATTCATCAGTTTTTAAACAGGCTCTAAGATCCCTCAAGGCATTTCACACCTTAAATAAGGAGGTATAAGATGAGAAAGAATTTAATCGGGATGGCTGTGTTTTTTGTTTGTGGGCTATTTGGCACATCGGCTCTTGCTGATGAAATGCCGGGGTCTGATCCGGCTGCATTCTGGAATTACATTACAAAGGTATCTCCATATAAAAACTGGTCTTTCTGGGCGGACCATCAGGGGATGCAGCCCGGTCGCGCGCCCCATGGACCGCTGCACAAGGTTTATGTCAATGATCGGGCTTTGAATTCTCCGAAACCGCCGGTTCAGTACGGGTCGATGGTCGTTAAAGAAAATTACGGTAAAAACAAAGAACTCAAAGCCATTACCGTCATGTATAAGGTCAGCGGCTATAATCCTGGTGACGGAGACTGGTTCTGGGCAAAATACAGCCCTGAGGGAAAGGCCGATAAGGCAGGAAAGCTTGAAGGGTGTATCGGTTGTCATGGAACCCGTGCCGATAACGACTTTATTTTAGTGCATGAATTCAAATAGAGCCCCTTAATTATGATTATACTTTCATTTCATCCGATTATACAGTTTATGTCCATATTGGCGGCGGTTTATAATTTAATTTCAGGATTTAACCGCTTTAAGGTCCTCCATTTACATCAGAAAGCCGTTTTTAAATGGAAACAGCATGTTTTGGTCGGTACGGTTTCATTTGTTTTTCTGCTCGGAGGTATGTTTGGCGGGATGACGCTTGCATTCTTGTACTGGCACAGCTTTCTGATGACAGGCGTGCATGGTCTGACTGCCCTTGTGATGATGCCTTTGATTTTATTTGGATTGATTTCAGGGCACTACATGAATCTGGTCAAGAAAAAACGAACAATTCTTCCCCTGATGCACGGCATAAACAATTTGATTGTTGTCATCCTGGCGGTCTGGCAGATTAAGAGTGGTTGGTGGGTTTATACCACCTATGTACTGGGATGGTGAAGAAAAAGCGGGACGCTCTCGATTTTGTTGGAGCCTCCCACTTTTTTCCCTTTAAACCAGGTCTATTCTTCCACTGAGATTTGTCCGGCATACCTGTGCGTCGTGGCATCGTCAACGCAATTGTCGAGTTCTTCTTCCGTAGCCGTCTTGGGATCTTTCAGGGCATTTATCGGGCAAATAAAGTCGTTACCGGCTGCATCTTTCACTTCTATGTACTTGTTTACGTATTCTATTTTCAAAATTGCTCAGCCGCTAAACTTAACAACTCGTTCGGGGTAGTCCGTGAAAACCCCATCAACCTCAAGTGACGCCATGCGTTTTATATCCTCAGGTATATTTACTGTAAACACAAATACTTTCAGTCCACGTTTGTGTGCATCATGGACAAAAACTTCATTGATGAATTCAATTGACGGGTGCACCGAATAACAGCCCAGTCTTTCGGCCAAGGCAGCATTATCGACAGGGAGTTCCGCGATAATCAAACCAATACGCACCTTCGGGTCGAACCGCTTGACATTCAACAGTTCACGGTGATTAAACGACGACACAAGTATATTTTCATAGCGCCACCTCCGGTCGAGCTGCTTCTTGATCAGGTCTGTTACAGGTTCTGCGGTTTGAGGCCCCTTCAGTTCTATATTCAAGCCCGCCTTGCCATTAATGAAGTCAAATACCTCTTTGAGTGTCGGAATCTTTTGACCTTTGCCGGCATCGAGTGAACGGAGATATTCGAACGTCTTTTTACTTAGGTAGCCGGTACCGTTGGTCGTCCGCTCGAGCCGGTCGTCATGAATAACAACCAGATGGCCGTCCACGAAATAGACATCTATCTCTACCCACGACGCCCCCAGGCTGATCGCCTTTTCTATTGAAAGCAGGGTGTTTTCAGGCTCGTGCCCCATGGCACCGCGATGGCCTATGCAAAGCAGTTTGCGTCTCTTTGGTTGGTCACTCATTAACTATAATCCGCCGCTGTTTCTTTTGCCATATTTTCGTATTTTCTTTTCAGCGAAAGCCAAAGGTAGACTCACCGTATCCCTTTGACTCAGAAAGGATATTAATTATTTCATCCGATAATCTTTGACAAGCTTTTTTAAAAAAATCAGTGATTATGAAATTTCTTGATTTTACTGGTAATTATGCCTAAAAATATATCTGGACTGGAGACCGCCCATCGCCGAGTGGCTCTCCCACACAAAATGAATGAAAATCACGGATAAAGACAAAATACTAAAATCATCAATTGGAATCCTGATAGCGATATCTTTATTTTTTTCCTCGGGGCTCAGATTTCCGGTTTTAGACACAACATCTGATTCGTACTTTCAGGAGGCAATACGTATAGCCGGTGTTGCATATGCGACATGCAGAGTTATTAATGCCTCTGTTTCCATTATAAAAGAGTCGACTCTTCAATTGGAACCCGCAGGGGTCGGTATGTCATTGGCAGTCGGACAGGTCTTAGATCCCATTGACGATATGACAGAGCGTTTATCTGATGTACTTGTAACGGCAATCACTTCATTAGGCGTTCAAAAACTTGCATATTTAATCAGTGTGTCTCTTGCACCACCTGTTTTTTCGATATTTCTATTCATTCTATCTGTTTTAGTGTGCTTCAATAATGACAGATTGAAGTCTTTTCAAAAGACTATAATGCGATTTGCACTGCTTATTATCATTGCTCGCTTTTGCCTTCCGATGTCATCTCTTGCCAATGAATTTCTTTATAAACATTTTTTCGCAAACCAAATATCAGATGCACGAAAAGAACTTGAATCAGGCTGCATAGAGCTTGATAAACTTAAGGAATTTTCTTTTCCGGAAGTTGATGGTGTTTTAGGCACCATAGAGAACAGCACTTTGTTTCTAAAGCGCAAATCAATAGAATTTAAAAATGCTCTTGTGGTTACAGTAAGCAATATGGGAAGTATGGTAGAAAATCTACTAAAGCTCACATTCCTCTATGTTGCAATTTTTATGATTCAAGTCATTCTTTTGCCGTTGCTGGTATTTTGGCTCCTTGTGAAAACAGCAAACGCTCTTTTTTTACAAACATTCCAGTGATACTGCATTCTCGATCATCACAAAATGAAAATTTCCAACAGATCAATCGGGCAGACGGCTAAACGCTGCCGATGATTTCAAGCATCCAGCAAACGCCGAAACCAAGAGAATCAAGCATGTCAAAAGAAAATACAGGTCTATATCCTCACCGCCATAATTTTAATCATGACACGCTAAGTGAAGAGCGAAAAACCTGGACTGTAATCATCCTGACTTCTTTGACAATGGTTGTTGAGATCATTGCCGGATATGTATTCGGGTCAATGGCTTTATTGGCCGATGGCTGGCATATGAGCACTCATACAGCTGCATTAAGCATAACTGTATTCGCTTATCGATATGCAAGACAGCACATAGATGATCCGAAATTTACATTCGGGACCGGAAAGGTAAGTGTATTGGGGGGATTCGCCAGTGCGATCGCCCTGGCTGTTGTTGCTTTGGTGATGGCGGTTGAATCAATCGAGCGAATCCTTTCTCCGGTTCGAATTCAATTTGATCAAGCCATTTTAGTGGCCTTTATCGGTTTGTTTGTCAACGTTATCAGTGCCTTTGTGTTGAGTTTCGGCACTCACCACAATCATTCGCATGGAACCGGTGATGATCATCGTTATACCGATTATAGTCTGAAGGCCGCATATTTACATGTCATTGCCGATGCCATGACGTCGTTGTTCGCCATTGCAGCATTGTTGACCGGAAAGTTTATGGGATGGATATGGCTTGATCCTATTATGGGTATTGTCGGTGCAGGATTGATTACGCGGTGGTCGTACACGTTGATGAGAGACACAAGTAAAGTGTTATTGGATTGTTCTGCTGACTCACAAACAATAGAATCCATCAGGAGAACAATTGAATCAGAACCTGAGACAAACGTATCGGATCTTCATTTGTGGCAGTTGGGTGAGGGACATTTTGGAGTAATTGCTTCGGTTGTAACGTCAAGATCAAAACCGCCTGAATACTATAAAAAGCTTTTAAAAAATTATAAATATTTGTCCCATGTTACGATTGAAGTGAATAGAGGTCAAGCTCACTGAAAGTGGGCCAAAAGAATAATTTTGGACCCAACAAACCCAAGGAACTCGATTATTTGTGAAAATATTTTCACATCAAATATATAAATATTTATTCAAGACTATGAAAATAATTACTTAATATGGTAACAGAAGCACACCCATTTCCATCCTCTTATTAAAAGTTTTTCATTATATTATCCCTGATAATTCAGCTGAAGATACAAATCTTTTATTTTGGATTCAGTTTATTCCGGTACACCGTTTGCTTGTATAACACTTCAGAGTCTCCGGCTTGCCTTCACTGAATTTGGTGTGGCACAGGACTTTATTATGGCTTGAAAAAATCAACCTGTTAACTTTACACCCGGTTTCCGAAGTTCCCCTCTATACCTTTATTAAGGAGGTTAAAATGAAAAAAATGCTCATCGGAATTCTCATTTGTCCATCTTGTCTGCCGGAAGAGCACCGGCTGAGAGAAAATATTGTGAAGCGAGAAAAGGATGATATTATAGAAGGTTGTCTGACCTGTGAACGATGCGGCAAGACTTACTTGATTCAGGATGGTATCGCATTTCTTGAGCCGGAAAATTCTAAAGAAAAAAGGCTTGATTCCCGATACGAGACGTTTCCTGTTTTGTCTTCTTATTTGTGGAGTCATTATGGTGATTTTTTACAGGATCCCGAAGCATCTGCCGCCTATATCCAATGGGCCGGTCTCATGCGCGGCAATTCAGGGTTTTGTTTGGACATTGGTTCGGCAGTCGGACGATTTACCTTTGAAATGAGTCAAAAGAGTGATTTTGTTATCGGCATCGATAATTCCGTGTCATTTATCCGGACGGCAAGAGGATTGATGCTCAGCCGCCAAAAGCAGGTCCTTTTGTCCCAGGAGGGCCTTTTGACCCGAGAGGTCATGCTTCATCTGCCGGACGAATGGCATACCGGTAATGTTGAGTTTATTGTGGGAGACGCCCAGGCCCTGCCGTTTCGTTCCGGATTTTTTTCCGCACTGGCTTCCTTGAACGTGATTGACAAAGTTCCTTTTCCAATAAAACACTTAACGGAGATGAATCGCGTGGCAAAACAAATGGAAGTGCAGTTTCTCTTTTCAGATCCTTTTTCATGGTCCAAAGAGGTGGCAAAAGAGGAAAACTGGTTGGGCGGCAAAGAGAACGGAATGTATTCCGGAAGGGGGATGGAGAACATTATCGATCTTCTGCGAGGGGAAAAAGGACAACTTCTTCCTGAATGGAAAATTGAACAACATGGCAATGTCTGGTGGAAAATTCGTACGCACGCCAACCATTTTGAATTAATCCGAAGCTGCTTTGTGAAAGCTGCACGTTAAAAAAAGTGTGAAGTACCTATCTGGAGGAGCGGTTTATGAAAATGGATACGATTTGTCGTCTATGTTCAGCCTGTTGTCCGGTAGAAGTCGTGATAGAGGAAGGCAAACTGGTAGGGGCCGAGAGAAAATCATTCCTGCCCTCTGCTAAGGCGCTGAAATGTCCGAAACTAAAGGCCGCGTCGGAAATTGTGTATTCCCCGGCACGGTTGAAAAAACCGCTGGTTAAGAAAAAACAAATTTCAGGAAATGATTTTGCGGAAACATCCTGGAATGAGGCGCTGGATTTAATTGCTGAAAAATTCAGGCACTGCAAAAAGAGCTATGGCCCGGAAAGTGTCTGCTGGCTTCGGGGAATGGCCGCCGATTGGGGGGCTCAGTGGGATTATGCCAACCGGTTGATGAATGCTTTTGGTTCACCGAACACCATCGGCAACGGATCGGTTTGTCATGTGGCACGGGAGATGGCCCATGTCTACACCTATGGCGCCATGACATTGCCACAGCCGAAAAACGCCCGTTGTATTGTGGTCTGGGGAAAAAACGACAGAAATACCTGTCCGCCGGCCTGTGAAGCTATCCTTTATGCAAAGGAGCAGGGTGCCAAATTGATCGTTATCGATCCCATACGGACCCCGCTTGCGGCCATGGCCGATATCTGGCTGCAGATCAAACCGGGGCATGATGGACAGTTGGCCATGGCCATGATTCAGGAAATCATCTCCAACGACCTTTACGACACCGGGTTTGTGGAAAATTTCAGCTTGGGGGTTGAGGATCTCAAAGAAGCTGCAAAGGCCTATTCCGCCGAGAAGATCGCAGAGCGCATCTGGCTGAACCCGGACAGGATCAAGGCCGCCGCCCGTTTGTATGCCACGACCAGACCGGCCTGCATTATTGAAGGCAATGGTCTGGACATGCAACTGCAAACGTTTCAGGCCACTCGAGCGGTTTGCATGCTGCGGGCATTGACCGGTAATCTGGACAAGGATGGTGGAGACTTTATTCCCCAGCCGGTCCCCGTTAAAAATATCCAGCTCAAAGAACGACTGCCCCGAAACATCCGGCCGATCACTTGTGATTATCCGCTTTTCAATGAATTTCATGACAACTGGGGGCTGCACGCCCAATCCTGCCTGGTGGATGCCATTCTGGACGAAAAACCTTACCCCATAAAGATGCTGATCGTCCAGTCGGGCAATCCCGTCGTAACCATGACCGATTCCAACAGGGTTAAAAAGAGTCTGGAAAAGCTGGAATTCATGGTGGTGATCGACCCGTTTCTGACGCAAACCGCCCGGTTTGCCGACGTCGTTTTGCCGGCCACCGGCTGCTTTGAGAAAACCCAGCTCAATCGGGCCTATATGCGCAACAGCCCGGTGATGCTTCAAAATCAGGTTATTGACTGGGTCGGCCACAGTTGGCCGGACTGGAAGATCACTTTTGAACTGGCACGGCGGTTGGGCCTGGACCAGGAATTTCCCTGGCAGACCGCTGAGGAAGCCATTGACTATCAATTGGAACCTTCAGGTATAACCTGCGCCATGCTGCGGAAAAATCCAGCCGGTATTCGTGCCGAGGCCCTGAAGTATGAAAAATACCACAAACAAGGGTTCGCAACCCCTTCGGGCAAGGTTGAGTTCTTTTCGGAGCGGTTACAAAAAAACAGCCAATTGGCTGTCCCCTACATGGACGGCAGCAACGAAAATCCGATCAGTTTTGCCGGTCAAAGCGATGAGGAGGCCATGATTGGGACCAGCGGCGAGCGGACAAACCGATTCACCCACTCTCAGTTCCACAACATCCCCTCTTTATTGAGACGGGAGCCTGAAGGTTTTGTGGATATCCATCCGGATGATGCGAAGCAGAGGAAAATTTTCAATGGAGATTTGTTGAAACTGGAGACCCCCAGAGGACATATCCGGATGAAAGCCAGAATCTCCGATGTAGTTCATCCAGGCGCAATTCAGATCGCCTGGGGATGGGGGGAAGTTGATCCGGATTTCAATCTCAATAATCTAACCGATGATGACAGGCGGGATCCGGTTACGGCCACGCCGTCCAATCGCAGCTTCATGTGCAAAATCGAAAAGGTTTTTGGAGATTGAATGCTTTTGCTTGTCTTTTGGCCTGTCTGAAAAATTTAACTTTTTCCCTGACAAAATTAGATTTGCAATTCCATAAGTTTTCGCATAATTTTTATATTCCTTTATTGCGAAAATATCGCCCAAAATTCAAATTGAAAATACCGTCACTTGTTGAAAACAAAGAGGTTGTCGATGGATAAGGAGAATCTCATGAAGATACTTAAAATCGACCATGTCGGGATTGCAGTAACACACCTCGATGAAAGCAAAAAGTTCTGGACGGATGTTTTAGGACTTGAGTTTTCAGGATCTGAAACCGTTGAAGAGCAGAAAGTAACCACTGCTTTTTTTCCGGTTGGAGAAAGTGAAGTTGAGCTTCTGGAATCCACGGCATCTGACGGGCCTGTTGCCAGGTATCTGAAAAAGAAAGGGGAGGGGATACATCATATCGCTTTTCGTGTGGAGAATATCCAAGCAGCATTGGAAGAGTTAAAGGCAAAAGGGATAAAGCTTATTGATGAAAAGCCAAGAAAAGGGGCAGGCGGAGCAAAAATAGCATTTGTGCACCCTGAATCAACAAACGGAATTCTGGTGGAACTGTGTGAAAGATAGTACTTTCAGAGTCCCTCATCCGGATAAACCGGGAAAGTGAGCTAAAGTGATCTAAAGTGATCTAAAGTTTGAAGTGAGCTAAAGCCCGCCCTGGCGCTGTGTACTTAAAGAACTTAGCTCCCTGTATCATTTCAAGAGCGATGTTTTTTGTTTATGACAAACAGATTCGGTCTGGGCCAGGGTTAATGAGTCGCTTCGCTCCGTCTTTTTATATATAAAATTGATAGAATACCTCAACTTTAGGCACTTTAGATCACTTTAGTCACTTCACACTTTTTAAAAAGCTGCATAACCCTTTATTCAAAGCAAGAAGGAGTCTGTCATGGCAGAGCATCCGGATAAACACAAATGGATGGAACTTGCAGCAAAGGAGCTGAAAGGAAAACCGGTTGAATCGTTGTACTGGATGACCCCTGAAGGGATAGAGGTAAAGCCGCTGTATACCGCTGAAGATATTGAAGGTATGGAATGTGTGAATACCCTTCCGGGCATTGGGCCGTATGTCCGGGGTCCCAAAGCGACCATGTATGCGGGAAAGCCCTGGACCATTCGCCAGTATGCCGGTTTTGCTACGGCAAAAGAATCCAATGCGTTTTACAGAAAAATTCTGGCTGCCGGTCAGAAAGGACTTTCCGTAGCATTTGATCTTGCCACCCACAGGGGGTATGATTCCGATCATCCCAGGGTCGCCGGCGATATCGGTAAGGCAGGGGTCGCCGTAGATTCCGTAGAGGATATGAAAATTCTTTTTGATCGGATCCCCCTGGATAAGATGTCTGTTTCCATGACGATGAACGGCGCTGTTTTGCCGGTTCTTGCCGGTTACATCGTTGCTGCGGAAGAGCAGGGCGTAAAGCAAAAACAGTTGACGGGTACCATACAAAACGACATCTTGAAGGAGTATCTCACAAGAAATACCTATATCTATCCACCCAGGCCCTCCATGAGAATCGTATCGGACATCATCGGATACTGCTCGAAAAATATGCCCAAATACAATACCATCAGTATCTGCGGTTACCACATGATGGAGGCGGGTGCCGATTCCGTTCTCCAGACGGCATTTACCCTGGCTGACGGCCTTGAATATGTCAGAGCGGCCATTGCCACCGGACTCGATATTGATGATTTTGCGCCCCGGCTTTCGTTTTTCTTCGGCATAGGAATGAACTTTTTCATGGGTATTGCCATGCTGAGGGCTGCCCGGTTTTTGTGGCATCGAATAATCAGCCGGTTTAATCCAAAAAATCCGAAATCAACCATGTTAAGGACCCATTGCCAGACGTCCGGCTGGAGTCTGACCCAGCAGGACCCGTATAACAACATTATTCGAACGAGTCTTGAGTGTCTGTCTGCCATTCTGGGCGAAACCCAGTCTCTGCATACCAATTCCTTTGACGAAGCCGTAGGCCTGCCGACGGATTTTTCGGCAAGAATTGCCAGAAATACTCAGATCATCATTCAGGAAGAATCCCGGATTTGCCATGTGGTTGATCCGCTGGGCGGCTCCTATTATGTTGAGAGCTTGACTGATGGAATCATCAGGGAGGCCTCAAAAATTATGGATGAGATCGAGCAATTGGGCGGAATGGCCAAAGCCATTGAAACAGGAATGCCCAAGATGCGGATCGAGGAGTCAGCGGCCCGCAAACAGGCCCGAATCGACCAGGGCAAGGATGTCATTGTGGGTGTAAACAAGTATCAAACAGAAGAAAAATTTGAACTTGATGTTCTTGAAGTCCCTGGTACGGTTCATGATGAACAGATTGCAAAATTAAAAAAGATAAAGGCAAAGCGGGACAATCATGCCGTGCAAAAGGCACTTGAAGCCATAACAAAATGTACGGAATCCGGAGGAAATTTGCTGGAGGCATGTATCCCTGCCGTAAGAGCCAGGGCAACGGTAGGAGAGATTTCAGACGCCATGGAAAAAGTTTTCGGCCGGTATGCAGCTACCACCCAGTGCATATCCGGCGTATATGCCCAAGAATACGGTGATAGCGAACGCATTGATTCCGTGAGAAAAAGAACCGATGAATTTATGAAAAGACAGGGCAGAAGACCAAGAATACTCGTTACCAAGATGGGACAGGATGGTCATGATCGCGGGATCAAGGTCGTTGCGACCGCTTTTGCAGACCTGGGGTTCGATGTGGACATCAGTCCCCTGTTTCAGACCCCCGAAGAAGCAGCGAAGATGGCTGTGGAAAATGATGTTCATATTATAGGTGTCTCCAGCCTGGCCGCCGGACATAAAACCTTGGTTCCTCAGCTTATCGAGGCCCTTAAAAATAAAAAAGCTGAAGATATTCTTGTCGTTGTCGGAGGGATAATCCCGCCGCAGGATTATGATTTTCTTTATGAAAAAGGCGTCGTAAGGATATTCGGACCCGGTACATCGATTATAGACTCGGCCAATCAGGTATTAAATGCGCTGGAGGGGAAAAAATAACTGCACTATTTTTTATACTTTACCGACTTCTAAACCTGACATTTTGTGGAATCTTTCGCCTTTGGCGGGCACAGCCCACCCTATATTCTACCATGTTGCTAGCCGTAGGGTGGGCTGTGCCCGCCAAAAAATGGCCGAAGCTGAGAATTAAAAGACCCAATACAAAATTCAAAATAAGGATTACAACATGATATCCCATGATCCCCAATACTATGTTCAGGGTGTGCTGGAGCAGAACCGAAGGATGCTTGCCAAGGCCATCACGTTGATTGAAAGTGTGCTTCCCGCCCATCGGGATCTGTCCCGGGCCATTATTGACCGAATTCTTCCCTTTACAGGCAAGGCCATGCGTATCGGAATAACAGGTGTGCCCGGTGTGGGGAAAAGCACCTTTATAGAAACCCTCGGCATGAAGCTTGTGCAAAAAGGGCATCACGTGGCTGTTCTTGCCGTGGATCCCAGCAGCTCAAGAAGCGGCGGGAGTATAATGGCTGATAAGACACGCATGGAAAAACTTTCTGTTGAGGAGAGGGCATTTATTCGACCGTCTCCTTCCGGAGGGACCCTGGGGGGCGTTGCAGGGAAAACCCGTGAATCAATGCTTCTTTGCGAAGCTGCCGGATTTGACGTAATTATTGTTGAAACCGTAGGGGCAGGCCAATCTGAAACCATGGTAGCTTCCATGGTCGATTTTTTTCTGGTCCTTATGCTGGCAGGTGCAGGGGATGAACTCCAGGCGATAAAAAAAGGGGTTCTGGAGTTGGCGGATGCCATCGCCATTAACAAGGCAGATGGCGATAATGTTGAAAAAGCCCAAAAAGCAAAAAAGGTCTATGAAACCGTCCTGCACCTTATCAATCCTTCTTCTCTGAGTTGGACTTCGCCTGTTCTTACCTGCAGTGCCCTTAAGATGACCGGCATTGATGAGATCTGGGAAATTATTTTAGATCACCGGAAAAAGCTTACAGCTTCAGGAGAGCTGGAGACAAAACGGAAAAAACAGGGCCTTGACTGGCTGTGGTTCCTTTTGGAAGAAGGGCTTAAAGAGCGGTTTTATCAAAACCCCAATGTCAAAAAATTGCTGCCAAAGATTGAAAAAGCGGTGGAAAAGGGGACAACATCACCTGCAATCGCAGCAAATGAACTGCTTTTTTCTCTGGATGACACTAAAAGTGATCACTGTTGACCCGAAAACGATACGATCAAATCATCTTTCGCGACTGGTGCAAACGCTGCGGGATCTGCATGGCCTTTTGCCCCAAAAATGTCATCGGTTGCGATGAAAGTGGTGCTCCGGTGATTGAACGGCCTGACGATTGTATCGGGTGCCGGTTTTGTGAGCTGCACTGTCCGGATTTCGCCATTACCATCAAAGAACGGGGTGCTGAGGCGGAGGAGCAGTAAATAGTTCTTAATTTCTTATCTAAAATTACCTATACTTATTCATTATGGGTAAGATATATAGGATCAAAGAATTTGCAAAAAGGATAGGAAAATCGGTGTCTACGCTAAGGTGTTGGGACGCTGAAGGTAAATTAATTGCTAAAAGAACACCTACAGGTCAAAGATTCTATGATGAATCGGACGTAAGAAAAATTTTAGGAATTAAGAATATCTCAAGGAAGGTAGTTGTGTATTGCCGCGTTTCTTCCTCAAGCCAAAAAGATGATCTCATGTCTCAGGTGACTGCAATGGAACAATATTCTTGAGTTTTCGAAAAATTGATATTGACAGATGGAAGAATGAATTTTGATTTGAATTATTTTCCAAATTATAGCAAAAAGCTCAATACTGCATATTAAAACCTTTTATTCAGAGGCCTTCATGAAAATTCCTTGTATTGAG
>JAUUWG010000140.1 GCA_030589165.1 Desulfobacterales bacterium
AGGCGTACTTATCGTACGTTGAATGATTACGAAATGCAGCACAACGCAGAAGTTGGACTTTTTACGAGACCGTCAATTTTTAATGATTCTTTATAAGTACAATATACATTCATGTAAAGGAAATATGCCATGATGAGATTAAAAGTTTTAAAACAGAACTCAGATCTACTAAATGCCATAGACTGGGAAATCACCCCGGAAGAAGCCGTCCGGCTGTATCTTGAATGGGGAAACAACTGGGCCAGCGGTAATTACGTAATCAAATCAAAAGACGATGTTACCCACTATTTTGTGGTAAATACCTGGGGAAAAACACCTATAATCTATCTTATCCGGCGCAATTCTGAAGAAGCAGTGGAACTTGCAAAGATTGATATGCCGGAGGCTATAAAAGCACGTTTTCTTGAAGTTAATGGTAATTTCAAAGGTGTTTTCGCAATTGAAGGAAAGGTCAAAGACTGGCTTAACAAACAACTCAACAATATGTAACAAGGAGGAAAAACGGATGGAAAAAAAAGTACTGGCTGCCATGAAAAAGGCAGGTAAACCTGTTCGGCCGCGTGAGGTGGCAAACATGATCGGCGAGGAGAGTAAAGCGATTTCAAAGATAATAAGCAGTCTGAAAAAGAATGGTAAGGTGGTTTCTCCAAAAAGGTGCTACTATATACCCAGCGACGTATAGAAGAAGACATAAAAACTACATTCTGTATCAAAATTAATCTTGATACAAAAATGTCTCATAAGGCACAATTAAGCGCTTTCCTAAAATGTATAATTACAAAAAAAGCGACAATTTCAAAAAAATTTTTAATATTGATGAAAAATCAAGGCATAATGTCTGAAACCGGTGTTTCGATCTCTATAAAATAGGGATGTCATATTTGTTGCAGAAATTTTAAAATTTGATAAGAGTATATTTTGAGATTATGATTTTCTTCAAAAACCCTGTCAACCCAAAGCAAACGCATAAGCGAGAAAACCAATTACATTAAAGGAGGATAATATGAGTTTTGAGTCTTTTGAGGAGATTATCGGTTTTGCCATAGAAAAAGAAAAGGAGGCCGCTGCTTTTTATACGGATGCAGCGAAACAGACCTCTTTTGCAGGCGTTAGAGAATCCTTGGAAGAGATGGCCGAAGAAGAGAAAAAGCATCAGTCCATGCTTGAAAATTTGGAAAGTAATAAGGAGGCGCTGGAAGAATATAAATTCAAATGGATACCTGATATGAAACGGAGCGACTATATGATCGATCTGCAATATCAGGACGGAATGAGTTATACGGATATTTTACGGCTGGCCATGAAGCGGGAAGAACAGGCTTTAAAAATGTATAATGAACTGCAGAAAAAGACGGACAATGCCGAGCACATTAAAGTCCTCAAGGTGCTTTGCCAGGAAGAAGCAAAGCACAAACTTTTTCTTGAGACCCTTTACGATGACCATATGGCTAAGCTGGGAGATTAGTCATTTTATTTCGAGTCTTCGTAACGCAGCCGGTCGGAATTTATCGGCATCCAAAATGCGAAATTCTTTTTGAGTGAACCCTTGATGAACTCGTAAAAAGTCAAAAAATATCATTTTTATGTCATTCCGTCCCGGATCGGGGTCCGGGATGACGGCCAAGCCGGAATCCAGTGTTTTCAGAAACTTATGACTGACCTGGACCCCGGCTTTCGCCGGGTTGACGACTTTTTACGAAGCCGTCAACCCTTAATTCCGGACCGGCAGTAACCGGGATGTCGCCCGTAAGGATTTCTTATGGAACAACCGGCGCACTTTTATAATCATCAGGAAGAAAAACTAAAAGACAGATGTCGGTGACCAATGACAAATATTAAAAATTAGGCACAAGAGCATGGACCTATCTGAAACGTTGAACGCGGACTTCATCGACGCCCAGTATAAACAGTGGAAAGTCGATCCCAACGCGGTATCTCCGGACTGGCGTTTTTTCTTTGAGGGCTTTGAATTGGCCGACGGCCAATATAGAGAAGCCGTTACCGTTTGTGATGAAGATCAGGCGTTGCAACAATCCAGTGTGCAAGCACTGATATTCCGTTATCGTAATATCGGACATTTACTGGCCTGTCTGGACCCGCTTACGTCCTGTCCCACCGACCATCCTTTACTGAGCCTGGCTGCTTTCAATCTTACCGTAAAAGATCTGGATACGATGTTTTATGCCCAAAGTTTTTCCAAAAGCAACCGAGCTTCGCTGCGGGATATTATCAATATTCTTAAACAAACCTACTGTAGATCCATTGGAGTAGAATTTATGCATCTGCAGGATCCTGATGAACGCCGCTGGTTACAGGATCGCATGGAACCGGTTCGAAATCGCCCGGATCTTAATCCTGAAGATAAGCTTAGAATTTTGGAAAAACTTTATCAATCCGCCCTTTTTGAACAGTTCCTTCACAAAACATATTTGGGCCAGACGCGGTTTTCTCTGGAAGGTGCTGATGCGATTATTCCCATGCTTGATCTTCTTGTCAGTTTCGCCGGTCGGCAGGGTTGCCGCGAAATAATTCTCGGCATGGCCCACCGCGGCCGTTTGAACGTCCAGACCAATATCCTAAACAAGTCTTACGAAGAAATTTTCAGTGAATTTGAAAGCTGCCATGATCCGGACAACATCTTTGGCTCCGGCGACGTCAAGTACCACAACGGTTATCTGGCGGATATAAAAACATACGAGGGTCACTCTCTTCGCATATTTCTGGTCAACAATCCAAGCCATTTAGAGTCCGTCAATCCGGTTGTTCAAGGGTTTGCCAGGGCCCGTCAGGACATCCTCGGAGGTGACAAAAAGAGCAGGGTCTTACCGCTTTTAATCCATGGTGATGCTGCATTTGCCGGCCAGGGTGTTGTGACTGAAACCCTTAATATGTCTCAGATAGCAGGCTATAAAACCGGCGGCACAATCCATTTGATAATCAACAATCAGATCGGATATACAACACTTCCCGAAAATGCCCGCTCCACTCGCTACGCCACTGACGTGGCTAAAATGCTGATGGTCCCCATCTTCCATGTCCACGGCGAAGATCCGGAAGCCGCTATTCATGTCGTCCGGCTTGCCGCCTAATTCAGGAAGGCATTTAACAAAGATGTTGATATAGATTTGATATGTTATCGCCGGTACGGTCATAATGAAGGCGATGAGCCCTATTTCACTCAACCCCTGATGTATGAACGAATCCGGGGACGACCGCCCATTCACAAAATTTATTCCCAAAAATTAATTGAAGAAGGCCATGTCCAAAAACAAAACCTGGATGTTATTCAGGAAAAAATAAACGCCAACCTACAAAAATCCTTTCAGGCGGTTAAAGAAAGCGTTTGTGTCTTTCCCGAATCCCGGTTTTATGAAAACTGGAAAAATTTTCACGGACGTTATTCTCATGATACTCTGAAAACCGGAGTCTCGGAGGAAAAACTCGTTTCTTTTGCCCATAAACTGAACACCGTTCCGAATGGATTATCCCCGAATCCGAAGCTGAAGCGAATATTAAAAAAACGCCTCGATTGCATTGAAAATGGGGAAAAAATCGACTGGTCCAATGCGGAGGCCCTTTCCTTTGCCTCGTTGTTGGATGAAGGTATTCCCATCCGTTTGAGCGGCCAGGACTCTGGCCGTGGAACCTTCAGCCAGCGCCATAGTGTTCTGATAGACACCAAAAGCGGAAAAGAATATACGCCGCTGAATGTGATCGGTAAGAACCAGGCCCTCTTCTCGGTGTATGACAGCATGCTTTCCGAGGCCGGTATTCTTGGCTTCGAATACGGTTACTCTCTGGCACAACCTCAAGGTCTCGTCATTTGGGAGGCACAGTTCGGCGACTTTGCCAACAATGCTCAATCGGTCATCGATCTTTATATTTCCAGCGGAGAAACAAAATGGCAGCGCTTAAGCGGCCTTGTTTTGCTGCTACCCCACGGCTGGGAAGGGTTGGGTCCTGAACATTCGAGTGCCCGCCTGGAGCGTTTCTTGCAATTGTGTGCGGGCAATAATATTCAGGTGTGCAATCTCACTACACCCGCCCAGTATTTTCACCTGATCCGGCGCCAGGTAATAAGCGATTTTCGCAAGCCCCTTGTCATTATGGCGCCAAAAAGTCTTTTACGCCATCCACTTGCAGTTT